>DATMJW010000058.1:0-3830 GCA_035553355.1 Gaiellaceae bacterium | reverse complement strand
GGCCGAGGCGCGCGAGTGGGAGCGGGCCGCGTCGATGTCCCAGCGCCGCAGCTACATCGCGGCGACGCAGGTCGGCAACACGATCTACACGGCCGGCGGCATGGTGGGGGAGACTGGACGGCCGCTCGCGACGTTCACGCGCTACCTCGTCGGGGAGGACAGGTGGGAGACGCTGAGGCAGCTGCCCGATCCGACGCGTGCCGCCGCCGCGGCGGCCGTCGGGGGGACGATCTACGTCATCGGCGGCACGACGCCCGACGGAAACACGGACGCGGTCTGGGCGTGGGACGGAGCGAAGTGGGCGCCGCGGGCGCCGTTGCCGTCGCCGCGGTTCAACCACTCGGCGCTCGCCGTCGGCGACGACGTCTGGGTCTTCGGCGGCTATCGCGACGGGCGCGAGTTGCGCGAGGTGCTCGTCTACGAGCCGCGGCGCGACGTCTGGCGAGAGACCGCGCCGCTCCCGCGCCCAAACCACGCCTTCGCGGTCGTCCTCTTCCGCGGGGAGGTGTGGCTGATCGGCGGGCGCCGCGGCGAGGAGGTGCTGCACGAGGTCTGGATCCTCGACCCGCGCAGCGAGCGGTGGCGGTCCGGCCCGCCGATGCCGCGGCCGATGGAGCTCCTCGGCGCCGCCGTCGCGGGCGACGAGATCCACGCCGTCTGGGAGTCGACCTACCAGATCTACAGCGCACGCACGGGGCAGTGGCGGGACGGGCCGACGCCGGTCGTGACGCGGCATGCACTGTCTGCGTTCGTCGCCGGCGGCGCTCTCTACACCGTCGGAGGGTGCACGACGGCGCTGCGGGACAGCCCGATCGTCGAGAGGATCCGCGTCGCCTGACGCCGCCGCGGCCGCCCGACGGCTACGGCGGCTTGTGTTGATTCAACACAAGCCTCTGGTGCTCGTACGCCTCGGCGAGCTCGCTGAGCGCGCGGCGGAGGTCGACGACGTACGGCGACGGCAGCGCCTTGAGCACGGCTACGACGGCCGCCTTCGTCGCTTCCTTCGCCGCGGCTGCGGCGCGCGCGGATCGCACGAGCAGGCGGATCATGTGGTAGCCCGGTCGCGGCAGACCGAGCCGCGGAGCCTCGCGCCCGACCTGCCGCCACGTCTCCGCCATCGGCGTCGCCGGATCGTCGAGTGCGACGACGAGCGCGAGGTAGCGCGGATCGGAGGCGGGCGCTGCGAACTGCACCTCTCGAGGATGCCGCCGCGCAGCTGTTCCGTTCGTGCCGAGAGTGCAACAACTGCGCGCGACCACCCAGAACGCTTGTGTTGAAACAACACAAGCGCTCGTCAGACGAGGCGCCGATGTCCTGGCTCAAAGGCCGAGGTGCCGGGCGATCACCATCCGCTGCACCTCGTTCGTGCCCTCGCCGATCTCGAGGATCTTCTGGTCGCGGTAGAGCCGCGAGATCGCGTACTCCTCCATGTAGCCGTACCCGCCGTGGATCTGCAGCGACCAGTTCACCGCCCGGTTCGAGAGCTCGCCTGTGTACAGCTTCGCCATCGCGGCCTCCCGCGCGAACGGCCGCCCGCGATCCTTCAGCCACGCCGCCTTCAGAACGAGCGAACGCCCCGCCTCGATCTCCGTCGCGAGATCCGCGAGCTTGAACTGGATCGCCTGGAACTTCGAGATCGGGCGCCCGAACTGCTCGCGCTCCTGCGCGTAGCGATACGCGAGGTCGTACGCCCCCTGCGCCAACCCGACGCCCATCGCCGCGACCGAGATCCGGCCGCCGTCGAGGATCTCCATGAACTGGCGGAAGCCGGCGCCGCGAGCGCCGAGCAGGTTCCCCTCGGGCACGGCGCAGTCGCGGAACGAGAGCTCGCGCGTGTCGGACGCCTTCCAGCCGAGCTTCTTCATCGGCGGCGAGATCTCGTAACCCTCCGTCCCGTTCGGGACGATCAGGTTCGAGATCTCGTCGTCGCCCGTTCGCGCCGTGATCGTGACGCACCCGGAGATGTCGGTCCCCGCGTTGGTGATGAAGATCTTCGACCCGTTGACGATCCAGCGACCGTCCCGAAGCTCCGCCGTCGTGCGCGTGTTCCCGGCGTCCGAACCGGCGCCGGGCTCCGTCAGCCCGAACGCCGCGAGCCGCTCGCCGGATGCAAGACGCGGCAGCCACTCCTGCTTCTGCGCGTCGGTACCGAACAGGTAGATCGGCATCGTGCCGAGCGACGTGTGCGCCGCGACCGTGATCGCAACCGACGAGTCGACGCGCGTCAGCTCCTCGACGGCGAGCGCGTAGGAGACCGTGTCTCCACCTGCGCCGCCGTAGTCCTCCGGGATCGGTAGCCCCATGAACCCGAGCTCTGCGAGCTCCGCGACGAGCTCGTACGGGAACCGACCCTCGTGGTCGAGCTCCTCCGCGACGGGCGCCACGCGGTCGCGCGCGAACGCGCGAGCGGTGTCCCGGACGAGCTCCTGCTCGGGCGTGAGGTCGAAGTCCATCGCGCGGCGGGATGCTACCCGGTAGTCTCGCGGCCCCGAACGGTCGAACAGCGGGTCAAAAGGAGGTACCGATGGCAGAGAGCGTCCAGGAGTTCTTCAGCACCCTCGAGTCCAACGTCGACGAGTCGCGGACGGCGGGGATGACGAACTCGTACCTCTTCGACATCGACGGCGCCGGGCAGTGGGTGGTCGCGGTCGACGACGGGAAGGTCGCCGTCACGGAGGGCGCCGGCGAGGCCGACACGACGATCCAGACGTCCGAGGAGAACTTCCTCGCGATCACGCGCGGCGAGCTCAACCCGACGACCGCCTACATGACGGGCAAGCTCAAGATCAAGGGAGACATGGGCGCGGCGATGAAGCTGCAGAAGCTCTTCTGAGCCTTGTCATGTCCGCGCGGGCGGAGTAGAAGTCGCCCATGTCCTACTACGAGGCGCTTCTCTACCTGCACATCCTCGCCGCGACCCTCTGGATCGGCGGCGGCTTTCTGATCCTCCTGCTCGTCCACCGCGGTCTGCAGACGGACGACGACGTCCTCCTCGAGCGCCTCGCGCGGAACTCCGCGTGGCTCGCGCAGCGGCTCTTCATCCCGTCGTCGCTCGCCGTCCTCGTCCTCGGGATCCTGCTCACGATCGACGGGCCCTGGGGGTTCGGCGACCTCTGGATCGTCCTCGGGCTCGCCGGGTACGCGTTGTCGTTCCTGACGGGCGTTCTCTTCCTGGAGCCCGAGGGGAAGCGGATCGCCGCGGCGATCGCCGAGCACGGGCCGAAGTCGGCGCCGGCGCGTCGTCACATCGCGCGGATCAACGCGGTGCAGCGGATGGAGATGGTGATTCTGCTGCTCGTCGTCGGGGCGATGGCGCTCAAGCCGACGTCCGAGGACGTCCTGACGCTCGCGGTCGGCGCCGTGATCGTGGTCTCGACGCTCGCGGTCGGCGGGCGCGCCCTCGCTCGGTCGGCGGACCCGTCTCCTGCGGCCGTCGCGACCGACTAGTCCGTCTCGAGCTCGACGAGGACGGTGCCCCCGGCGACGCGGGCGCCCTCCTCGACGTGCACCGCCTTGACTGTTGCCGCGTACGGCGCGGTCAGGGGCGTCTCCATCTTCATCGCCTCGAGCACGAGCAGCGGCTGCCGCGCCTCGACATGGTCGCCCGCCGTGACGTGGACGCGGATGACGGTGCCGGGCATGGGGGCTCGGAGGGCGCTCTCGCCGCCGGCGGCGCCACCGTCGCGGGCGGCGTCGTCGACGACCGGGGGTGGAGCCGGCGCCGCCACGGGGAGGTTGAGGCGCCAGCCGCCACGCCACGGCGCGCCTGCGGCGCGAGGCGGCGGCTCCGAGAGCGGCGGGTGCTCGACGAGGAACGCCGTCGTCGCGTC
>DATMJW010000057.1:0-7152 GCA_035553355.1 Gaiellaceae bacterium | reverse complement strand
CGCCGGGCTCGCGGATGTCCACGAGCAGCGCGTCGCCGCGCTCGAGCTCGCGCGCCGTCTCCTCGACGCTCAGGTTCTCGACGCGCTGCTTCGCAGCGGCCACCATCTCTGCTGCTGTCGGCATTCGGGCTCCTTCCGTCGATGACGCGCGCAGTATCCAAAGACGCTGACGCCGGGGCAACGCGCACCGGCGGATCTGAACGGCGCGGCGCGTCCTCCGGTGGGAGTTGTCCGCGCGAACCTACCACTGCGTGCCGCGACGTCTCAACGCGGCAAGTGGGCCGTGCTGGGCTCGAACCAGCGACCTTGGGATTAAAAGTCCCCTGCTCTACCAGCTGAGCTAACGGCCCCCGCGGGAATCGTAGGCGCGGAACGGGCTGCTCACCTACGGCAGACTCCCATTCGTGGACGTGCACCTGCGGCCGCGGCTCCGCGGCGTCTTCCACCAGTACGCGTTCTTCGCGGCGCTCGCCGCCGGTGTGGGCATCGTGATCGCCGCGGACACGGCGCGAGCACGCCTCGCGATGGCGGTGTACGGGGTCGCGCTCGCGACGATGTTCGGCGTCAGCGCCGTCTACCACCGGGTCGTGTGGCGCACGCCGGAGACACGCCAGCGGATGCGGCGGCTCGACCACTCCGCGATCCCGTTCCTCATCGCCGGCACCTACACGCCGTTCGCGCTGCTCGCGTTCCACGGCGGCCTGGCGACGGCCGTCCTCGTCGTCGTCTGGGCGGGAGCGGCTGTGTCGCTCCTCCTCAACCTCTTCTGGGTCGACGCGCCGAAGTGGGTGACGGCCGTCGTCTTCATCGCGCTCGGCTGGGTCGGGATCGCGACGGTGCCGCAACTCGTCGACCTCGGCGCCGCGCCCGCGCTCCTCGTGCTCCTCGGCGGCGTCTTCTACACGGCCGGCGCCGCGATGTACGCGGCACGGCGGCCGAACCCCGTCCCGCTCGTCTTCGGCTACCACGAGATCTTCCACCTCCTCGTGATCGCCGCGGCCGCCGCGCACTTCGTCGCGATCGCCCGATACGTCCTCCCTCGCGCGTGAGCTACCTTGGAGCGGTGAGCACGCCGCGGATCCAGAAGTCGGAGCAGGAGTGGAAGGCGCAGCTCTCGCCGGACCAGTACGACGTCCTGCGCCGCAAGGGGACGGAGCGGCCGTTCACCGGCGAGTACGTCGACGCGAAGGAGCCCGGCGTCTATCGCTGCGCCGGCTGCGGTACCGAGCTCTTCCGGTCCGACGCGAAGTTCGACTCCGGCTCCGGTTGGCCGAGCTTCGTCGAGCCGACGAGCCTCGACAGCGTCGTCACCGAGACCGACAGGAGCTACGGGATGATCCGGACCGAGGTGATGTGCGCGACCTGCGGCGGGCACCTCGGGCACGTCTTCCCCGACGGCCCCGGCCCCAACGGGCTGCGCTACTGCATCAACAGCTGCGCGCTCGAGCTCGACCCGCAGTCGTAGCCCGCTCCGGCGCCGCGGCTATCCTCCCTCGGCCTGGCCCCCATCGACTAGCGGCCTAGGTCACCACCCTTTCAAGGTGGCTGCACGGGTTCGAATCCCGTTGGGGGCATGCATGCACCGGGGCGGTTAGCTCAGCTGGGAGAGCACCTCGCTTACACCGAGGGGGTCGGCGGTTCGAGCCCGTCACCGCCCATGATTTTCAAGTTGTAAAGGCTGCGGCGGGGCGGGAGGAGCCGCGCGCGCGAGGGCGAACCCGGACCGCCCATGCGCCTCCGCCTCCTCCTCGCGACGCTCGTCATCTCGCTCGCCGCCGCTGCGCCCGCCGCTGCCAACGTCCAGACGGCCGGTCTCCAGGTCGCCCTGCGTGCGTACGGCTTCTACCTGGGGCCGATCGACGGCGTCTCGGGCCCCGCCACCGCGACCGCGATCCGTGCCTTCCAGCGCTCGAGCCGCCTGCCCGTCGACGGGATTCCCGGCGCGACGACACGCCGGGCGCTCGGCCGCCTCGGCGCGCCGCTCTACGGCTCGCGGACGCTCCTGCGCGGCCGCCTCGGCTGGGACGTCTCGGTGCTCCAGTTCCTGCTCGCGCGCCACGGCGTCGGCCGCGTCGTCGACGGCTACTTCGGGCCGGAGACGGAGGCCGCCGTGCGCCGGTTCCAGCGCCGGGCCGGCCTCGCCGTCGACGGCGTCGCCGGGCCGCTCACGCTCGCTGCGCTCGAGGGAAGCAAGACCGGAGCCGCGACGGTCGCGGCGCGCCAGGTCTACGTCGTCCGCCCCGGCGACTCGCTGACCGCGATCGCCCAGCGCCACGGGACGACGCTCGCCGCCCTCGCCCGAGCCAACCGCCTCGACCCCGCCCGTCCGCTCCTGATCGGGACTCGCCTGCGGATCCCGGCCGCGACGGCACGCGCTCCGCTCGCGGCGCCGCCGTCGTCGGTGCGGGACACGATCACGCGCATCGCGAGCGCGCACGGTGTCAGCCCCGAGCTCGCGCGGGCCGTCGCCTGGATGGAGTCCGGGTTCCAGCCGCACGTCGTCTCGTCGGCCGGTGCGCTCGGTGTCATGCAGGTGACACCGCCGACGTGGGACTTCGTCGAGCAGGTGCTCCTCCGGCGCGACGTGCCGAACACGACGGAGGGCAACATCCAGGTCGGGATCGTCTTCCTGCGGCACCTCCTGCGCGAGTTCGGAGGCGACGAGCGGCTCGCGCTCGCGGCGTACTACCAGGGGGCGAAGGCGGTGCGCGAGCACGGCCTCTACGGGGAGACGCGGACGTACGTGGAGGCGATCCGGTCGCTCAAGGGCCGCGTGTGAGGCGCCGCACGAGCTGAGGCCACACCTCCGGCGGGACGCGCCCGACGACGCGGGAGTCCGTGCCGCCGAGCGGCTCGAACACGACCATCTCCCCCTCCGCGAGGGACACGCCCGCGGCCGCCTCCAGGTTCTTGACGTGCGCCACGAGCACGGTGTTCGTCCCGTCGGCCGGCGGTCGCGCGAGGAGCGCCCGGGTGGCGCGGACCCGAGTCTCGTAGGACGGATCGCCCGCGTCCGGGAACCCGGTGAGCGTGCCGTCGCGGCGATAGCGGCCGAACGCGAGCTCCGCCGTCTGGCGCGTACGGCAGTACGCGCTCGCGAGGACGTCGCCGAACGGGATCCGGAGCGCGCGGACGGCGTTCCCGAGCTCTCGCGACTGCCGCTTCCCCTGCTCCGTCAGGTTGCGCATGCCCTCGCACGACGCGACATCGATCGGCTGCGTGTCCTCGTCGGCGGGGTCGGTCGCGCCGTGGCGCAGGTAGACGACGTACCCGCCGCCGCGCAGTCGCTCGACGAGCTCGACGAGCCCGAGCGGCTCGCCGGCCTCGCCCGCCGCGTCGCCTCCGCCGCAGCCGGCAAGAACCGCCGCGAGGACCGCCATCGCCACCAGTCGCGCCACGGTACGAGCCTACTTCGCCTAGGCTCGACGGCCGTGGCGGGTGACCGTGAACAGCGCGCGCGATCGTTCGGCGGCGTCGCCGACCTCTACGAGCGCTCCCGGCCGGAGTACCCGCTCGAGGCCGTCGAGTGGCTGACCGAGGGGGCGCAGGTGGTGCTCGACGTCGGTGCCGGGACCGGGAAGCTCACACGCGGCCTCGTCGCCGCCGGGCGGGACGTCCTGGCGGTGGAGCCGGACACGAAGATGGCGGCGCGGCTGCGCGACGCCGTCCCGGGAGTGCGCATGATCGTCGCGCCGGCCGAGGCGATCCCGGTGCCCGACGCGTCGTACGACGCCGTCGTCGCGGGACAGGCGTACCACTGGTTCGACCCGGCGCGGGCGCTTCCCGAGATCGCCCGGGTCCTTCGCCCCGGCGGCCGCCTCGGGCTCGTCTGGAACGACCGCGACGACAGCGTTCCCTGGATCGCGCAGCTCACCGCGCTCCTCCACGCCCGCGAGGAGATGCAGGGGCACCCGCGGCGCACGGTGGAGGCGAGCGGGCTCTTCGGCCCCGTCGACGAGGCGGAGTTCGCGCACGAGCAGCGCCTCGACCGTGAGACACTGCTCGCCCTCGTCGCCTCGCGCTCGAACGTCGCGATCATGGACGCGACACGACGCGACCGGCTGCTCGCCGCGGCGGAGCGGCTGTTCGAGGAGGCCGCGCAGGACGGGGCGGTCGTGATGCGTTACGTCACGCAGTGCTTCCGCGCCGCACGTCGCTGACGGAACCCGCACCGGCGGCATCTCCGTTGTACCGAGGAGAGACGTCCGCGCCATGGCCGACAGACGAAAGCGCAGCTTCGACTGGTTCTTCCGACCCTCGGGAGCGGACGAGGACGCGCCGCTCTCGGCCGAGGCCGAGTTCTCCGCCGTCCTCGCCGACCTCCCCGCGGTCGAGCGGTCGGCGCTTGCGCTCGCCGAGATCGGCGGGCTCGAGACCGAGGAGATCGCCGCGCGCCTCGGCACCGACGTCCATGTCGCGAAGGTCGTGCTCGAGCGGGCGCGCGTCGCCGCGAGGACGAAGCTCCGCGACCGGCGGGCCGGGATCGCCGCGCTGCTGCCGTGGCAGTGGCTTCTGCCGTCCGCTTCGCCGGCGGCGCGCGCAGCAGGCGTCGTCGCGGCCGCGGTCGTCGGCACGGGCGTCGCCGTCACCGCCACCGTCCCGGACGCCGCCGCCGAGAGGCCGACGCCCGTCGTTCGGGCCGAGCCGCGTGAGCGGGCCGCCATCGCGACACCCGCCGCGAGCGCCGTGGCGCGCGCCGCCGCTCCCGACCGCGCGCGACGCGAGACGAGCGTGGTGGCGCAGAGATCAGCGCCCGGGGCGCGGCAGGCGGTGAGGACGGTGAGGGCGACGCGAACGCCGCGCAGCGACGCGAGGTCCGCGGTCGCCGCTCCCGCAGCGCGCGTCGCCGACCTCGAGCCGGCACCGCCGCTTCGCTCACTGCCGCCGGCGCAGAGCGAGCCGGCTCCGGCTCCGCCCGCGCAGGCTCCCGCGCCGGCTCCCGCGCCGACGACGACCGCCGCGGTCGCGCCCCTGCCGCCCGCTCCGCCGCCCGCTCCGCCCGTCGCGGAGGTGCCGGCGGTCGAGCTGCCGCCGCTGCCTGTGGAGCCGCCGCTCCCCCCGGTCGCGCCGCCGCTCCCGTAGCGCGAGGCGTCCGTTACGGTGCCTGCATGACGACTGCGACGATCCACACCAGCGAAGGACCGATCTCGTTCGAGCTCTTCCCGGACGAGGCCCCGAAGACGGTCGAGAACTTCACGCGGCTCGCGCGCGAAGGCTTCTACGACGGCCTCAGCTTCCACCGTGTCATCCCGGACTTCATGATCCAGGGCGGCTGCCCGCGCGGCGACGGCACCGGCGGCCCCGGCTACCAGTTCGAGGACGAGTTCAACGAGCACCGCGTCGTCCGCGGCGCCCTCGCGATGGCGAACGCCGGCCCGAACACGAACGGCAGCCAGTTCTTCATCGTCACGACCGAGTCGGCGCCCTGGCTCGACGGCAAGCACACCGTCTTCGGCCAGATCACGGGCGGGCAGGACGTCGCCGACCGCATCTCGATGGTCGAGCGCGACGGGCGCGACGCCCCGCTGGACCCGATCATCATCGAGCGCGTCGAGATCGCCTAGCCCGGCGCGCCGTCTGCCCTACGCCCCGGCTCGAGCACCGCGCGCTCGTCCGGGGCGTGGCGCAGGACGCTCTCGACGTAGTCCTCGACCGCCGCCATCAGGCCGACGTCCGCGCCCTGCTCCTGCGAGAGGTACCAGCGGTGCTCGAGCGCCTCGTGGAAGACCTCGGCGGCCTCGCGCTTCCCCCAGAGCTCCGGCGGCACCGCCGCGACCGCCGGCTCGAATACCTCGGCGAGCCAGCGGTGGATGACGACCGTCTCCGGGTGCGCGCGCCCCGTCAGCTGCTCGAGGTAGGCGCGGTAGCTCGCGATGTCGTTCAGGAGCCGGCGCGCCTGGTTCTCCTGTGCGTGCAGGCCCGTCAGCGCGAGCAACCGCCGCCGGTGGTGGCCGGGCTCGACGACGCGCGGGCTCAGGCGGAGCCGGTATCCGTCCTCCTCCGCCACGAGCTCGACCTCCTCGACGTCGTAGCCGAGCTCGTTCAACCGTCGCAGCCGCCGGTCGATGTCGAGGCGCGGCTGCTCGCCGATCTTCTCCTCGCGCGTCAGCTCCGACCACAGCGACTCGTAGCGGGCGACGAGCTCCGTCGCCGTCTCCTCCGGGTGGAGCTCGCCCGGCCGCTCGAGCTCCGCCTCGAGGTCCGAGAGCTCGCCGACGACGTTCTCCTCGGCGATCAGGAGGTCGTGCCGCCGCTGCCCGTCCGAGAGGCTCGGGTGGAGCTCGCCCGTTTCGGCGTCGACGAGATACGCGGCGAGCGCGCCCGCGTCGCGGCGGAAGAGCGTGTTCGAGAGCGAGCAGTCGCCCCAGAAGAAGCCGCCGATGTGGAGGCGCACGAGCAGCTCCGCACCCGCGTCGAGGAGCCTCCGGCGCAGGTCGGGGAGGCTGCCACGGGCGAAGAGCGTGCGGAACGGGAGCGAGTAGTCGAGGTGGCGCGTGATCAGCACGCCGTCGAGGTCGCCGGGCCGGTCGCTGACGATGCCGACGACGTCGACGACCGGGATCTCCTCCTGCGCGAGCCCGCGCAGCAGCCTGTACTCGCGCCGCGCGAGGTCCGGCGGCAGTTCCTTCAGCGCGTAGATCTCGCCGCTGTACTCGACGAACCGC
This sequence comes from Gaiellaceae bacterium, assembly GCA_035553355.1. Taxonomy (GTDB): domain Bacteria; phylum Actinomycetota; class Thermoleophilia; order Gaiellales; family Gaiellaceae; genus Gaiellasilicea. Next base: position 487 of record DATMJW010000057.1, on the reverse strand, counting down.
ACGACGTGCCGGTGGATGCCCCGCGTCACCTCCACCAGTCGCTCCGACGACCACTCCGCGAGCGGCGTCGCCCACGGGAGGTCGAGGAAGTCCGGCTGCCCCGCGCGTGCGACGAGCTGCAGCCGCGTGCTCACGCCGACTCCAGCTCGTGGTCGAGGACGAGGAACATCGCGTGCGACCAGAGGAGGGGGGACGGCGGCGGGCCCCAGCGCTCGATCCACGGCTCGAACCGACCGGGACGCAGCAGGTGGTCGTGCGACTGCTCGGGGAGCGCGCCGTCGTCGTCTGCGTGCGCGGCGATCCACTCGAGCCGGCGGAGAGCGTCGTCGCGGCGGCCGAGGCGGACCTCGACGAGGCCGAGCATCGCGGTCAGGAGCAGCCACTCGCCGCCGCCGTAGTACTCGTCGTCGATGTTCCGGTGGACGCCGCCGCCGGGCGAGACGAGCCGCGTCTCGATCTCCTCGAGTGGAAGCTCTTCGGGCGTCAC
>DATMJW010000056.1:0-2681 GCA_035553355.1 Gaiellaceae bacterium | reverse complement strand
TCGGTCTCCGTGCCTCGGATAAACGACGACAGGCGCCCGAACGTTCCGCCGAGCCGCGCGAACGCGTAGCCGAGGCCGAGACCGACGGCGACGAGGAAGACGGCGAGCGCGTAATACGCGACGTCTCCGGCGGTGAGGGCGACGAGTGGCACGTCGCGATCCTAGTTGCGACCCGTGTCCGAGACCACACCCGAACCGACGACCGCGTCGCCGTCGTAGAGCGCGACGACCTGCCCGCGGGCGACGCCGTACGCAGGCTTCTCGAGGTCGAGCCGGAACCCGCGGTCGCTCGGGGAGACACGGGCGGCGAGCGCCGGCGAGCGGTACCGGAGCTTCGCGTGTGCCCGCTCGACCGGGAGGTGGAGGCGGCCGCCGACACCGACGCACGTCGTGGCGAGGGAGCTGCGCGGGCCGACGACCACGGTGTTCGTCGCCGCATCCGTCCGCAGCGCGTAGAGCGGCTCTGCGGAGGGGACGCCGATGCCGCGGCGCTGCCCGGGCGTGAAGCGCCAGAACCCGTGGTGGCGGCCGAGTTCCGTACCCTCCTCGTCGACGATCGGCCCCGCCTCCGGGCGCAGCCCCTGGCGTGCGAGGAACGCGCGGTAGTCGTCGCCCGCGAGGAAGCACGCCTCCTGGCTCTCGCGCCGCGCGGCGACGGCGAGTCCTGCGGCCGCCGCCTCCGCGCGCGTCTCCTCCTTCCCCTGCTCGCCGAGGGGGAACTCGATGCGGTCGAGCAGGCGCGGGTCGAGGGGCGCGAGCATGTACGACTGATCCTTGTCCGCGTCGGCGGCGCGTGCGAGGAGCCGCCGGCCGCCGCGCTCGACGATCCGCGCGTAGTGGCCGGTGGCGAGGCGGCTCGCGCCCGCGCGGTCGGCGAACGCGAGCAGCTCGGCGAACCGGAAGCTGCCGTTGCAGCGGCCGCACGGGTTCGGCGTCTCGCCGCGCGCGTACGAGCGGACGAACGGTTCCACGACGGCGCGGCGGAACGCGTCCCGCAGGTCGAGCGTGACGTGCGGCAGCCCGAGCGCGTGGCACGTCTCCCGCGCCGCGATCACGGCGTCGGGCGAGCAGCACGCGCGCTCGGAGTCCGGCCCCGCCGGATCGAGCCACAGCCGGAGCGTCACACCGACGGCGTCGCGCCCGGCGCGGAGGAGCGCGACGGCGCTGTCGACTCCGCCGCTCATCGCGACCGCCACTCGTGTCGGCGACGGCGCGGCGCGGAAGACCTGCGCGAGGGCGTTCGCGAGCGCGTCGGCGGCCAGGGTCTCGCCGGGCACGGCCGCCGCCTCGAGCAGCGTCAGCCCCGCGAGCGGCCGCGCGAGCCCCGGTGCGTCCGCTGCCACGATCCGGTCGCCGTCGATCGTCAGCCGGACGAGCGCGAACTCCGTGCCGCGGGAGGAGTCTCCGAGGACTTCGATCATCCGGCCACCGTACCGACGCGCCTCGAAGAAGGTGCTCCGACCCTGCCGATGTACCTCGCGCCGATGCGAACCTGGACAAACCAGGTGGGTGCCGTGCCAGCCGTCGACGGGTGAGGTCTAGACCGGACCCAGGCTCCCTTTACGTGAGTGTTGGTTCACGTTTACACGCGAGGCCACGCACAGGGTCGAGCTCGCGCATTGTAGCTCGCGGTCGCGCCGCTAGCGCGTCGCGAAGCGCCAGCGGATCTGCTGCGTGCCCTGCATCCCGAGCTCGCGCGCGAGCGTCTCGGTCAGCTCGAACTGGCGTCCCTGCTGCTTCAGCCGACGGTCGATGACCTCGGTGAACACCTCCACCTCGCCGTAGGCGACGTAGAGCTTCGTCCCACACGGCAGCGTCGGATGCGAGACGCCGAGCGAACGTCCGGTGAGGACGAGCCCGCACGTCGTCCGTTCGGCGTCGCCCGCCGGGCCCCGCGAGCCGGCGAGCGCCGTGTACCAGCCGCCTCCCGGCGCCGGGACCGGCCGCGGCCCGGTGTCGACGGAACTCGCGCCGCCGTCCCCGCCTGCGAACGCGAGTGCCCCCACGCCGGCGAGGAGCGCGACGGCTGCGAGCGCGACCGCCCGCTGCAGCGCGTTGAGGCTGACGCTCACGGGGTGCGCGCGACGAGGTCGCCGAACGACTCGCGGACGAGCGCGTCGAAGTCGGCCGGAAGGATGCCGTCGGGTGACGCGAAGTCACGGAGATAGACGAGCAGGTACGCCCACTCCTCGTCGCGAACGGGATCCTTGCCGGCCGCGTCCCGCGTCAGCCGCTCGAGCTCCCACAGGTTCCACGCCTGCGGCCCGGCGGGAGCAGCGGGAGCCGCGGCGCTCGTCGCCGGTGGCGCGACGGCAGCGGCTCCGTCCTGCGCCGGCGGCGCCGGCTGTGGCGGCTGCGTCTCCTGCGGTGGCTCCGGGTGGTCGGCTTCCGCCGCGGCGACGGCCGGCTCAGGGCCGGGTGGGGGCGACACGGGCCCGACGGGTGCCTCGGGCGTTCCGACGGGCTGGGGCTCCGGGACGCGCACGGGCTCGACCTCGGGCTCCGGCTCGGGCTCAGGCGCCGGTTCGGGCTCTGCTTCCGGCGCGACCGCCGGCGCCGGCTGAGGCTCGGGCTCGGGCTCCGGCTCGGATTCGGGCTCCGGCTCGGGCTCGGGCTGGGCCGCGGGCTCGGGCGAGCGTTCCGGCGCAGGCGCGACCGGCGCCTCCGGCTCCGAGGGCGAC
>DATMJW010000055.1:0-27009 GCA_035553355.1 Gaiellaceae bacterium | reverse complement strand
CCGATCATCGACGACGACGGCCACGGCTCGGGGACGACGTCGGTCGCCGCGGGCGGCGCGCTGTCGTCGCTCGGGGCGCCGTACGGCTCGAACCCGGACGCGCTGATCGTCAGCCTCGAGGGTCTCGGGGACGAGGGCGTGAAGTGGGCGTCCGAGCAGCCGTGGATCGACTTCATCTCGGGCTCGTACGGCGACCCGCTCGCGATCCCGTGCAACGACGAGGTCGACGACATGGACGTGTGGTGCGGCCGCGAGTATCGCTACACCGCGCCGTTCGTCCTCCGCGACAGCCGCACGGCCTGCTTCTCGGCCGGCAACGGCCTCACCCGCACGGGCGTCCTCGCCGACCGCTACTCGAGCCTGCGGCCGACGTCCGGGCCGTCGTGGGTCATCACCGTCGGCGCCGTCAGCCCGCGGAACGAGCAGGACTACGGCTGGCACTCGGTCCCGGTCGACATCTCGTCGTACGGGAAGTACTGGCCGGCGGCCGCACCGTTCTCGACGACGGGCGAGCAGGCGTTCGGCGGCACGAGCAACGCGACGCCGGTCACGTGCGGCGTCTTCTCGAAGGCGCTCCTCGAGGCCCGGAAGCGGCTCGGCGACGCGCAGGAGGGGATCCACACGACCCCGGACGGCGCGACCGTTGCTGCCGTCGGCCCGGCGCGCCGCAGCGGCGGGCTCATCGCCGACGGCGTCCTCACGCGCCATGAGCTCGAACGGGCGGTCTTCACGACGGCAGAGCCGGGCGAGTTCGATCCGAACGGGTACACGTACGACCCGATCGTCGTTCCGACGACACCCGTCTACTACACGCAGCAGGGCTACGGCACCGCCAACGTCGCGTCCGCGCAGCGCGCGGTCGAGGTGATCACCGGCGCCGCCCCCATGCCCGACCGCAGCGACGTCGACGCGTGGATCGCGCTCGTCGACGGCGTCCGCGAGACGGTGTACCCGAAGCCGGCCTACCCGTAGGCCAGGCGACGCTGCCCGCCGGTGCGCGCTCTCTCCCGCGCGCACCGGCGGGCACGGTCGGGGCGCCGGCGCTAGAGCCGTACGAGCTCGCCGTGCGCGTCGAGCAGCTCGTCCACGAGCGAGCGAATCTCCTCGAGCGACAGCTCGGCCGCCGTGTGCGGGTCGAGCATCGCGGCGTGGTGGACGTGCTCGCGGTTCCGGTCGAGGACGGCTCGCACGGCGAGCTCGTGGACGTTCAGGTTCGTTCGGATCAACGCGGCGAGGTGAGGCGGGAGCGATCCGATCCGCTGCGGCGTGACGCCATCGGCGCCGGCCACGCACGGCACCTCGACGACCGCTTCCGCGGCGAAGTCGTCGATCAGCCGCTCGCCCGCGGAGTCCCGGTTCGGGACGTTGCCGTTGAACGTGAACGGCTCGCCCGTCTCGATCGCGTTCACGATGCGGCCTCCGTACTCGGCGCTCGGCCGCACCTCCACGCCCTCACCCCGCTCGAGCCGCTCGCGGAGCTCGTGCCAGCCGTCGATCTGCTCCTCGCAGCGTCGCAGGTACTCGTCGAGCGGCACGTTGAAGCGTTCGATCAGGTCGGGGCGCCCGTCCTTGATGAACCAGGGGCAGTACTCGGCGAAGTGCTCCGACGACTCGGTGACGAAGGCGCCGAAGTGGCGGAAGAGCTCGTAGCGGACGCGGTTCCACTCCGGCACCCGCCCCTCGTCGAGCACCCGGCGCAGGCGCGGGTAGAGGTCGTCGCCGCGGTGCTCGAGCCGGAGGTAGAAGGCGACGTGGTTGATCCCCGCGCAGACGTAGTCGAGCTCCTCGGGCGGCACGCCCAGGTCGTTCGCGAGTTGGCGCGCCGTGTGCTGAACGGAGTGGCAGAGGCCGACCGTGCGCACGGACGTCGCCTCCGCGATCGCCCAGCAGTTCATCACCATCGGGTTCACGTACTGGAGGAGCAGCGCGTCCGGGCAGAGCTCCTCGATGTCGCGGCAGACGTCGAGCAGCACCGGGATCGTCCGGACGCCGCGCATGATCCCGCCGACGCCCAGCGTGTCCGCGATCGTCTGACGGAGGCCGTAGCGCTTCGGCACCTCGAAATCGACGACGGTCGCCGGGCGGTACCCGCCGACCTGCATCGTCGTGACGACGTAGTCGGCGCCGTCGAGCGCGGCGCGGCGGTCGGTCGTCGCCTCGACGTGCGCGGGGGCGCCGACCGCTTCGGCGACACGGTGCGCGACGATCTCCGAGGTGCGAAGGCGCTCCGGGTCGATGTCCATCAGCGCGAACCTCGTCGTCTCCCGGAGCGCAGGGAACCCGAGGAGGTCGCCGATCAGGTTCTTCGTGAAGACCGTCGACCCGGCACCGATGAACGCGACCTTCGGCATCGGCGACAGCCTAGGGGCTGCCGCCGACACCGGAGGCCGCTCGCCGCTACGCGGCGGCCAGGGCGATGCGCGCGCTGAGGGGCGCGTAGGGGGAGTTGCGAAGCTTCCGCTTCAGCTGAGCCGCAGTCATCCTCGTTCCGCCTTTCGGCCGCAGGGAACCAGTGGTCGGAGTCTCCTCGGCGAGCGCGGCGCGTCATCCCCCGCGCGGGTGAAGCTCACTGCGGATCCGGGCGACCACGGCCGGAGCGGCCGACGGAGCGGCGGCGTCGTCGCCGTCCGCCCGCAGCGATCGCACGTGGCCGACGGTGCGGACGAGTGACCGCAGCACGTCGCGGCAGAAGGGACAGCGGTCGAGGTGCCGCCGCACCCGCCGCTCCTCGCGCGGGCGCAGCTCGCCGTCGAGCATCTCCGACAGGCGGTCGGCGGTCTCGCGGCACGTCGCGACCCAGGGAGAGAGCAGCAGCTGCACGATCGCTTCGATGCGGGCGCCGGCCGAGCCGATTCGCCTTTTCGGGCGACGGGCATCCGTACGATGCGGGCGTGGCGGCCGCCGACCCGGACGACCGCGAGCTCGTCGCCCGCTCGCGCGACGGGGACGTCGACGCCTTCGCCGAGCTCGTTCGGCGCCACGAGGGGCGCGTCCGCTCCGTGCTGCTGCGGCTCCTCGACGACGCCCGCGACGTCGACGAGGCGACGCAGGACGTGTTCGTGCGCGCCTGGCGCTCGCTCGGCGGCTTCCGCGGCGACGCCGCGCTCTTCACGTGGCTCTACCGCGTCGCGGTCAACGAGGCGCTGATGCGCCGCCGGCGGAAGCGGCTCGCCGTCGTCCCGCTCGACGAGGAGCTCGATCGCGACCCCGCGGCCGCGGCGGATCCCGCGGGTGCCGCCGAACGCGCCGATCTCGGTGCGTTCCTCGCGGGCCGGATCCGCGCGCTCCCGCTCGAGTACCGCGCGCCGCTCGTGCTGCGCGACGTCGTGGGCCTCTCGAACGGCGAGGTCGCGGAGGTGCTCGAGCTGCACGTCGCCGCGGCGAAGAGCCGTATCCACCGCGCGCGGATGCAGCTTCGGGCCGAGCTCGCGGCGTGGGAGGCAGAGCGGCCGCAGGGGGAGTAGCGGCCCGCTACCGCACGACGCGGACGTCGGGGCGGAACGCAGCCACCGCGAACCACAGCGGCTCGTCGAACGGCACGAGCCTGCCGGCGCGGTCGCGAACCTCGCCGGCGCCGACGTCGCGGCCGCTCGCGACGCGGTCGCCGTCGAGCGACGACGCGACGCCCTCCCGCCACCGCACGACGAGCTCCTCGCCGGCGACGTCGATGCGGACGACGCGCCGCTCGCGCAGCACGTCGTACGGGATCACGACGGCCTCGCCCTCACGCTCGACGTAGACGACGCGCGCCTTCGGCGGCAGCCTGTCGTCGTCGGCGTTCTCGACCGGGAAGAACGGCGGCGAGTCGACGTCGTCGTACCCCGGGTACGGATTGCGCCCGTACGGCCGCTCGTGCCCCGTCTCGCGTGACAGCACGAGCCCGTCGGGATGCTCCTGCTCGAACCGGCTCCACGCGACGATCCGGGAGGCGACGCGGTCGAGCCGCGTGCCCGTCAGCTCGCCCACGAGCGCGCGGCCGCCGAACTGCTGCCACCACGATTCCGTCTGGCGGTCGTACATGACGAGGTCGGAGTTGCGGAGGTTCCCGGTGGTGCCGAAGTCGAGCGTCCGCCCGGCGGCGCGACGGTCGAACACGAGTGCGGTGTTGCAGAGCGGGCAGAACGTCACCGCGACCGGCACCCCGCCCACGACGTCGTTCACGATCTCGTGCCAGATCAGGATCTGGATCGGGTAGGCGCGGGCGCGGCCGGCGAGGACGACCTCGATCACCGGCTCCTTCGGCTCGAGGAAGTCGACCTCGTCGACCGGGACGAAGCGCGGCTCGTCGATCGCGGGGATCCCGTCCTTCCCCGGCCCGCCCGAGCGGAACTCCGACAGCGGTACGGCCCGTCGCTCGAAGTCGGTCCTCCATCCGGCGCCGAGCGCCGCCGGCGGCCCTGCCTCCCCGAGGCCTGGCCCCGGGTCCGGCATCGTCGCGAGCATCTCCTCGACCGACCGCAGGCGCTCGGCCTCCGTCGGCTCGCCGCCGCCGCAGCCGCCGAGGACGACGAGTGCCGCCGCCGCCACGATCGTCCTCCAGCCAGTGCGCATGACCGTCGGATGCGACCCGGCGGCGATTCGATTCGGAATCGCACCCGCGGAAACGAGCATCGAACGCGCATGAGCGAGCGAGCATTCGACGTGGTCGTGATCGGCGCCGGGCCTGCGGGAGAGGTGTGCGCGGGGATCCTCGGCGAGGCCGGTCTTCGCGTGGCGATCGTCGAGAGCCACCTGATCGGCGGCGAGTGCTCGTACTACGCGTGCATGCCGTCGAAGGCGCTGCTGCGGCCGCAGGAGGCCCTTGCCGAGGCGCGTCGCGTCCCCGGCGCGGCCGAGGCCGTCACGGGATACCTCGACGCCGGCGCCGTGCTGCGGCGGCGCGACGAGGTCGTGCACGACCTGGACGACGCGGCGCAGCTGCCGTGGCTCGAGGAACGCGCGGTGACGGTCGTTCGCGGGCATGGGCGGCTCGCCGGCGAACGCCGCGTCCGCGTCGGCGACGAGGTGCTGATGGCCGAGCGCGCCGTCGTCGTCGCGGTCGGCAGCGGCCCTGCGATCCCGCCGATACCCGGCCTCCGCGAGGCGGCGGCGTGGTCGAATCGAGAGGCGACGACGGCAACGCGCGTGCCGGAGCGGCTGCTCGTCCTCGGAGGAGGCGTCGTCGGCGTCGAGCTGGCGCAGGCGTGGGCGTCGCTCGGGTCGCAGGTGACGGTCGTCGAACGCGCGGCGCGCGTCCTCGCACGCGAGGAGCCGTTCGCGAGCGAGGCCGTCGCGGCCGCGCTCGCGGCGGACGGCGTCGACCTCCGGACGGGAGCTGACGTGGTCGGCGTGGAGCGCGACGGCGGCGGCGTCGCGCTCGCTCTCTCCGAAGGCGAGAGGCTCGAGGGCGACGAGCTCCTCGTCGGGATCGGACGGCGACCGCTGACGGCCGAGCTCGGCGTCGACAGCGTCGGCCTCGAGCCCGGCGCGCCGATCGCCGTCGACGACTCGCTGCGCGTCCCCGGGCACGACTGGCTCTATGCGATCGGCGACGTGAACGGCCGGTCGCTCCTGACTCACATGGGGAAGTACCACGCGCGCCTCGCCGCGCGGAACATCCTCGGCGACGAGGAGCGTGCCGGTGGCGCGGCCGACGGGACGCTCGCGCCGCGCGTCGTCTTCACGTCGCCGCAGGTCGCGGCCGTCGGTCACACGGCGGAGACGGCACGCGCCGCGGTCGGCAGCTGCGTCGTCGTCGACCATCCGACGGACGGCGTCGCCGGAGGGAGCTTCTACGGCCGCGGCACGGGCGGCACGACGCGCTTCGTCTTCGACGGCGACCGCGACGTCCTCGTCGGCGCGACCTTCGTCGGCCACGAGGTGGCGGAGCTCCTGCACGCGGCGACGCTCGCGATCTCGGCTGCGATCCCGCTCGCGGAGCTCGAGCGCGCAGTGCCGGCCTTCCCGACGCGAAGCGAGCTCTGGCTCCGGCTGCTCGAGAAGTACGCGGCTCGCGCGACCGCTCACGCGGCCGCGTGAGCGCCGTCCTGCTGGCGCTCGCGGGCGCCGCCGTCGCGGGCGCCGCGCTCGTCTACGTCGGCGCGATCTCCGGCGCGCTCACGCTCGACGTCGGCGTCGGCCGGCGCCTGCGCGAGCTCGGGCCGCTCGAGGTCGCGGTCGCCGCTCGGCGCGAGCGGGTCTGGGAACTTCTGGCGCTCCCGTACGTCGCCGAGCAGCCGCCCCGCGCGCTCGCCGAGAAGGTGCAGGTGCTGGAGCGCGGCGCCGACGTCGTCGTGGCGGCACACCGGACGAAGCTGCCGCTGCTGACCGCCGTCACCGTCGAGGCGGTGGGGCTCGCCGCGCCCGAGGCGCTGACGTTCCGGCTCCTGCGCGGCCCGGTTCCGTTCGTGACGGAGCGGATCGAGCTGCAGGAGGTGGGCGACGGGACGACGGTCGCGTACACCGGCACGCTCGGCACGGACTTCTGGCTCCTCGGGCGCGCCTGGGGGCGCCTCGTCGCGCGGACGTGGGTGCGCACGGTGGAACGGTCGCTCGCGGACGTCAAGGCCGCGGCGGAGCGATGACGCGCCGCAGGCTGGCGCTCGCGACGGCGGTGGGGTACGCGCTCGGCAGCGTCCCGTCGGCCGAAATCGTCTCGCGCGTCCGCACCGGCGACGCGCGGGCGATTCGCGTGGGCGGGAGCCGGAACCCGGGCGCGCGCAACGCGCGCCTCGTGCTCGGCACCACGGCAGGCGCGGCGGTGCTCGTCGCCGACGTCGCGAAGGGCGCGGCGGCCTGCGTCGCCGGCGGACGGGTCGGCGGAGACGCCGGCGCGCACGTCGCGGGTGTCGCCGCCGTCTTCGGTCACTGCTACCCCGCAACCGCACGCTTCGACGGAGGCAAGGGGATCGCGACGAGCTTCGGGCAGTGCCTCGCGACGTTCCCGGCCTTCGCGCCCTTCGACGTCGCGATCGCCGTCGCGGCGCACCGGCTCGCCGCGGGGCGCCGGCCGGCGCTCGCCGCGGCGGCGGTGTCGGCTGCGGCGTGGATCGCGGGCGGCGAGCTGTGGCGGAGGCGCCGGCTGCCGAACCTGTGGGGCCCGCCGCCGACCGCCCTGCTCCCTCGGGCGAACGCGGCGACGGCGGCCGTCCTCGCGCTGCGGAGCCTGCATCTGGCGTCCCGCGCCCGTCACGCGTGAGCCGCGTCGCCGTCTGCACGGACTCGACGTCCCTCCTGACCTCCGACGAAGCGGCCGCGGCGGGAGTCGCGGTCGTCCCGGCGACCGTCGTCGTCGACGGCGACGCGCGCGACGAGCCGGAGGTCGACCTCGACGCGTTCTACGAGAGCCTCGCCGGCGGCGCGCGCGCCACGACGGCGCAGCCGGCTCCGGGGCGGCTGCTCGCGGCGTACGAGGGCGCGGCAGCCGCCGGAGCCGCCGCAGTGGTCTCGGTGCACCTCGACCCGCGCCTCTCCGGCACCGTCGACGCGGCGCGCCTCGCGGCTCGCGACGCACCGATCCCGGTCCTCGTCGTGGACACCGGCACCGCGAGCCGGGCGGTGGCGATCGTCGCGCTGTGGGCGGCGGCGCGCGCAGCGGAAGGCGCGTCCGCGGCGGAGATCGCCGCCGGCGCGCCGTCGGTGGCGGCGGCGATCGACAACGCGTTCTTCGCGACCGGCGCCGCGCGCGGCCGCATCGCCACGAGCGACGGCGCCCTCCTCCGGCTGAAGGACGGCCGTGCGTCCGTGGTCGCCGCGTGCGCCGCCGGCGAGGCCGCCGGCGCGATCGCCGCGCGGCTTCCGCAAGGGGAGCCGCTCGCCGTCGCGGTCGGGCACGCGCACCGAGCCGTCGCCGACGCCGCGGACGCGCTCGCGCGGCAGCTCGCGGCGCTGCCGGACGTCGAGGCGACGTCGCGGTACCGCGTCGGCGCATCGGTCGGCGCCCATGCCGGCCCGTGGACGTTCGGCGCGTTCTGGCACCCGCTGCAGCTCGGTTAGCCACGCGATGCCGCGGGAAGGCGCCCTTCGTGGACTCTGCCGCCGCCAGCGAAGCGCTCCGCAACGGGACGTCGCCGGAGCTCCGGCATCGACGGGCGGTCGCGGCGCTGTCGCTCGTCTCGGCCACGTCGATGGGCGTCATCTCGCTCTACCAGACGGGGCTCGTGAAGCACCTGCCGGAGCCGCCGCTCGGCCTGTTCGATGCAGACAGGGTCGACGCGGCGGCGGACGCGTACCCGCTCGGCGTGCCCGATGCCACGCTCGGGCTCGTCAGCTACGGCGTGACGCTCGCGCTCGCGGCCGCCGGCGGTGCGTCTCAGCCCCGGTGGCTGCGGATCGCGCTCGCGGGCAAGACCGCGCTCGACGGCGCCGCGGCGGTGAAGCTCACCCTCGACCAGCGGACGAAGCACCGCGCGTACTGCTCGTGGTGCCTGCTCGCCTCGGCGGCGACGCTCGCGACCGTGCCGTTCGTCGCCGTCGAGCTCGCGCGCGGGTTCCGCGGCACCTAGTCCTGCTGGAGCGCCCGTAGCGTCGGGTAGAGCGCGCGGTAGCGGGCGTAGCCCTCGGCGTAGGCGCTCGTCCAGCCGGCCACGGGCTCGACGCAGTCGCGTACGCGGACGCACGCGGCGACCGCCTCGTGCGCGTCGCCGAAGACACCGCCCGCGACCGCCCCGAGCAAAGCCGCCCCGTATGCCGCTCCCTCCTCGGCCTCGGTCCGCTCGAGCGGGACGCCGAGGACGGACGCGACGATCCGGAGCCAGAGCTCGGACCGCGCGCCGCCGCCCGACACCCGTCCCACCTCCGCCTCGACGCCGAGCCCGCGCAGGAGCTCGAGCGAGTCGCGGAGGCCGTACGCGACGCCTTCGAGCGTCGCCCGCACGAGCGCACCCCGGTCGTGGCGCAGCGTCAACCCCGTGAACGCGCCGCGCGCATCCGGATCCGCATGCGGGGTCCGCTCGCCCGCGAGGTACGGCTGGAAGAGGAGCCCCTCGGTACCCGGCTCCCAGCGCTCCGCCTCCCGCAGCAGGTCGTCGTAGGGGGCACCGCCGAGCGCGCCACGCAGCCACTGCAGCGACCCCGCGGCCGACAACATGACGCCCATCGCGTGCCACGTGTCCGGCACCGCGTGGCAGAACGCGTGGAGGCGTGCCTCCGGCTCGTGCCGGTACTGCGGAAGCGCCGCGAAGACGACACCCGAGGTTCCGAGGACGACGCTGAGCGGCCCGGGCCGGTCGATCCCGACCCCGAGCGCGCCCGCCGCCTGGTCGCCCGCGACGCCGATCTCCGTGCTCTCGGACGCCGGCGGCAGCCACCTGCGCGGGAGCTCGAGCGCGTCGAGCACCTCGTCGCTCCAGCGACGGCGAGCGACGTCGAAGAGGAGCGTCCCCGAGGCGTCGGCGGCGTCGATCCCGTGCTCGCCGGTGAGCCGCAGGCGCACGAAGTCCTTCGGCAGCAGCACGTGGCGGATGCGCGCGTACGTCTCCGGCTCGTGGCGGCGCAGCCACAGGAGCTTCGGCGCGGTGAAGCCCGTGAGCGCACGGTTGCCGGTGAGCTCGATCAGGCGGTCGAGACCGACTCGCTCCTCGATCTCCGCGCACTCGGCGGCCGTGCGCTGGTCGTTCCAGAGGATCGCCGGCCGGAGCACGCGCTCGCGCTCGTCGAGCGCGACGAGGCCGTGCATCTGCCCCGAGAGGCCGATCGTCGTCGGCTCGAGCCGGAGCTCGGTGAGCGCCTCCTGCGCGGCGCGCCACCACTCCTCCGGATCCTGCTCCGCCCAGCCGGGTCGTGGCGTGAGGAGCGGGTACTCGCGCTCGGCGCGCGCGAGGATCTCGCCGCGCTCGGAGAGCGCGAGCGCCTTCACACCGCTCGTCCCGACGTCGAGCCCGACGAGGACGGCGCCCGCCGAAGGTGTCACGCCCCGAGCGCCGCGTAGACGAGCTCGTACGCCCGCACCGCGTCCTTCTCCCCCTGCGCGGCCGCGAGCGCCGCGTCGTCGATCCGCGCGGCGACCCCGTCGATGAACCGCCACTGCAGCACCGACCGCTTCACCGCGCCGACGGCGTCTTCGGTGTAGGGATAGAGGTCGAAGCCGAGCCGCTCGCCGTTCTCGCCGTAGCCGCAGCGCCGCAGCTCGACCGCGAGCTCGAGCGTCTCCATGAACGCGGTCGCACCGACCATGTTGTCGTCGTCGAACGTGCCCCAGCCGGAGTTCGCGTGCTGGTGCCCGAGCAGCCCCTCGGCGGCCAGGAGCGCGGCGTACTCGGCGAGGTTCTCGCCGTTCATGATCAGGTGCTGCCAGTCCATGTTCACCTTCACGTTGTCGATCCCCTCGGCACGCAGCCGGTGGATCACGTGCAGGGTCATCCCGATGTTCCGCATCAGGATCTTCATCGCCGGCTCCGAGTTCTTGTGCTCGAGGAAGAGCGTCACGCCGCGCTCGGCGCAGCGCGACGCCACCTGACCGATCCCGTCGACGAACCGCGCCCACGTCTCCACGTACGGCGTCTGGAACGGGTAGTTGTAGCCCTCGATCCCGGGCCAGACGATCAGCTCGCACCCCAGCTCGCCCGCGAGGTCCGCGGCCTCGAGCGTGATGCGGATCGCCTCCGCGCGCGTCGCGTCGTCGGGCGAGGAGAGGCCACCGCGGGCGAAGCGCGGGTCGAGGTGGAGGCCGCCGGCGAGGCAGTAGATGCCGTGGCCGTCGAGCGCCTCACGCACCTCGTCGAGATTCTCGTGCGAGAGCTCCTGCGGGTAGTGGAACTCGTAGTCGTCGATCAGGTCGCCGAGCCCCTCCACGGCAGTCCGCACCTTCTGCGCCGTCGAGGCGCCCGCGAGCTCCGGCTTGTAGCCGCCGGGGTTGAAGCGCGTCGCCATGCCGCCGAACGCCCAGATGCCCAGTGATGTCTTCATGCCGTCTCCTTCGCTCGAGATCCGTCGGTTCGCACCCATGCCGCCGTCCCCGGTGGCAGCGCCCCGGCGCGCAGCTCGTTCGAGGCGACGACGAGCTCGCCCTCGGGCAGCTCCAGCCGCTCGGCCGTCACGTTGACGGCGCAGACGAGGTCGCCGCGCGCGAAGACGAGCGTCCCGGGCGGGCTCTCGCGCCACGCGAACTCCTCGCCGCGCGGCCGCGCCGCGAGCGCCGCCCGGAAGAGCTCGAGGGTCGAGCCCTCCTCCCCGGTCTGCGCCGCGACGGTGAGCTCCTCCCAGTCGGCGGGCATCGGCAGCCACGGCGGCCCGGAGGTGAAGCCGAACGCCGGCGGCCCGCCCTCCCACGGCACCGGCACGCGGCAGCCGTCGCGGCCGAGGCGGCGGCCGTTCGTGCGGAAGAAGATCGGGTCCTGGCGCACCTCGTCGGGGAGGCCGACCTCCTCCAGCCCGAGCTCCTGCCCCTCGTAGACGAACGCGGTTCCGGGCAGCGCGAGCAGGAGGAGCGCTGCGGCGCGCGCGCGGCGCAGGCCCTCCATGCCGCCGCCGTAGCGGGTCGGCAGCCGCGTCACGTCGTGGTTCTCGAAGACCCACGTCGCGGGGGCGCCGACCGCGCCGAGCGCGCTCCGCGTCCGGTCGATCACGCCGCGGATGTCCGCCGCGTCCCACTCCGCGAAGAGGAGCGCGAAGTTGAACGCGAGCTGCATCTCGTCGGGGCGCACGTACTGCGCGACCCGCTCCTGGTTCTCGATCACGATCTCGCCGACGTACATGCGGTCGCCCTCGTACTCGTCCGCGATCGCGCGCCAGCGCCGGTAGAGGTCGTGCAGCTCGGGCTGCAGCAGCGCGACGAGCCAGTCCCCGTGCCACGGCCGCGGCACCGGCTCGACCATCGGCGGGAAGTCCCTGTCCTTGAAGAGGGCGTGCGCGACGTCGACGCGGAACCCGTCCACGCCGCGGTCGAGCCAGAAGCGCAGGATGCGCTCGAACTCCTCCTGCACCTCGGGGTTGTGCCAGTCGAGGTCGGGCTGCTGCGGCGCGAAGAAGTGGAGGTACCACTCGCCGCTCGCCTCGTCGAGCGTCCACGCCGGGCCGCCGAACGCGGACGTCCACCCGGTCGGCGGGCCGCCGTCCCTGCCGGGCCGGAAGACGTAGCGCTTGCGGTGCGGGTGCGACGGGTCGGCGATCGCGTTCCGGAACCACTCGTGCTCGCTCGAGGTGTGGTTCGGGACGATGTCGACGATCACGCGCAGACCGAGGTCGTGCGCGTCGGCGATCATCGCGTCGAAGTCGGCGAGGGTGCCGAAGGCGGGATCGACGTCGCAGTAATCGGAGACGTCGTAGCCATGGTCGTGGCCGGGCGACGGGTAGAACGGCGTCAGCCAGATCCCGTCGACGCCGAGCTCGCGGAGGTAGGGAAGCCGCGACCGGATCCCGGGGAGGTCGCCGACCCCGTCGCCGTTCCCGTCGGCGAAGCTGCGGACGTAGATCTGGTAGAGGACGGCGTCGCGCCACCACTCCGGCGGCCGCCCGCCTCCCGTCACGTCGACGCCTCCTGCCATGCGGCGCTCCGCTCCTCGAGCTCCTGCAGCGACGGGATCGCGGACCGCCCGTCGAGCGCGCAGCACGAGAGCGCCGCGGCGACGTTGGCGAGGCGGAGCGCCCGCGCCAGGTCGTCCCCGCAGGCGAGCCGCGCCAGGAGCGCGCCGTGGAAGACGTCGCCGGCGCCGAGCGCGCTCACCGCGTCGACCGGGTAGCCCTCCGCGACGAGCACGAGCCCGTCGGCGGCGTACGCCGTGCAGCCGGCGGCGGCGCGCGTCGCGACGACGAGCTCGGCGCCCGCCGCGAGCGCGCGCTCCGGGTCGCCGTACGCCGCGAGCAGCGCCGCTTCCGTCGGCGCGTACAGCGCGATCCCGTCGAGATCGAGCCCGGGAATCGGGTTGCCGCCGTCGATCGAGATGCGCGCGTCGCGCGGCACGACCCCGTAGCCGAGGTGGTCGACGTGGACCCACTCCGCGGCGCGGCAGAGCGCGGCGGCGCGCGGCGAGAGCTCGAGCGGCGGAACCGTCCCCGGGTAGTGGACGATCGCGCGATCCGCGGTGCGGCGGTCGACGAGGATCGCGCTGCGCGGCGACGCGGCGCCGGGGACGAGCGCGAGCTCCGAGACGTCGACCCCCTCCGCGACCAGCTCGTCGCGGACCTGCCGCCCCACGTCGTCGTCGCCCACCGCACCGACGAACGCGACCTCGACGCCGAGACGCGCCACCGTCACCGCCGCCGTCGCGGCGGGGCCGCCGCCGGCGGTGACGAGGTTCCGGGCCACGACGCGACCGCCGACGTCCGGCGTGTGCGGGACGTGGAAGACCGTGTCGAGCGTGGCGAGCCCCACGCAGACGATGCGGCTCATCGGATCTTCACCGTCAGCAGCTCGTGCGGCCGGTAGGCGAGCTCGACCATGCCGTCGGCGACCGGCAGCGGCTCGCCGTCCTCCTCGAGGCCGTTCGAGAGGCGCGCCTCGGCGAAGGGCCGTGCGAGGCCGAGACGCGCGCGGCCGCGGGCGCCGTGCGCCTCGTACAGACGCAGGACGAGGTCGTCCCCGTCCTCCGCGCGCTTGATCGTGTCGAGGACGAGGTTCGGGTCGTCCACGACCGCGAACGAGCGGCCCGCGCCGAGCCCCAGCGGCTCCACCGCCGCCCAGCGGAGCGGCTGGTTGAACCGGTGCGCCTCCGCGAGCACACCGGCTTCGCGCCAGCCGCCGGCGTGCGGGAGGAGCGCGTAGGCGAAGGCGTGGCGGCCCATGTCGGCCTCGGGGTCGGGGCTCTTCGGCGAGCGCAGCAGGCTGAGCCGGACCTCCGAGCCGTGGCAGCTCCAGCCGTACTTGGAGTCGGAGAGGAGCGCGACGCCGAAGCCGTGCTCGGAGAGGTCGGCGAAGCGGTGCCCGGGCACCTCGTAGCGCGCCCGGTCCCACGGCGTGGAGCGGTGCGTCGGCCGCTCGGTCGCCCCGAACGCGGTCTCGAACGTCGCGACGGGCGAGCGGACGGCGAGCGGGAAGCAGACCTTCAGCATCGTGTGGCTCTCGTGCCAGTCGACCTCGGTGTGCACCTCGAGCCGCCGCGCACCCGCGTCGAGCCGCACGACCTGGCGCAGCGTGCTCGCCTTCCCGAGCCGGCGCTCGAAGGCGAGCTCCGCCCGCAGCGGCGTCTCCGTCACGACCTCGTGCGCGTGCGGCGGCTCGGCATCGCGGCGCGAGTCGAGGTGCGCGGGGTCCACGTCCCACGCGTCGAAGTTCACCGGTCGGTCGTCGTACAGCTCGAGCCGGTTCCCGGGCGCGGCGAGGGCTTCCCGGCAGGTCGCCTTGTCGAGCAGGGAGACGACCGTCCCGTCGACGCCGAGCTCCGCGCGGAGGTGGGCGTTCTCCAGCACGAGCCCCGCGCGCCGAACGGCGTCCGCGGCGTCGACCTCGCGCCCCACGCCGTACGGCGGCGCCTCGATGACGCGCAACCTCCCGTCCGTGCCGGACGCGACCTCGCGGCGCCCGAAGCCGAGCGTGTTCACCGGCACGTCCCCGGCGCCCCCGAGCGCGCCCGCGACGAGCGCCTCCGCACCGCCGACGATCGCGTCGAAGTCGCGCTCGGCCTCCTCCGTCACCTGGCGGATCGACGAGCCCGGGAGGATGTCGTGGAACTGGTTCAGGAGGAGGAGCTTCCAGATCCGGTCGAGCTCCTCCCGCGGGTAGCCGTCGCGGCGCGCCGCCCACAGGAACTCGGCGTCGTGGAGCGCAGCCTCCGACCGCCGGTTGCCGCGCTTCGTCGCCGCTTGCGTCGTGTACGTCCCGCGGTGGTACTCGAGGTAGAGCTCGCCGAGGACGACCGGCCGCGGCCCCGGCTCGGCCTCGAGTACGCCGAAGAACTCCTCCGCCGTCGTCCCCTCCGTCGGCGGCACGCCCTGGAGGTCGCGGGCGCGCCGGAGGGTCTCGAGCATCGTCCGCGTCGGGCCGCCGCCCCCGTCGCCGAGCCCGAAGAGGAGCATCGAGGTCGCTGATCCCTCGTGGTCCCTGTAGTTCGACGCCGTCCGCCTGAGCTCCGAGATCGTCGCCTCGCTCGAATAGGTGTCGAGCGGCGGGAAATGGCCGAGCACCTGCGACCCGTCCACCCCTTCCCAGACGAACGTGTGGTTCTCGGGCTTCGTGAACCGGTTCCACGAGAGCTTCTGCGTCAGGAACCGTGAGACGCCGCACGTCCGCATGATCTGCGGCAGCTGGCCCGTGTACCCGAACGCGTCGGGGCTCCAGAACTCGGTGCAGCGGCGGCCGAAACGCGACTCGAAGTAGCGCTGGCCGTGCAGGAACTGCCGCACGAGCGACTCGCCGGACGGGAGGTTGCAGTCCGGCTCGACCCACGTCGCTCCGACGGGGACGAACTGCCGGGCTTCGACCTTCTCGACGATCCGCCGCCACAGGTCCGGGTTCCGCTCCTCGATCCAGGCGTAGTGGACCGCCTGCGAGCACGCGAAGCGGTACTCGGGGTAGGCGTCCATGTAGCGCGTCTGGCTGCTGAACGTGCGCACCGCCTTGCGGTAGCTCTCCTCGAGCGGCCAGAGCCATGCGGTGTCGAGATGCGCGTGCCCCATCGCGCGGATCCGGTGCGCGTGGGTCCCGTTCCGGCGTGCGAGGAGCGGCGAGAGGAGCGGGCGCGCCTCGTCCGGGTCCTGCTCCCACACCGTCACGAAGCGCTCGAGCGCGCCGCGCAGGTCGCCCGCGATCGCAGCGTCGACGCCGTCGGCCGCCTCGAGCTGGCGGAGCACGTCGAAGTCGTGGAAGAGCTGCCACGCGTCGTCGTCGAAGACGCCGAGCTCGGCCCGGTGCACCTCGACGGGGACGTCGATCTTCCCGAAGAGGCCGTTGCAGGCGAGCTCGAGCTCCCACGCGAGCTCCTCGCCGCCCGAGGCGCGCTCGACGAGGAGCGCGTCCTTGTGGTGGCGGTTCAGGCCCTGCGCCGAGACGCCGCCGAGCCACAGCGTCGCCTCGGCCGGGGTCTCCCAGAGGAGGTCGACGCGCCGCCCCGCCCACGCCTCGGGAACGCGCGCCCGGCCGCGGAACCAGAACGTCGTCCAGAGCGGCCCGAACCGCTCACCCGGCTCGTGTGGGCGGTAGGCGAGCGCCTGCGCCTCCTCGTACGGAATCCGGCCGGCGGGCTCGGAGACGAGCAGCTCGTCGAGCGGGACGGTCTCGGGGTAGACGAGCGCCCGCAGACGGTCGGAGGTCTGGGCGAGGCGTGCCCTCGTGTACTCGGCGTGCCGGATCACCCGGAGCCGGAGGCTAGTTGACGCGCTCTTCGGTCTGTGCGTCGAACAGGAACAGCCGGCGGCGCGGGATCGCGAAACCGAGCTGCTCGCCCTCCGAGAGCTCCTTCTCGGCCGGCAGCTTCGCGACGAGCTGGGTGTCGCCCTTGCGGATGTGCACGAGCTGCTCGTCGCCGAGATACTCGACGCCGCCCACCGTCGCGTCGAACCGGACCGCGTCGCCGGTGCCGTTCGCGACCTCGATGTGCTCGGGCCGGAACCCGGCGACGAGGCCGGAGCCGCCCGCGTCGACGATCGGTGCCGGCACGAGGTTCATCGCGGGCGAGCCGACGAAGCTCGCGACGAAGACGTTCCGCGGGTTCTCGTAGACCTCCTTGGGCGTCCCGAGCTGCTTGACGACACCGCCGCTCATGACCGCGATGCGGTCGCCCATCGTCATCGCCTCGACCTGGTCGTGCGTCACGTAGACCGTCGTCGTGCCGAGGCGCTTCTGCAGGCTCAGGATCTCGCTGCGCATCGAGACGCGCAGCTTCGCGTCGAGGTTCGAGAGCGGCTCGTCCATCAGGTACGCGGCTGGCTGGCGCACGATTGCGCGTCCCATCGCGACGCGCTGCTGCTGACCACCCGAGAGCTGGCCGGGGCGGCGGTCGAGCAGCTCGTGGAGCTCGAGCAGCCGCGCGACCTCCTGCACGCGCTCCTCGCGCTCCTTCTTCGCCATCCGACGGACGCGGAGGCCGTAGGCGAGGTTCTGCCGCACGGTCATGTGCGGGTAGAGCGCGTAGTTCTGGAAGACCATCGCGAGGTCGCGCTTCGACGGCTCGAGCCGGGTCACGTCCCGGTCGCCGATGAGGATCCGGCCGCCGGTGATCTTCTCCAGCCCGCCGATCGAGCGCAGCAGCGTCGTCTTGCCGCAGCCCGACGGGCCGACGAGCACGACGAACTCGCCGTCGCGGATGTCGATGTCGACCTCGTTGACCGCCACGACCCCGTTCGGGTACTGCTTCGTGACGTTGTCGATGGTGATCTCGGCCATGTCCGCGGATGAAGATAACGCGCGACGGCAGCCGGTGCAATCGTTGCCACACGCCGCCCGGGCTACGTAGGGTTGACCCTTCGTGCGCGCCCGCCCGAACGTCCTCGTCGTGATGACCGACCAGCTCGTCCCCTTCCTCACGGGGGCGTACGGGCACCCGGTCGTGCAGACGCCGAACCTCGACGCGCTCGCGCGCGACGGTGTCCGCTTCGACGCCGCCTACACCCCCTACCCGCTGTGCGCACCGGCGCGCGCCGCCTTCCTCACGGGCCGCTACGCGTCCGATCTCGGCGTCTACGACAACGCGGCCGTTCTGCCGTCGGACGTCCCGACCCTCGCGCACTACCTCGCGGTCGCGGGCTACGACACCGTCCTCACCGGGAAGATGCACTTCGTCGGGCCGGACCAGCTCCACGGGTTCCGCCGGCGCCTCACGACGGACGTCTTCCCCGCCGGCCTCGCCTGGGTGCCGGTGCTCGAAGAGGACGGGACGTTCGTGCGCGGCGGCCACGCCCACAACTACGTCCCGCCGAACGTCGGCGTCCGGCCGTGGACGAAGTTCCTCGCCTACGACGAGGAGACGCACTTCCGTGCGCTCGAGTACCTGCGCGGGCGCGCGGCCGGCGCAGACGACCCCTTCCTGCTCGTCGCGTCGTACCACCACCCACACGACCCGTTCCACGTCACGCAGGAGCTCTGGGATCTCTACGAGGGGGCGGAGATCGAGGTGCCGGAGGCCGACGACGCTCTGCCCGTCTCGGCCATGGACCGCTGGGCGAACGAGGCGCACGACACGGCGGCGGTCGCGCTCGACGACCCGGACAACATGCGCGCGCTCCGGCGCGCCTACTTCGGGCTCGTCACGTACGTCGACCGGAAGCTCGGCGAGCTGCTCGCGGCGCTCGAGGCGGCCGGCGAGGCCGAGAGCACCGTCGTCGTCTTCCTCTCCGACCACGGCGACATGCTCGGCGAGCGCCGGATGGTGCAGAAGCGCTGCTTCTACGAGTGGTCGGTGCGCGTGCCGCTCGTGCTGCGGCTCCCCGGCGGGCGCCGCGCCGGCACCGTCGTCGAGGAGCCCGTGTCGCTGCTCGACCTGCTGCCGACGCTGCTCGACCTCGTCGGCTACGACGACGTGCGCCTCCCCGCCGACGGCCGCTCGCTCGCGCCGCTCGTCGACGGGCAACGCGAAGCGCGAACCGTTCTCGCGGAGTACCACGTCGAGAAGGTGCGCGCGCCGTGCTTCATGGCCCGCCGCGGCCGCCACAAGCTGATCCACGTCCACGGGCACGACACGCAGCTCTTCGACCTCGCCGCAGACCCGCACGAGCGCGTCGACCTCAGCGGAGCGCCCGCGAGCACGGACGTCGAGCGCGAGCTGCTCGACGCGATCCTCGATCGCTTCGATCCAGCCGCGATCGAGGCCGACGGTGCGGCGAGCGTGCGCCGCCGCGACCTCGTCCGCCGGGCGAACGAGGCGAACGGGACGAGCTGGGACTACACCCCGCTCTTCGACGCGACGCGGCAGTACGTGCGGTGAGCGCCGTCACGAGCAGCGTCTCCGTCGTCCGCGACACGTGCAACGTCTACGTGCTCAGGAGCGGGCGCGAGGCGGTGCTGATCGACTTCGGCAGCGGCCTCGTCCTCGACCGCCTCGCCGAGCTCGGAGTCGACCGCGTCACCGACGTCCTCGTCACGCACCACCACCGCGACGGCGTCCAGGGCCTCGCCCGCGCCGCCGCCGCCGGGATCCGGATCTGGGTGCCGCCGCTGGAGGAGGAGCTCTTCACGGACGTCTCGCGGCGGTGGCAGTCGCGACAGCTCGACAACGACTACGACCTGCGCGAGGACCGGTTCTCGCTGCTCGACGACGTCCAGGTGACCGGGACCGTCGCGGAGTACCGGACGGCGCGCTACGGCTCCTTCGACGTCTTCACGCTGCCGACGCCCGGGCACACCGTCGGCTCCGTCACCTACCTCGTCGAGGCCGACGGCCGCCGGGTCGGCTTCAGCGGCGACCTCCTCTACGGCGACGGCAAGGTCTGGTCGCTCGCCGCGACGCAGTGGACGTACACGGGCGTCGAGGGGCTGACGGCGACGATCCTCTCGGCGGCGACGCTGCTGGACCACCGGCCCGACGTCCTGCTCCCGGCCCACGGCCCGCCGATCGAGGACCCGCCCGGCGCGGTCGTGCGCGCCCGGGAGGGATTGCAGGAGCTTCTCGAGCTCCGCCGGACGCAGCCCTTGAACCTCGAACGCTGGCTGCGCGAGCCGTGGGTCCCGCTTACACCGCACCTGCTCCGCAACCGGACGTCGTTCGGGACGTCGTACGCGCTCCTCTCCGACTCCGGCAGCGCGCTCCTCCTCGACTGGGGCTACGACTTCGCGAGCGGGATGTCGTGGGCGACCGACAAGCCGTCGCGGCGGCCGCTGCTGACGTCGGTCGCCGCGCTCCGCCGCGACCACGGCATCGACCGCGTCGAGGTCGTCGTCCCGACGCACTTCCACGACGACCACGTGGCCGGGATCAACCTCCTCCGCGACGTCGAAGGGACGGAGGTCTGGGCGCCGGAGAACTTCGCCGACGTGCTCGAGCGGCCGACGCGGTACGACCTCCCGTGCCTGTGGTTCGACCCGATCGCGGTCGACCGCCGCCTGCCGCTGCGCGCGCCGTTCACCTGGCGCGAGCACGAGCTCACCCCGTACGCGTTGCCGGGGCACACGCTCTACGCCGCGGCGATCGCGCTCGACGTCGACGGCCGCCGCGTGCTCGCGACCGGCGACCAGCAGTCGGCCGAGGACGACGGCCGCAGCGTCCTCAACTACCAGTACCGCAACCGGTTCGCGCTCGGCGACTTCGTGGCCAGCGCGCGGCTCTACCGCGAGCTCGAGCCCGACCTGCTCCTGAGCGGGCATTGGCTCCCACGGGAGGTGACGCCGGAGCTCCTCGACGGCCTCCTCCGCGACGCGGAGCGGGTCGACGAGCTCCACCGGCGGCTGCTCCCGCTCGACGACGTCGACTTCGGCGTCGCCGGGTTCGGCGCGCGTGTCGAGCCGTACCGCTCGGAGGTAGCCGCCGGCCGGGCCGTCGTGCTCGAGGTCCACGTCAGGAACCCGCTCTCGTCGTCGGCGACCGCGCGCGTCGAGCTCGCCGTCCCCGACGGCTGGGAGGCGCCGGAACCACAGGAGCTCGCGCTCGACCGCGGCGGCGAGGGGGTGCTCCGGTTCGAGGTCACGGCCGGGCCCCGGCGCGAGCGCCGGGCGCGCGTCGGCGTCGACCTGACGGTCGGCGACGTCCGGTTCGGGCAGCAGGCCGAGGCGCTCGTGGACGTCGCGTGAGCGACCACGTCGTCGAGACCGAGGCGTACCGTCTCGAGCTCCGTGCGGACGGGCTGAGCGCGAGCTTCGCCGCCGGGGGCGAGCACCTCGCCGACCTGCGGCCGCTCGCCGCGGTGGATGCCGTCGCGGGACCCGACGAGACACTCTCTGTCGACGCCCCGGTCGCGCTCGAGGCGGAGCGCGGATTCCGCGTCGAGCGGCGCTCGACGATCTGGGAGCGCGCGGGGGTCGACGTCGTCTGCGGCGACGCGACGGTGGAGCTGCGGCCGTGGGTCGTCGGTGCAGGCGCCGTCACCGACGTCCACCTGCTCGCGTTCCGGTCGCTCGTGCCGGGGCAGCCGCTCGGGTTCATGCCGAGCGGCCGCCGCTTCCGCTCGCTCTACTCGCCCAACCCGGGCGACCCGCGCCGCGTCGTGCGGCCTGCGGGCGAGTCGGCGGTGATCGGCGTCTCCGGTGACGGGACGCCCGGCCGCACCCACTGGTTCTTCACGCCTGCGCCGCTCCTGCTCGCCTTCGCGCGGGACGAGCTTCGCGACCCCGTCGAGACCGACAGCGGGTGGCTCGCTCTCGGCATCGAGGCCCCGGTCGGCGAGCTCGGGTTCGTCCAGCTCGAGTACGTCCCCGGCGAGGGCTCGTTCGGCCTCCGGCTCGAGTACGACGGCCACACGCGCGTCGACGGCGAGCTGCGGCTGCCCGCGCTCGTCCTCTCTCCGGGGCACGCGACGCCGCTCGACGCCCTCCGCGAGCAGCGCGCGCGGCTGTCCTCCCGCGGGCTCGCGCCGGCGGCGGCCGCGCGCGAGCGGCCGGCGTGGTGGTCGGAGCCGATCTTCTGCGGCTGGGGCGCGCAATGCGACCTCGCGCGCGGGAGCGGACGCTTCGCGGGCGAGTTCGCGACACAGGAGAACTACGACCTCTTCCTCGAGCAGCTCGAGGCGGAGGGGGTCGCGCCGGGGATCGTGACCCTCGACGACAAGTGGCAGGACGGCTACGGCACGAACCGCCCCAACGCGGCGAAGTGGCCCGATCTCCGCGGCTGGATCGCGCGGCAGCACGAGCGCGACCGCCGCATCCTCCTCTGGTGGAAGGCATGGGATCCCGAAGGCCTGCCCCCGGAGCTCTGCGTGCGGAACGCGGCCGGAACCCCTGTCGCCTTCGATCCGTCGAACCCGGACGCGTGCGCCGCGCTGCGCGCGCAGGTGCACGCGATGCTGGCGCCGGACGGGCTCGACGCGGACGGCTTCAAGGTCGACTTCACCGCGCGCACGCCGAGCGGTCGCGCCCTCACCGCGCACGGCGACGGCTGGGGGATCGCGCTCCTGCACGAGCTGCTGCGCGTCCTCTACGACGCGACGAAGGAGGTGAAGCCCGACGCGCTCGTGATCACGCACACGCCGCACCCGTCGTTCGTGGACGTCACCGACATGGTGCGGCTGAACGACATCGTGCGCACCGACGACGACGACCCCCGCGGCCGCGTCGTCGCGCAGATGCGCCGCAGGGCGGAGGTCGTGCAGGCGGCGTGCCCGGAGGTGCTCGTCGACACCGACGACTGGTGCATGCCGAACCTCGCAGAATGGCGGGAGTACGCGGAGGAGAAGCACTTGTTGGGCGTGCCGTCGCTCTACTACGCTCGGGCGGTGGATGCGACGGGTGAGACGTTCGAGGCGCGCGACTACGCGACGCTGCGGCGGACGTGGGACGCCTGGCGGCGGTCGCGGTGAGCTCCTCCGCCACCGCCGACGCCTCCGAGCCCGCCTCCCACGCGCGGCCGGTCACGCTCGCCGACATCGCGCGCGAGGCCGGGACGTCCGCCTCCACCGCGTCCCGCGCGCTGAGCGGGCGCGGGTACGTCTCGCCGGTGGCGCGGGAGCGGCTCCTCCAGGCCGCCGAGCGCCTCGGCTACGTCCCGAACGCGTCGGCGCGGACGCTCAAGCAGAAGACGAGCCGCGTCGTCGGCGTCGTCGTCTCCGACCTCGGGAACCAGTTCTACGCGCGGCTCGCGGCGGGGATCGAGCAGGCGCTCCGCGAGTCGGGGTACCAGATGATGCTGCTCGGCGACAACAGCCAGTCCGAGGAGGAGCTCGCCGCGGCGCGCGCGTTCCTCGCGATGCGGGCGCCCGGGGTGATCATGACGCCCGTCGGCTCGGCGGCGACGGCGCTTCTCCACCGGCAGGGCGTCGCGGTCGTCGAGGTCGACCGCCGCCTCGCGGACGTCCCGTGCGACGCAGTCCTCACCGACAACGAGCGCGGCGCGCGGGAGGCGACGGAGCATCTGCTCTCGCTCGGCCACGAGCGGATCGCCCTGCTCGTCGTCGAGACGGAGTGGACGAGCGACGTCGGGCGCCTCCGCGGCTATCGAGCCGCGCTTGGAGACGCCGGAGTCGAGCCGGATCCGGACCTGGTCGTCGCCGTCGAGCCCGGCGCGAGCGACGTGGACGAGCGGGTCGCGAGCCTCCTCGACCGGCGGCCCACGGCGATCTTCGCCGCGAACAACCAGCTCGCCGAGACCGCGTGGCGGTTGATCCGCGAGCGGGGCCTGCGGCTGCCGCGCGACATCTCGCTCGTCGCCTTCGACGACCTCCCCTGGATGGAGATGGTCGACCCCGGCATCACGGCCGTGGCCCAGCCGACCTTCGAGCTCGGCCGGCGCGCCGCGGAGCTCCTGCTCCGCCGCGCGGTCGCCCCGGACAGGCCGCCGCAGGTGGAGCAGCTCGAGCCGTCGCTCGTGGTGCGGGGGTCGACGGGCGCCCCGCGCGCAGGCGCCTAGACGCGGCCCTTCCTATTTGTAAAGGGTACGCGGAATACCTTGAATTCGCCGTGAAAGTGTGGTTAGCTCCCGCGCGGCTGCGTGTGGGAACGTTCTCACAACCCGAGCGCAGGCGTGTCTGCAGAACCCAGGGCGTCGGCCCTCTTACAAGCGGAGGCAACACACATGGTTAGTCGGTGGAGCAGGAGAGGGCTCGCGCTGGCGATTGCGGCGCTCTGTGCCATTGTGGCCACGAGCATCGCAAGCGCGAAGCCCGCGGAGGTCGCGGGCGTCCAGGCGACGCAGGCGCACACTCTCAACATCTACGGTCTCGGCGGCCGCGACGACGTCGCACAGGGCCGTCTCGACATCGCGAACGCGGTCATCCGCGGTCTCGGTCACTCGGTCAACAACCCGCAGGGCGGGTTCAACGACCAGACGTTCCTGGCGCGGCTCGCCGCCCGGGACATCCCGGACCTCGTCCACATGGGCCGCGACAGCGTCGGCACGTACGCCGCCCGCGGCATCCTCGCGCCGCTCGACGGGTGCTTCAAGGCCGAGGGGATCGACAAGAACTCGTACCGCAAGGCCGCGCTCTCGCAGGTGACGTACCGCGGCAAGCTCTTCGGCGCGCCGGAGTTCACGAACCAGATCACGATCATCGTGAACAACGACGCGGCGAAGAAGGCGGGCGTCGACCCGGCCGACATCCAGACGACGAACTGGAAGCGGCTCAAGCAGGCCAACAAGAAGCTGCTGCGGATCGAGAACGGCCGGCTCACGCGGATCGGCTTCGATCCGAAGATCCCGGAGTTCTTCCCGCTCTGGGTCAAGTGGTTCGGCAAGGACATGATCTCGAAGGACGGCCTCAAGGCGCAGCTCAACTCGCGTGAGGCAGTCGCTGCTCTGGCCTACACCGTCGGTCTGATCAACGACCACGGCGGCTGGAACAAGTTCAAGGCGTTCCGCGACACCTTCGACTTCTTCGGGCGGAACAACCAGGTCGCAGCCGACCAGATCAGCGCGTGGCCGATGGAGAGCTTCTACTACAACGTGCTGGCCGAGGGGAACCCGGTCAACATCACGGCGAAGTTCTTCACGAACCGCAAGGGCGGCCCGATCACGATGCTCAGCGGCAACGCCTGGGCGATCCCGAAGGGCTCGAAGAACCCCGGCCTCGCCTGCAAGTACATCAAGGCGCTCCAGGCCGACTCGTCGTGGCTCACGGTCGCGAAGAACCGGTTCGACCTGCGCAAGCGTCAGGGCCGCGCGTTCACCGGCCTCTACACGGCGAAGGCGACCGCCGACGTCAAGATCTACGAGGACATCTACCAGCCGATGGGCAACAAGGACTTCGACCAGGCCGTTGCGCTGCTCGTCCGGGCGCCGCGGTACGCGTTCGCAGTCCCGCTGTCCCCGGCGAGCTCCGAGTTCCGGCAGGCGTGGATCGACGCCATCAACCGGGTACTCGAGGGCCGGCAGACGCCGCGCGAGGCGCTCGACCAGGCGCAGCGCGAGGCCCAGGCCGCGATCGACAAGGCCAAGTAGGACCACCACGTTGGCGAGCATCGCCAGCAGCTCGGAAGCGGCGGGCCCCCCTCAGGGGGCCCGCCGCCGACTCTCCGCGCTCCGCGAGAAGGAGACGTGGACCGCGTACCTCTTCATCCTCCCGTGGGTCCTCGGCTTCGTCGCCCTGACGGCGGGGCCCATGGTGGCGAGCCTCTACTTCTCGTTCACCGACTACGGCGTGCAGCAGATCGCCGGCTTCGAGAAGACGAGCCGCGTCGGCCTCGAGAACTACCGCACGCTCCTCGAGGACCCGAAGATCGCGCTCTCGCTGAAGAACACCTTCGTCTACACGCTGATGACGGTGCCGGCGAAGATGATGGTCGCGCTCGGGCTCGCGATGATCCTGGCGCGGATCGCCTACGGCGCCGGGTTCTTCCGCACCGTCTTCTACCTCCCGGACATCACGCCGCCGGTCGCGATCGGGATCCTCATCCTCGTGCTCTTCAACGGCTCCGTCGGCGTCGTCAACCGCGCGCTCGGGCTGATCGGCATCCCCGGCCCCTTCTGGACGACGGACCCGAACTGGATCAAGCCGAGCCTCGCGATCATGAGCGTCTGGACCGTCGGCGGCACGATGGTGATCTACCTCGCCGCGCTGAAGGCCGTCCCGCAGCACCTCTACGAGGCCGCGGCGATGGACGGCGCCGGCCCGTGGCGCCGGTTCTTCAACGTCACCTTGCCGATGATCAGCCCCGCGCTCTTCTTCACCTTCATCGTGCTCACGATCGCGGGCCTGCAGACGTTCACGGAGGTCTACACCGCGTACTTCGGCGCCGGCTCGACGGGCGCGGAGGCGCCCGACGCCGCGCTGATGAACGTCGTCTACCTGTTCCGGCAGGCGTTCGAGTTCTTCAACATGGGCTTCGCGTCGGCGATGGCCTGGATCCTCTTCGCGATCATCATGGTGATCACGGCGATCCAGTTCGTCGTCAGCCGCCGCTTCGTCTTCTACCAGGGCGGTGACAAGCGATGAGCGCGGGCGCGCAGGAGAACTTCCCGACCGGCGGCGCCGGCGTCGCGACCCCGCGCGTCGCGCACGGGCCGCTCGGCGGGATCCTCGGCCGCGGCCGGCGCGAGGCGGAGGGCCCCCGCTTCGGCGGCGTCAAGAACATCTTCTTCCTGCTCCTCCTCGCCGGGATCTCGATCCTCGCGATCTACCCGTTCATCTGGCTCGTCAGCGCGTCGCTGAAGCCGCAGGCGGACGTGTTCGACAACCGGCTGATCCCGAGCGACTGGCAGTGGAACTACACCGGCGACCCGAGCCCCGTGCCGGGCGACGAGCGCCTCCTCGCGCTCCCGGACACGCCGGTGCTGACCTGGATCGGGAACAGCGTCTGGATCGGTCTCCTCGGCGCGCTCCTCGTCGCGCTCTCGAGCGCGATCGTCGCGTTCGCGTTCGCCTACTTCCGCTTCCCCGGCCGGAACGCGCTCTTCGCCCTGATCCTCGCGACGATGATGCTCCCGGGCGCGGTGACGATGATCCCCGTCTACCTGATCTGGAACGAGATCTCGAAGCTGACGGGCGAGACGGGCTCGCTCGCGTTCATGCCAGACATCGGCGTCAACACGCAGTACCCGCTGTGGGTGCCGAACCTCTTCGGGAGCGCCTTCTACATCTTCCTGATGCGCCAGTTCTTCCTCGGCATCCCGCGCGACCTCTTCGAGGCCGCGCGCATCGACGGCGACGGCTACTTCTCGATGTTCCGGCGGATCGCGCTGCCGCTCGCGAAGCCAGCGCTGATCGTCGTGTTCATCTTCGAGCTGCAGGCGAAGTGGTTCGACCTGATGACCCCGCTCATCTACCTGCGCGACACCGCGCTCTTCACGCTCCCGCTCGGCCTCAAGACGATCCTCGACCAGCAGGGCGCGGGCGGCGGCGGCGAGGGGCGCTGGGAGATCATCATGGCTGGCACCGTGATCACGGTGCTCCCGATGGTGATCCTCTTCGGGATCTTCCAGCGCTACTTCATCGAGGGCATCGCCACCCAAGGGCGCAAGGGCTGATGTCCGCACCGGACGCGCGGGGCGCCGTCGTCGACGGGTCCGCCCCCGGCGAGCCGGTCCACGTGCTCGGCCTCGACATCGGCGGGACGAAGCTCGCGGCGGGCGTCGTCGACTCGACGGG
>DATMJW010000054.1:0-15981 GCA_035553355.1 Gaiellaceae bacterium | reverse complement strand
GATGCCCGTCTCGCGGCGCTCCGCGCTCGGAGTCCCCGTCGGCGTCCGCGCGAACCTCCGGCTCGCGCTCGAGCAGGGCGGCTACGACGTCGTCCACGGGTTCGAGCCCGGGCTGCCGAGCATCTCGTACCTGGCGCTTCGGGACGCGGAGACGTTCGCGGTGGCGACGTTCCTGTCGCCCGAGCGGCTCGGCTACCCGCCGCGCCGCGCCCTCCGCGACCGGCTGCTCGGCCGCATAGACCGCCTCGTCGCGACCTCGGCCGAGACCGCCGCCGCGGCCGCCGCGCGGTTCCCCGGGGAGTACGCGGTGGTCTCGCCGGGCGTCGACCTCGACCTCTTCCGGCCGGGCGAGAAGCGACGTCTCGTCGTCGTCGAGCTCCACTCGGGCTCCCTCCCCGTCGCACGCGCCGCTCTGCGCGCGCTGCGGGAGCTACCGGACTGGGAGATCGTGCTCCTGCGGACGAAGCCGCTCGCGTCCCGGCCGGCCGTGCCCACGGCGCTCCGCGACCGCGTGCACGTGCGCAGCGGACGGACGCCTGCGGCGCGTGCAGCCCTTCTCGCCGAGGCCGCGATCCTCTCGCCCGCCCCCACCGGCTCCCAGCGGCTCCTGCTCGAAGCCGCGGCCTCCGGCACCGCCGTCGCGACGTCGCCGCTCGTCTCGGAGCAGCCGGAGCTCGCCGCGGCAGCGATCGCCCGCTACGCCGACGACGCGGAGCTGCGCGAGCGCGAGGCCGGCGAGGCGCGGGCCACGGCGACGCGGCAAGGGTTCGCGCGCGTCGCCACGGAGCTGGCCGAGCTGTACGGCGGCCTCGGCGGGCGCCGTCGGGCGCCGAAGCGCGGAACGGAGCCGCTCGCGAACCGCCCGTGGATCGTCGCCGACCTGCACATGCACACCTCGTGGTCGCACGACTGCTCGACCGGCGTGACGGAGCTGCTCGACCACGCGGAGAACGAGGGGCTCGGCGCGATTGCGATCACCGACCACAACGTCCTCGGCGGCGCGCTCGAGGCCCTCGCCGCGGCGCGCGATCGCGACCTGATCGTGATCCCCGGTGAGGAGGTGAAGACCGACGGCCAGGGCGAGGTGATCGGGCTCTTCCTGCAAGAGGAGATCCCGCGCGGGATGTCGTTCGCGGATACGGTCGCCGCGATCCGCGAGCAGGGCGGCCTCGTCTACCTCCCGCACCCGTTCGACCGGATGCACGCGATCCCCGACCCGCTGACGCTCCACCGCCACCTGCCCGAGATCGACGTCTTCGAGGTCTACAACGCGCGGCTGCTCTTCGAGGGCTACAACGACGAGGCGCTGCGGTTCGCGCGCAAGTACAACCTCGTCGCGGGTGCGGGGTCCGACGCACACGTGCTGCAAGGGGTCGGGACGGGCGCCCTCCGGATGCGCGCGTTCGACGGCCCCGAGGAGTTCCTGCTCTCGCTGCGGACCGCCGAGGTGCTGCGCCGGCCGAAGTCGCTCGCCCTCCTCCAGAGCCTCAAGTGGGTGGCCCAGGTCAAGGAAAAGGTGCGGTAGGGGAGAACCTCAGGTGGTCCCCGTGAGCGCCGTGCCCACCGACGAGATCTACGAGCGCTACCTCCGGAAGGCGATCTCCGAGATCAACGAGCTCGGCGACGAGATCCGCCGCTCCGGAGACGCCGTCCACGTGCCGGTGCTCGGGTCCGGCCACCCACTCGCCGATGTCTTCCTGCTCAAGTACGAGCCGCAGCCGTCGGAGGTGCAGGAGGGTGTGGCCTTCTTCGGGCGCGCCGGACAGGCGCTGCTGAAGTCGCTCCAGCGGCTGCGCGTCGACCCGATGGCCGTCTACGGCACGAACTGCCTCAAGTTCGCGGGGCAGGATCCCGAGGACGCGCGGCCGTGGCTCGTGCGCGAGCTCCACATCGTCGGCCCGAAACTCCTCGTCGCGATGGGCGAGCGAACGGTCGAGTTCGTGAACGCACTCGAGTTCCCACTCGCGGACACGCTCGAGCTCGAGACGGAGGGGATCCAGCGCTTCACGGCGACCGTGGACGCGCTCGTCGTGCCGGACATCGACGGCGCGCTCGACGACGCGGCTGCGAAGACGGCCTTCTGGAACCGCTTCAAGGCGCTCGGGCCGTGGTGGGCCGAGCTGCCGCCGTACTGACGCGCGCGCGGGCGCTCGCCCTCGCAGCGCTCGTCGCCGCACTCGCGCTCTACACCGCCGGCGCCGGCCGCCTCTGGGACGGGAACCTCGACGCCGACGTCGCCTTCCTCGTCCTCGTCGTGATCCCGGCGACCCTGGCGACGATCTGGCTCGCGCTGCCGCTCGTCGAGGCGCGTGGGCTGCTCGCCGTCGCCGCGGCGCTCGCGCTGCTCGCGGTGCTTGCGCGCGCGGCCGACCTGGACGTCCTCTTCAACCTCGCCAAGCTCTTCGTGCTCACGCTCGCCGGCTTCTGGTTCCTGACGATCTTCGAGGCGGTCTCGTGGGCGGTGCTCGTCGCCGTGATCGTCCCGTGGGTCGACATCCTCTCCGTCTGGCGCGGGCCGACGGAGTACGTCGTCGAGCAGCAGCCCGGGCTCTTCGAGGGTGTCGCGGTCGCGTTCCGCGTGCCCGGCGAGGACGACGCCGCGTACCTCGGCCCGCCCGACATCCTCTTCTTCGCGCTCTTCCTCGCCGCAGCGGCGCGCTTCGGCCTCCGCGTCGCCGCGACCTGGCTCTCGATGACGGCGCTCCTCGGGCTGACGCTCGTGCTGACCGCCTACACCGACGTCGCGGGGCTCCCCGCGCTCCCGGCGATCTGCCTCGGGTTCCTCCTGCCGAACGCGGACCTGCTGCTGCGGCAGCTGCGCCGCGAGCGCGCCGCCGACTAGTCCGCGGCGGGAACGAAACCCGCGCGCCGCTCGAGCAGCGCCACCGTCTCGACGTGCGGCGTGTGCGGGAACATGTCGACCGGCCGCACGCGCAGCAGGTCGTAGCCCCAGTCGTCGCGCAGCACCTTCAGGTCCGACGCGAGCGTCGTCGGGTTGCAGGAGACGTAGACGATCCGGTTCGCGCCCAGCCGGCCGGTGCGCCTCAGCGCCTTCCCGGCGAGCCCGGCCCGCGGCGGGTCGACGACCACGACGTCCGCCGGCCCCGCGCGCTCCGCGAGCTCCTCGATCGACTGCCCCACGTTCCCGGCGAAGAAGGCGGCGTTCCCGATCCCGTTCAGGTCGGCGTTCTCGAGCGCGCACGCGACCGCCTCCTCGGAGATCTCGACGCCCCACACGCTGAGAGCGCGTCCTGCCATCGCGAGCCCGATCGTCCCGGTGCCGCAGTAGAGGTCGTAGACGGTCTCGCCGCCGGTGAGCCCGGCGTACTCGATCGCGAGCTCGTAGAGCCGCTCGGCCATCTCGGTGTTCGTCTGCAGGAACGCGTTCGGCCGGATCCGGAAGCGGAGGCCGAGCAGCTCCTCCTCGATCGCGTCCTCGCCCCAGAGGAGCCGCGTCGGCAAGTTCGTCACCTCCGACGGCTGCTCGTTGACGGCCCAGTGGATCGACCGCACCTCCGGGAACCGGCGGAGCACCTCGACGAAGTAGTCCGGGTCGAACTTCTCGCCCTTCGCGGTCACGAGCAGCACGAGCGCCTGGCCGGTGTTGCGGCCTTCGCGGACCACGAGGTGGCGGAGGTAGCCCGTCTGCTCCGCCTGGTCGTAGGCGACGAGGCCCTCCTCCTGCGCCCACGCCCGCACCGTGTTCCGGATCGCGTTCCCGAGGTCGCTCGTGAGCCAGCACTTCTCGACCTCGAGCACCTCGTCCCAGCGGCCGGCCTTGTGGAAGCCGAGCGTCGGCCCCGCCGGGAGCTGCGTGAACGAGTACTCCATCTTGTTCCGGTAGTGGAAGGGAGACGCCGCCGGGACGATCGGCTCGAGGGGCGCGTCGGCGAAGCCGCCGATCCGGCGGAGTGCGTCGGCGACCTGCGCCTCCTTCGCCGCCACCTGCACCGTGTAGTCCAGATCCTGGAAGCGGCAGCCGCCGCACGCCGGGTAGTGGCTGCAGGGCGCCTCGACGCGCTGCGGCGACGGCTGCAGCACCTCTGTCGCGAGCGCCTCGGCGAAGCCACGCTTCACCTTCGTCACACGCGCGCGCACCGTGTCGCCCGGGAGCCCGCGGCGCACGAAGACGACGAAGCCGTCGAGCCGCGCGACCCCGTTCCCGCCGTAGGCGAGCGAGTCGATCGTCAGCTCGAGCTCGTCGTCTCGACGTACCGGCGCGGCCATCGCCGGAGGGTACCGCCCGTCAGCGCAGCGTCGTCACGTACACGCTGCGCTGCCGCGGCCCGTCGAACTCGCACAGGAAGATGCCCTGCCACGTGCCGAGCGCCATGCGGCCGTTCGCGATCGGCACGACGACGTTCGGCCCCATGAAGGCGGCGCGGATGTGCGTCGGCGCGTTCTCCTCCCCCTCCTCGACGTGCTCCCACGGCCACTCCTCCGAGACGATCCGTTCGAGCGCTGCCTCGAAGTCGCGCGCGACCGCAGGGTCGGCGTGCTCGTTGATCGTCACGCCGGCCGTCGTGTGCGGGACGTAGACGAGTGCGGCGGACGCGCCGTCGAGCTCGCCGAGCGCCTCCTGCACCCGCTTCGTGATGTCGACGAGCTGGCTCCGGCGCTCCGTCGTGACGGTGATCTCCCGCACGGCGCGTATCCTAGGCCGCGTGCACGCGACGCCGTTCAGCGCCCGCGAGCTCGACGGCTACCGCGCGTCGGCCGATCGCTTCATGGCCGAGTTCGACCAGGAGTACTACCTCCACTACGCCGGGCTGAAGCCGGAGCTCGACCTGCGCTCGATCTACGAGCGCCACGCGGCGCTCGTCGACCTCGAGGCGGTTCGGCGCGTCGGCGCGAGCGTCGACGGCCGCCGCAACCGCGAGCTCTTCCGCTTCGGCTGCGAGGCGTACCTGGGGGAGCTGATCCGCGAGCACCAGGAACGGATCGCGCAGCTCGAGGCGAGCCTCGACGCACCGCACGACGGCGGAACCGTCGGCTACCGGATGCTGCCGCCGACGATCGCGAACACGTCCGACCGAGAGACGCGACGCCGGCTCGAACGCACGCGGAACGAGCTGACCGAGCAGCACCTCAACCCGATCTATCTCGAGGCGCTCGGGGAGACGCAGCTGGCGGTGCGCGAGTTCGGCGCGCAGACGTACTTCGAGCTCTACCGCGACCGGTTCGGGTACGACCTCGAAGGGCTCGCCGCGCAATGCCGTGCGTTCCTCGAATCGACGGAGCGGCTCTACGAGGAGCAGATGGACCGCGCGCTGCGGCGGCACGTCGGCGTCGGGCTCGCGGAGGCGGAGCGGCACGACGTCCGCCGGTTCTTCCGCGGGTCGAACTGGGACGCGAACTTCCCCGGCGACCGGATGATCCCAGCCCTGCGGGCGACGCTCGCCGATCTCGGGATCGACCTCGACGCGCAGCCGAACGTCCACCTCGACGTCGAGGCGCGGCCGACGAAGTCTCCGCGTGCGTTCTGCGCGCCGATCGAGGTGCCGGAGAAGGTGATGCTCGTGATCCAACCGATGGGCGGCCCCGACGACTGGCGCGCGCTCTTCCACGAGGCCGGCCACACCGAGCACTTCGCGTTCACGTCCCCCGACCTCCTCGTCGAGGAGAAGCGGCTCGGCGACAACGCCGTCACCGAAGGGTGGGCGATGCTCTTCGAGCACCTCACGGGCGACCGCGCGTGGCTGACGCGCATGCTCGACTTCGGCAAGCCCGCCGAGTTCGAGGCGGAGAACGCCGTCACGCTCCTCTTCTTCGTGCGCCGCTACTCCGCAAAGCTCCTCTACGAGATCGAGTTCCACGCGGCGAGCGACCCGACGACGATGCGGAGCCGGTACGTGGAGCTGCTCGGCGACGCCCTGAAGGTCGAGCCGAGCGACACCGACTACCTCGCGGACATCGACTCCGGCTACTACGTGACGTCGTACCTTCGGTCGTGGGCGTTCGAGGCGCAGCTGCAGACGTACCTGCGCGAGGAGTTCGGCAGCGACTGGTTCCGCCGCCGCGAGGCCGGCTCGCTCCTGCGCGAGCTCTGGTCGCTCGGCCAGAAGCCGTCCGCCGACGAGCTGCTCCGCGACGTGACCGGCGCCGCGGTGGAGATGGAGGCCGTCGCGGAGAAGATCCGCACGGCGTTGCCGACCGCCGCCTAGAGCGCGCCGCCGGCGGCCGGAGGCGCTCCCGCCTCGAGCGGCGACTCGCCGCCCGACTCGCGCGCAAGGTAGTCCTCGACGAGGAGCACGTTTGGCCCCGCACGCTCGACGATCGCGAGCAGCGCCGACATCGACGACACCTCCTCCCGCTGCTCCTGCAGGAACCAGTGCAGGAACTGCTCCCCGACGAGGTCGCCCTCCTCCCGCGCGAGCTGGACGAGCGCCGCGATCTGCTCCGTCACCCGCCGCTCCTGCGCGAGTGCGAGCCGTACCGGAGCCGCCAGGTCGTCGAACGTGGTCTGCGGCTCCGGGACGCCGGGAACGGCGACGCGCTCGTCGGAGTCCAGCAGGTACTGCACGAGCATCATCGCGTGGTTCCGCTCCTCGACCGCCTGCCGGTAGAAATGCGCGGCGAGCCGCGGCAGCGTCTCCGCGTCGTAGTGCACGGCAATCGCGACGTACTGCTGCGACGCGGCGAACTCGTGCCCGATCTGCTCGTTGAGCGCGTGCGGGAAGCGAGCCATCGCCGCGATTCTACGACGAAGGGCCGGCGGTGCCGGCCCTTCGGGTTCGTCCGCTGCGAGACGGGATCAGGCCTCGGTCGCCTTCCCCTCGATCGCGTCCGTGTGCTTTCCGCCGAGCGGGATCCGGCGCGGCTTCTGGATCTCGGGCTTCGCGACCCGGATCTCGAGCACGCCGTCCTTGTAGTCGGCCTTCACCGACTCCTCGCTCACGCCCTGCGGGACGCCGAGCGTCCGGCTGAAGCTGCCGTAGCGGCGCTCGAAGCGGTAGAAGCCGTTCTCGCTCCGCTCCTGCGTCACGGCGCGTTCACCGGTCACGGTCAGCGTGTCGTCGTGGAGCTCGACCGAGATCTTGTCCTGCGGGATGCCCGGCAGGTCGAACGCGTAGACGAGCTCGTTCTCGGTCTCCCACACGTCCACCGGCGGGACCCAGCTCTGCGTCGAGCGGCCGTTGCCCTCGAAGAGGCCGTTCATGAGCCGGCTCATCTCCGTCTGCAGCGTCGCCAGCTCGCGGAACGGCTCCCAACGAACCAGAGTTGCCACAGCTGTTCCTCCTTGCGTCGTATTTCTACTTGCGTCGCAAGAATAAAACCTAAGCGCGAGCTTGTCAAGTCACAGTTCCGCGCGCCTACTGTGCGTCTTCCGTTCGGGGCCTGTCCCCGGGCCTGTCCCCCGCGTTGCTCCCCTCGTTCGAGGGCGCGGAGGGTGATTTTCGGCGGCGGCGGGGTATCGTCGGCCTCTCGTGCTGCCGCTCCGCGACAACGTCCCCACCCGCTGCCGGCCCATCGTGACGTGGGGCCTCATCGTCGCGAACATCCTCGTCTTCTTCGCCTACCAGACTCCCGACCTGGAGGGATCGGTCGACGAGCTCGCCTACCACCCGTGCGAGGTCGACCGCTCGTGCGAGGTCGTCGGGCAGGACTGGTTCGTCACCGTGTGGAGCTCGATGTTCATGCACGGCGACCTGCTCCACCTCGGCGGCAACATGCTCTTCCTCTGGATCTTCGGCAACAACGTCGAGGACGTCATGGGCCGCGTCCGCTACCTCCTCTTCTATCTCCTCGCGGGCGTCGCGGCGACGGCTCTCCAGACCGCGTTCACGCTCTCCGTCGCCTCGGCGGAGGGTGCGGCGATTCCGAACCTCGGCGCGAGCGGCGCGATCTCCGGCGTCATCGGCGCGTACTTCCTGATCCTCCCCCACGCCCGCGTCCTCACGCTGTTCTTCCTCGGGATCATCATCCTCCGGGAGATCCCGGCCTGGATCGTGCTCGGGATCTACATCGCGCTCCAGCTCTTCGACGCGAACTTCCAGTGGCAGAACCCGCCGGAGGGCGGCGGCGTCGCCGTCTTCGCGCACCTCGGCGGCATCCTCTTCGGCGTCCTCACGGTCTATCTCTTCCGCAAGCGGAAACCACTCCGCCCCGCCTACTGACATCCTTCTCCGCATGGCCTCGTTCGAGGAGCACGTGCGGAACGCGCTCGACCTGCTGCCACCCGAGCTCGCGAAGGCGCTCGTCAACGTCGCGGTCGTGGTCGAGGACGAACATCCGGACGACCCGGACCTGTTCGGCCTCTACGAAGGCGTGCCGCTCCCCGAGCGCGGGAGCGGCGGGCACGGCGAGCTGCCGGACCGCATCACGATCTACCGGCTCCCGCTCGAGGAGTCGTTCGACGATCCCTGCGAGCTCGAGGACGAGATCCGGATCACCGTCCTGCACGAGCTCGGCCACTACTTCGGGCTCGACGAGGACCGCATCGCAGACCTCGGGTACGGCTAGTGGTCGTGGCGCTCGAGGCGCTCGCCGTCGCCGCCGGGCTCGTCGCCGCGGCGGCCATTGTTGTGTTTCTGTTGCGGCGCGAGTGACGCGGAATGTCCAGCCTTTGGCCCGCGTTTTCAGAGGCATGCGGACGATCAACGACATCCACGCCGAGATCGAGCGGCTGAGCGAGCAGCGCACGGAACTGTGGCACCTGCTCTCCCAGGGGCGGAACGAGGCCGTGGTCAACGAGATCAAGCAGATCGACGAGCGCCTGCAGCGGTTGTGGGACGAGCATCGCGCCGAGCGCGCGCGCATCCGGTTCGGGGAGCGGGACGAGATCGTCCGTCGCGCCCGGCAGGAAGAGCGCCTCGAGCGGGCCGCCTAGATCGCGAGTACGATCCCGGCTCCGTGAGCCGGCTGAAGGGGCTTTTCGATCGCGAGCACGACGCCTCCGACGTCGAGTCGGAGCGTGAGGCGCTGCGCCGGCAGCGCGCCGAAGCCGCTGCGGAGCTGCAGACGCTGAAGGCGGCGCTCGCCGAGCGCGTCGCCGGCGTCCAGCAGCGCGAGCGTGAGCTCGCGGAGGCACTGGCGCGCGTGGAGAAGCGCGAGGCGCAGCTCGCGAAGGCGGAGACGCGCGGCTCCCGGTTCGACGTCGTGCGCGCGCGGCTCGCCGAGGCGAAGGCGGCGCGGGACGAGCAGGGCGTGCAGGAGGAACGCGCTCGGCTCGAGGCAGAGAGCGAGGCGGTCGCGGCGCGGTCGCAGGAGCTCGAGGCACGCGCGAGCGCACTCGAGGCGCGGGCAGCGGAGGTCGAGGCGCGGGCGGACGAGCTCGACTCGCGGGCAGCCGAGCTCGACGCGCGGGAGCGCGCTCTCGCGGAGGCCCCGGCCGAAGCGAAGGCGACCGGGCCCGCGGCGCCCGCGGCGGCGGCGCCGTCGAAGAAGCTCCGTGCGCGGGAGCGGGAGCTCGACGCGCGCACCGCCGACCTCGAAGCGCGGGCGGCGGACATCGAGGCGCGGGAGCGCGCGCTCGCGGACGGGCTCGCAGCCGTGGCCGAACGCGAAGCCGCCCTCGCCGAGCGCGAGTCGGCGCTCGAGGCGCGCGAGCAGGAGCTCACCGAGGCTGCGGCCCCGGCGGGGGACGACGCCGAGCTCGCAGCGAGCGCCGAGCAGCTCGCGCGGATCGAGGCGAAGCTCGAAGAGCTGCGTGAGGCGGAGAAGCTCTTCGCCCGGACGCATGCCGAACTCGCCGCGCGGAGCGACGCGCTG
Organism: Gaiellaceae bacterium; assembly: GCA_035553355.1. Classification (GTDB taxonomy): domain Bacteria; phylum Actinomycetota; class Thermoleophilia; order Gaiellales; family Gaiellaceae; genus Gaiellasilicea. Next base: position 6,270 of record DATMJW010000054.1, on the reverse strand, counting down.
GCAGAGCGGGAAGCGGATGTGGCGGCGCGGGAGCGCGCGCTCGCGGCCGGAGAGGCGCCGCCCGTCGACCTGCAGGCGCTCGAGGAACGGATTCGCCGGCTCGAGCAGCGGCGTGGCCGCGGGACGCCTGCACCGACCTTCAGCGAGGGGCTTCGCCAGCTGCAGGACCGCAGCCGCGAGCGCGGCGAGAGCGGCGGCGCCTCGGAGCGCCTACACTGACGCCGACCCAGGGGCGTTAGCTCAGCTGGGAGAGCACCTGCTTTGCAAGCAGGGGGTCGCCGGTTCGAGCCCGGCACGCTCCACACACGAAAGCCCCGGAAACCGGGGCTTTCGGCTACGAGGACGAGCGGCGGTGGCTCACGAACCGGCGCGGTACGGGCCGATCTCGTCGATCTCGAGCTCGTCCAGCTCGTGCCGCCGCTCCTCGATCATCGCCGAGCAGACCTCGACGAGGTCGACGCGTCCTTGCGAATGACCGCCGTCGAGGAGCGTGTGGAGCGTCTCGAGGTCGCGACGCAACTGTTCCGTCCTCGCGCTGCGGGTCGGGTGCTGGGGCAGGGCGGCCACTCCTCGCGGCATCGTGCGTTCGCGTTCCGTTCCCTTCCGCCTCTCCGCACCACCCGCGGCGAAACCTCGTCGCCCGACCGACGCCGAACTGCGACCGCGCCCGCGCGGTCTTGCGATCATTCGCGGCTTCAGAGGAGAGTCGATCAGCACAGAGACCCCGATCCGCGTCCTCATCGTCGACGACCATCGACTGTTCACGCACGCCCTGAACGCGACCCTCCAGCGCGACGGTCGTTTCGAGGTCGTCGGCACGGCGGCGACGGGCCGGGAGGCGGTCGTGCTCGCGAAGGAGGCGAACGCGGACGTCGTCCTGATGGACCTCTCGATGCCGCGGCTCGACGGCGTCGCCGCAACCAGGAAGCTGCTCTCGCTCGACCCGCCGCCGCGCGTGATCGCGCTCAGCGGCCACACGGACGCGCTCTCGAAGACGGCAGCGCTCGATGCCGGCGCGTCCGTCTTCCTCTCGAAGAGCGAGGGCTACGACACGCTCGCCGAGACGATCCTCGAGGTCTGCGGCCGCTCCGCCGCGACCTAGTCGACGCGGTCGTCCGTCGCCCGCTGCGGAGACGCCTCCCGCGGCGGTTCGAGCTCGCGCAGCTCCCGTCGCGGATCGACGTCGACCACCGTCTCCCGCATCTCCCTCACCCCGCGTCCGAGGTTGCGTGCGAGCGACGGCAGCTGCTTCGAGCCGAAGAGGAGCAGCAGCACGACGCCGAGCGCAACGAGCTCCCAGTGTCCGAACGGCACGCGTCTCATGGTACGTACACTGAGGACGTGCGAATCCTGTTCCTGCTCGCGGCAGCCGTCCTCGCCGCCGGCTGCGGCGGCGCCTCCGAGAGCGCGCCACCGGCGACCTCGGCGGCCGACACCGGCGGCTCCGTCGCAGGAACGACGCTCGACGGCGACCGGATCTCGCTCGAGGAGTTCCGCGGCGAGCCCGTCTTCGTCAACGTCTGGTCGTCCTGGTGAACGACCTGTAGGAGCGAGGCGGTCGCCTACGCACGGTTCGTCGAGGCCCACCCGGAGCTGCGCTTCGTGGGGATCAACGTCGCGGACACGCAGGAGGAGGCGGAGGCGTTCCTCGCGGCGAACGGGTGGGACTGGCCGCAGATCCACGACCCCGAGCGGACGCTCGCGCGGTCGCTCGGCGCCGACTACCAGCCGGAGGTCTTCCTCTTCGACGAGGAAGGCACGCTCGTCGGGAACTTCGAGGGCGGCGGGACCGAGTCGGACTGGTCGGCGCTCCTCGAGCGACTCCCCTAGATCCGCCTGCGGGACGACCGAAGATCGGCCGCGCGACCGATGGCAGCGGCCGCGCGCCGCAGTAGCCTCCGGCGCATGAACCGCAGCCTCCTCCTCGTCCTCGTCGCGATCGGGCTCCTCCTCCTCGCGCTCTGCGCGTGGGGCGTCCAGGGCGCGCGGCGGGCCGTCACCGGATCGAGGCATCGACGGGGGCGGGTCGTGGCGGCATGATGAGCGCCGTGCAGGACCGTCTGGTCGAGGAATCCCTCTCCGGCTCGTGGCTCTCGTCGCGGCTCGGCGTCGGCACGCAGCGGCTCGACGCGATGCGGCGTGCCGGCGAGCTGCTCGGCGTCCGCCGCGCCGGCCGCCAGGACCATCTCTACCCGGCCTGGCAGTTCGGGCCGGACGGCCGCCCGCTGCCCGCGATCGAGCGCATCGTGCAGGCTGCGCGGGGCGCCGGGCTGACCGACGAGCGGCTGTACGAGGTGCTCACGAGCCGCGTCGGGATCTCCGGCCGCGAGACGCTCGTGGACGCATTGCGCGAGGGTCGCGTCCAGTACGTGCTCGACTCCGTCCGCGGCACGCGCGCGTAGATCCGTCTCCGGCACCGAGGTGCGCGCGCGGCGCGTTTCGGCGGAGCCCCCGGCGGCGAAGACGGGTGCATGAGCGACGAGGAGCTCGGCGAGGGCACCGGCCGCCAAGGCCCGTGGGCGGACCCGGACGAGGCGGAGCGCGCGAACAAGCAGCAGGGCGATCCCGACGCGCTCGCCGTCGAGGGCGACCCGCGCGGGGGGACGCAGTCGGACGAGTACCGGCACGCCGAGCCGCGGGACATCGTCGTCGAGGGCGACGTCGCGATGTCCGGGCCCGGCGGCGCGCCGCAGGAAGGGCTCACGGCGGACGAGCGCCGCGAGCTCGATCGCCGCTAGCACCGGCGGCGGTGCGCGAGCTGCTCGAGGTGCTCGAGGCGTCGGCCGCGCGCGACGAGGCGCTGCGCGTGCCGCTCGCGTACGTCGCCGGCGGTGTAGTCCCGCTCGACGCCGACGAGAAGCGCGCCGCGATCCGGCGCGCGCAGCTCCTCCTCGCCGCAGGGGGCGATCCCCGCCGCGAGCTCGAGATCGACGGCCGCGCCGTCACGGCGCTCGCCGCCGATCTCGACGCGGCCGACGCGCGGGCGGCTCTCCGGGACGGCCTGGAAGAGGCGCTCGCGCAGGCGCAGGGGCTCCCCGCGGTCGAGGAGGCCCTGCACCGGCTCCTCGGGGAGGAGGAGCTCGCCTGGCGCAGCTACGCCAGCGCGATTTTGGCCGAGGCGCTCTCGGACGACTGAGCGCGCCCGATGCGGACGTCGCCGCTGACGGTTCGGACGCGCAGGTCGGCCTCGGGGCGCTCCGCGGCCGCGGGCGCGTCGCCGACCTCGAGCTCCGACGAGATCGTGCCGCTCACGGAGTTCACGTCCAGGCGGATTCGCAGGCCCTGACGCAGCAGCACCTCGACGTCGCCGGAGACGGCCTTCAGCCGGACGTCGCCCGGGCCGGCGGCGCGGACGGCCTGGTCGCCGGACACTGTCGTCACCGACAGATCGCCGCCTGCATCGCCGACGGTGACGTCGCCGGACACGGCGTTGACGGTGAGGTCGCCGCCCACGGATCCGAGCTCGATGTCACCCGAGACGCCCTGCACGGTCGCCCGGCCGTCGACGCGCTCGACGGTGACGTCGCCGCTCGCCGTTCGCAGGGTGAGTGAACCGCCGACGTGCACCAGCTCGACCGAGCCGGAGGCCGTCTGGACGGCGGTGTCGCCGACGCGCCCCGAAGCGGTCACGTCGGCCGCGGCGGTCTTGACATCCAGGTCGGAGCCGTAGGGGCACGTGATCCGGACGCCGACCTTCGGCGACCGGCCGAGGCTCCACTCGCCGATCGCGATCGACCAGCCGCGGCGCGACTCGATCTCGACGACGACCTCGTCCCCGCGCGCCTCGACGTGCGCCTTGTCGATCGCGGCGCGCGTGGCATCGGAATCGTCCAGCGGCACGAGCTCGACCGTCGTCTCGGCGACATCCGCCGTCTCGACCCGTACGTCGCCGCCGGGATTGCGCACGCTCAGCCGGGCGCGCTGCGTCGGGAACCTACCCACGGCTCCTCCCTTCGCGGCGGCCCGGCTTGACGACGCGCTCGTCGCGCCGCGTCTCACCGACTGCGGGCACGAGGATCAGGAAGGCACCGAAGGAGATGGGCTCGAGTCTCGTGGTCATGGTCGTGCTCCTTTCAACTCTGCGCGTAGCCGCTGAGACGGCGACCGGCGCGGGCGGACTTGTGTTCGACGCCGCGCGCGAGCGCGCGGATGATCCAGGCGTTGACGGAGACGCCCTCCCGGCCGGCGGCGGCCTCGACGTGCGCCTTCAGCGACTCCGGCAGGCGGAGGGTGATGCGGGCGGTGAGGCCGTCGTCGGCCGCAGGGCCGACCGGTGCCGGCTCGTCCGCCGCCTCGTCGACGTAGACGAGCTCCGGGTCCCTGCCCGCAAGCCGAACGTCGATCCGGCCGGGCGCGGTCGCGGAGAGTTCCGCGGCGACCTCCGTGACGAGGTCGAGGAGCCGGAGGTGCAGCGACGCCTCGAGGGCGAGCGCGAGCCGACGTCCGGCCGCCGCGACCGCCTCGTCGGGGGCGAGCGACGCGGCGGCGGAGAGATCCTCTTGCACTGCGTGGACGTGGTGTGCGATCTGCATGCCGCCACTATGACATCATTTTGACATCAAGGCAAGTCGAGATGACATCACCGTGGTGCACGAGCGACAGCTGATACGGTTTGCACGGCTTGTCCCGCCGACGTCGAGGAGGGTTGCGATGCGCATGAATCAGCCGTTCCGCGCGCAGAACGCGCCGCTCGACGTCCCGTCGCGCTAGCGCGTCGCGTGCGGGAGGCCGCCTCGGCGGCCCCAACTGACATCCGCCCGATCCAGCGCACCCGTCGCTGGAGGTTCCGTCTCTCCGCCATGACCACCGTTCCCATCACCTCCGCTCCGTCCGTCGACCCGCCGGATCTGCCGCTGCGGCCGACGCTGCGGAAGCTCTTCCCGCTCTGGTGGGAGCAGCGGCGGCTCGTGGCCGTCGGGATCGTGGCCGCGCTCGGGACGACCGCGCTCACGATCACGATCCCGGTGCTGACGAAGCGGATCATCGACGAGGCGATCATCGGCGGCGACCGCGCACGGCTGTTGCCCTATCTCGGCCTCATCCTCCTCGTGGCGCTCGTCCGGCTCGGCGTGAACTTCACGAGGCGGTTCGCGACCGCGCGCGTCGGCATTCGCGTCGAGGCACGGATGCGCGAGCTCCTCTACCGCGCGTACCTGTCGTACCCGCGCGCGTTCTTCGACCGGCACGCCACCGGCGAGGTCATCTCGCGTGCGACGAACGACATCTACCCCGTCCGCTACTTCATCGGCTGGGGCGTCGTCCAGGGCATCCAGAGCGCGATGATGATCGTCGGGGCGGCCATCGTGCTGACCACGGTGAACCCGCGGCTCGCGCTGCTCTCCGCGATCGCGATGCCGGCGGTCGCCGTCCTCACGTGGTTCTTCGCCCACCGGCTGTTCCCGATCTCACGCCTCGTGCAGGAGAAGAAGGGGCACCTCACCGAGGCGACGGACGAGGCCGTCGTCGGCATCGAGATGGTGCAGGCGTTCGGCCGCGAGGACGACGTCCGCCGCCGCTTTCTCGGGCGCGCCGAGGCCGTTCGCTACCAGACGATGCGGCAGGCGTCGATCGAGGCGCGCTTCCTGCCGGGCGTGCTCTTCCTCCCCACGCTCGGCATCGCGGCCGTCCTCTACTTCGGCGGGCGCGACGTGATCGCCGGCGAGCTCACGATCGGCGAGTTCAGCCTCTTCATCACGCTGCTGCTGCAGCTCGTGTGGCCGCTCGAGGCGCTCGGCTGGATCATCAACCTCGGCCAGCGCGCGATCGCGTCGGCCGGTCGCAGCTTCGCCTGGCTCGACGGGGTCCAGCCGCTCCCGTGCCCGGCCGCTCCCGCCACGCTGCCGGCGGGCGGGCTCAGCGTGCGCTTCGACGGCGTCCGCTTCGCCTACGGCGCCGGCGGCGAGGTGCTGCGCGGGGTCGACCTCGAGGTCGCGCCCGGCGAGATCGTGGCCGTCTGCGGCCCGACCGGCTCGGGGAAGACGACGCTCCTCAACCTGCTCCCGCGGTTCTACGACCCGATGCACGGGCGCGTGCTCGTCGGCGGCGTCGACACGCGCGCGGTCGACCTCGTCGAGCTGCGGAGCGCGGTCGCGATCGTGACGCAGCGGCCGGTCCTCTTCTCGGTGCCCCTCCGCGACAACCTGCTCGCGGCGCGGCCCGACGCGCCGTGGGACGAGGTGCTGGCGGCCGCCGAGGCCGCCGGTGTCGCCGCGTTCGTCGACGATCTCCCGGACGGCTACGACACGCTTGTGGGCGAGCGCGGCGTGAACC
>DATMJW010000053.1:0-5510 GCA_035553355.1 Gaiellaceae bacterium | reverse complement strand
CTTCCCGTCGCCGGCGGGTGCGGCCGTCGCGGCCGGCTGTGCGACCGGCTTCGGCTGCGCCCTCGGCACCGGCTTCGGGTCGGGGAGCCGCACCGGCAGCGGCGCGTTCTTCGGCGGCTCCGTCGTCAGCTCGAGCACCGGCACCTTCGCGTCCGGCGTCAGCGCCTCCGCGGTGTAGGTGACGGCTGCGTCCCAGAGGATGAAGTCGGGCACGCCGGCGTCACGCGAGGCGTCGATCTGCGCGCGCACCTCGGCAGGCCCGTAGTCGCGGCCGTAGGAGAAGTCCTGGAGCCAGTTGACGATCCTCGCCCCGGTGCCGCGAACCTGCTTCACGAAGTCCTGGGTCGACAGCTTGATGATGTCGTACGGCTGGCCGTTCGGATCGGCGACGCCGTACTCCCCGGGCCCCCAGTGCGAGGGGTAGAGCATCGGCGCGATGTAGTCGACGTGCCGCGCCATCGCCGGGATGTCCTGCGCGACCTCCTCGGGCCGCGTGGCGGCGACGCCGAAGACCGACGCCCCGACGAGGACGTCGGTGCCGGCGAGGGCTGCACGGCTCTCGGCGAGGAAGGACGCGATCGACGCCTCCGGCTTCCCCTTCAGCCCCGGGAACACCATCGACGAGATCGGGCCGTCCGGCCGCCGGATGTAGTCGTAGAGGATCTCGTCGACGCCGAGCTTGGCTGCGGCGACGGCGAGGTCGATGTTGTACTTGCGCACCTGCGGGTTCGCGAAGTTCGTGAAGCCGCCGTACTTCGCGTACGCCGTCCCGTCCGGCGCCTGGATCACCTCGTTCCGCCGCCCCGCCTTCCACGCGGCCTGGGCATGGATCGGGTCGCGGAAGCAGACGATCCGGCCGATCACGCGAACCCCCATGCCGTGCAGCTGCTCGAGCGCCTTCGGCAGGTCGTAGATGTCGAGCTGCGCCCCCATCCGTTTCGCGAGCGGAACACCAGACGCCCAGCCGACCTCGCCGGACTCGTCCTTGAGGTCGAGCTGGACCGCGTTGACACGCTTCGTGCGGACGAGGTCGAGGATCGCCGCGCGGAGCTCGTCGTTCGCCCACGCGTACGCCGTGACGTGCACCGACCGGATCGGGTGCACCGGCCGCCGCGGCGCGATCGTCACGGGCACGTGCCAGCGGCTCGTGTTCCCGGCCGCGTCGGTCGCCGCGAGGACGAGCCGGCGCGGCGCGGCGGGCAGCGTCAGCCGGAAGGCACCCTTCTCGTCGAGCTCCACGCGGCGCCTCCCGTGCACGAGGCGAGCGCCGGGCTCGACGGTGCCCGCGAGCTCGAGCGGCGTGCCCGGACGAGCGACCGCGGGCTGCTCGAGCGCGAGGACCGGCGCCTTCGTGTCGACGGTGAAGCGCACGGTGTGCGTGCTCGCGGTGAAGAGGCGCCCCTCGCGGCGCACGACGAGCTCGTGCTCCCCGTCGGCGAGCCCCTCCGGCTGCCACACCGCGAGCCCGCCGTGGCGACGCGGCGCGAACGGCTTCCCGTCGATCGTCCACTCCGCGTCCGCCGCGTTCGCGCGGACCGCGAGCTCCTGCAGCCCTGCCGCGCCGACGACGGCGCCGTCCGTGAGGCCGGAGACGGCGAGATCCGGGGCGGCGGCGCGCACCGCGGCGGCACCCGCTGCCGCGGCGAGCGCGACAGCCGCGGCGGCGATTCCGAGCGTCCGCCACGGGAGCGACGGCGTCGCGCGCCGCGTCCGCGACCTTCGTTCGCGGCGCGGACGCGGCGGCGGCGCGACCTCGGCGGCCGGCGCCACCGCGTCGCCGCCGCGACGGTCGTCGTCCTCGTCCTGCGGGGGCGGCTCGAGCCGCGCGAGGCGGCGCGCCAGCTCCTCGTTCTCGGCACAGAGGGTGCGGATGGCGCGCCCCGCGGCGCGGAGCTCCGCGACATCCGAGCGCGTGAGCGCTTCGGCCCACTGCTCGAGTTCCTTCCGATTCCCGGCTCGCACGGCCCCGAGGGTAGCCGGGCGCCGCTGCGGTTGCACGTCTCGCGCCCGCCGGAAACGCCACGCGAGCGGCTAGTTCCAGGCGAGCTCGCGGCCGAGCAGCCGCTCGAGCCGGCGGTTCGGCTCCGCGAACGTCGCGCGCAGCGCGGCGCGCGTCTCCTCGCGCATCGGCGCGTACTCGCGCTCGAAGACGCGCGGGTACTCCGGGAGCTCGAACGGCGGCGCGCCCACGAACGCGAGCACGCGGGCGTAGGTGGCGGCGGGATCCGCACCGAGCTCGTCCGTCGTCAGCACGAGAAGCTGCTCGCTGTCGAAGACGGCGAGCCACCGCTCGAGCTGCTCGGCGTAGAGACCGCGCGCGACGTACGTGTGGTCCCACCACGCGCCGCTGAAGTAGCCGGGCTCGGCGAGCAGCCGCTCCACCTCCCCGGCGAGCCGCCCCTCCTCCGCCGCGAGCGCGTCCTCGAACGAGAGCGGCTCGCGGCCGAGCGCGACCTCGTGGTGGTAGTGCGAGAGCGCGCGGTCGATCGGGTTCCGCAGCAGCACGACGAGGCGCGCCTCCGGCACGACCGCACGCACGCGCTCGGGCGCCAGCGGGTGGAAGAGGTAGCTCGGGCTCGCCTCGCCGACGACGGCTCCGCCCGGCCGGAGGAGCGGGAAGTTCCCGCGATACCAGCGCACGCCTCGCGTCCAGTGGCGGTCGAAGAAGCTGACCTCCTTCCAGGACGGGCCGGCGACCTGCGGGTGGCGGCGGAGGTACGCGTAGAGCGCCGTCGTCCCGGCCTTCTGCGCCCCCAGGACGAGGAAGTCCGGGAGCGGGCGGGCGCCCGCGGTCGCGCGCCCCCACGTCCAGACCGCGTTCCGCGCGACGGCGCGCACGGGCGTCGGCAGCCGCGGGACGAGCGTCGCGAGCTGCCTCACGCGAGCCCCCGCGCCTCGAGCGCCGCGAGCACCTGCGCGAGCGACTCCTCCGGCGCCACCCCGGCCGTGTCCAGCCGGAGCTCCGGCGCCTCCGGCGCCTCGTACGGGTCGTCGACTCCGGTCACGTTCGCGATCTCTCCCGCCGCCGCACGCGCGTAGAGCCCCTTCGGGTCGCGGCGGCGGCACTCGTCGAGCGGCGTCGCGACGTGCACCTCGACGAACGCCCCGTGCTCCTCGACGAGGCGCCTCGCAGCCGCGCGCGAGGCCGCGTACGGCGCGATCGCGGCGACGACGACGGCCGCGCCCGCACGGACGAGCCGGGACGACACCCACGCGATGCGCTCCACGTTCGTCTCGCGGTCGGCGCGCGTGTAGCCGAGGTCACGCGAGAGATGCGTCCGCACGACGTCGCCGTCGAGGAGCTCGACGAGGCGGCCGCGGCGGTCGAGCTCGGCGGCCACGAGACGGGCGAGCGTCGACTTTCCCGCGCCCGGGAGTCCGGTGAACCAGAGGGCGAACGGTGGCGCAGGGGCTCGGCGCACAGGCGCTGACTCTACGGCGGCAGCGGCAGCCTCCGCGTGGAGCAGCGACAATCGCCCCGTGGGCGACCACCCCGAGCACGAGATCGAGGTCCTCCGGCGGCTCCAGTCACTGACGGACGTCGCGCTCGAGCACCTCGACCTCGACGAGCTGCTCGCCGCGTTGCTCGTCCGCGTCCGCGACCTCGTGGGAAGCGACACGGCGGCGGTGCTGCTCCTCGACGAGGAGCACGACGATCTCGTCGCGCGGGCTGCGGTCGGGCTCGAGGAGGAGGTCGAGCGGGGCGTGCGGATCCCGATGGGGCGCGGGTTCGCCGGCCGCATCGCCGCCTCGCGCCGGCCGGTCGTGTTGGACGACGTCGACCACGCCGACGTCCTCAACCCGATCCTGCGCGAGAAGGGCGTCAAGTCGCTGCTCGGCGTGCCGCTCCTCGTCGGCGAGCGCGTCCTCGGGGTCGTCCACGTCGGGACGCTCGCGCCGCGCGACTTCGACGACGCCGACGTGAGGCTGCTGCAGCTCGCCGCGCAGCGTGCGGCGCTCGCGATCGACCACGCGCGGCTGTACGAGGCCGAGCGGAACGCACGGCGGCGGCTCGAGCACCTGCAGGCCGTCACCGACGTCGCCCTCGCGCACCTGGGCGTCGACGAGCTGCTCGCGGTGCTGCTCCCGCGCATCCGGGAGATCCTCCTCGCCGACACGTGCGCCGTGCTCCTGCTCGACGAGGAGACGCGCGAGCTCGTGGCGCGCTCGGCCGTCGGGATCGAGGAGGCGGTCGAGCAAGGCATTCGGATCCCGCTCGGCCGCGGGTTCGCGGGGCGGATCGCCGCGAGCGGGCAGCCGGTGATCCTCGACGACGTCGACCACTCGGACGTGCTCAACCCGATCCTGCGCGAGAAGGGCATCAAGTCGCTGCTCGGCGTCCCCCTCGGCACCGGCGCGACGCCGATCGGCGTGCTCCACGTGGGGACGCTCCGCCACCGGCGGTTCACGCGCAGCGACACCGAGCTCCTGCAGCTCGTGGGGACGCGTGTCGCGATCGCGATCGAACGGGCGCGGCTGCACGAGGAGATCGTCGAGCTCGACAAGCTGAAGCTGAACTTCGTTGCGGTCGCGTCGCACGAGCTGCGGACGCCCGCGACGTCGGTGTACGGCACCCTCGCGACGCTCGTCCGCCACGGGCGGACGCTACCGCCCGAGACGTGGGACGACCTCCTCCGCGTCGGCCTCGAGCAGGGCGAGCGCCTGCGGCGGCTGATCGAGCAGCTGCTCGACCTCTCGCGGCTCGATGCGCACGCGATCGCGCTGTCGCCGAAGGCGATCGACCTCCGGGAGACGCTCGTCGCGATCGCGGCGCAGGTCGCGCCGCCGGACGGGGACGTGCACGTGAGGGCGCGCGTCGCGGCGGTGACGGCCGATCCCCTCGCGCTCGACCGGATCGTCTCGAACCTGCTCGTGAACGCCTTCCGCTACGGGAGCCCGCCGGTCGTCGTCACCGCCGACGCGACCGAGGACGCCGTGCACGTCGTCGTCGAGGACGGCGGCGGTGGCGTTCCGCCCGAGCTCGTCCCCCGCCTCTTCGAGCGCTTCGCCCGCGGCGACGACCGGTCGGGGAGCGGTCTCGGGCTCGCGATCGCACAGGCCTACGCCGAGGCGCACGGGGGAACGCTCACCTACGCACCGGCAGGGGCGGGCGCGCGCTTCGAGCTCGTGCTGCCGCAGCCCCGAGGCGCCGGTGAGGGCGAGGCGGCGCCGACGTCGTCGTCGTCTACTGAATCAGCGTCAGCAGCTTGAACATCGGCAGGTACATGCTGATGATCACGACGCCGACCATGATGCCGACGCCGAGCATCATGATCGGTTCGACGATCGAGGTCAGCGACTGGATCGACGCGTCGACCTCGTCCTCGTAGAAGTCCGCGATCTTCCCGAGCATCTTCTCGAGCTCACCCGTCTCCTCACCGATCTTCACCATCTGGCTGACCATCGCCGGGAACACGGGGTTCTCGACGAGCGGCTGCGCGATCGGGACGCCCTCGCCGACCTTCTGACGCACGCCTGCGAGCGCGTCCTCGACCACCCAGTTGCCGGCG
>DATMJW010000052.1:0-5445 GCA_035553355.1 Gaiellaceae bacterium | reverse complement strand
AGCGCAGCGCATGGGCGAAGGGGAAGGCGTCCGCGGCGGCCGCCGCGGCCGGTGCGATCTCCCGCGGGACGAGGCCGAGGAACACGATCGGAAGGGCGGCGAGAACGGCGACGAGCGACGCCGTCCGCGCGTCCCGCTCGTCGCCTCGGGGCTCGCGCTCGCGGGCGCGGCGCTCGGCGCGCTCGGTGCCCTCCTCGGCGCGCTGGCGCGGGACGCGCGGACGGCGTCGCTCGTCGCCGTTCTCGCCGCCCTTCCGATCGTGTTCCTCGGCCTCGTCCCGCGGGAGATCGCACCGGCCGCGGCGGCCGCCGCGGACGCCTTCCCCTTCGCCCATGCGCTGCGCTTCTTCACGTCGGCCCTCTTCGACACCGATCCGTGGGGCACCGTCGCCCGCGAGACGGGCTGGCTCGCGCTCCTCGCGCTCGTCTACGCGGCCGCCGCGCGGGCCGCGGTGCGTCGGCTCCCGGCGTAGCGCCGAGTACGCTGTCGCCATGAGCGTCTTCCCCGCCACGCGGCTGCGCCGGCTGCGGCGAACGGACGCGCTTCGGTCCCTCGTCCGCGAGTCGCGCCTCGACCTGGACAGCTTCGTGATGCCGCTCTTCGTCGGCCCGACGAGCGTCGCGAACGCCGAGCTCCCGGGGATGGCGAGGCACTCGCTCGACGACCTCGTGCGCGAGGCCGGCGAGCTCGTCCGGCTCGGCGTCCCCGCAGTCCTGCTCTTCGGCATCCCCGAGGAGAAGGACGACGACGGATCGGGCGCCTGGGCGGACGACGGGATCGTGCAGCGCGCGCTGCGCGCGCTCCGGCGCGAGCACCCGGAGCTCGTCCTGATCACCGACGTCTGCCTCTGCGAGTACACGTCGCACGGCCACTGCGGCGTCCTCCGCGACGCGCGGCACGGCGTCGAGGTCGCGAACGACGAGACGCTGGAGCTGCTCGTCCGCACCGCCTCGAGCCACGTCGAGGCGGGAGCCGACGCCGTCGCGCCGAGCGACATGATGGACGGCCGGGTCGGAGCGATCCGCGAGGCGCTGCCGGAGACCCCGATCGTCGCGTACGCCGCGAAGTACGCGTCGGCGTTCTACGGGCCGTTCCGGGACGTCGCCGAGTCGGCCCCGTCCTCGGGAGACCGCCGCGGCTACCAGATGGATCCCGCGAACGCGCGCGAGGCGCTGCGCGAGTGCGAGCTCGACCTGGCGGAGGGGGCGGACGTGCTGATGGTGAAGCCGGCGCTCCCGTACCTCGACGTGATCAGGGCCGTGCGCGAGCGCTTCACGTGCCCCGTCGCCGCCTACAACGTCTCGGGCGAGTACGCGATGGTGAAGGCGGCCGCCGCGCGCGGCCACCTCGACGAGCGGCAGGCCGCGCTCGAGTCGCTGACTGCGATTCGCCGCGCCGGCGCCGACGTGATCGTGTCGTACTGGACGAAGGAGCTCGCGCAGTGGCTGTGACGCCGTGGTGCTGAGGCAGCGCTCGGAGCTCGCGCGCCGCGCCGAGCGCCTGATCCCGGGCGGCGTCAACTCGCCCGTCCGCGCGATGCGCTCCGTCGGCCTCGACGAGCCGGTCTTCGTGCGGAGCGGCGCCGGCGCGACGATCGAGGACGTCGAGGGGCGCCGGTACGTCGACTGGGTGATGTCGTGGGGCCCGCTCCTCTTCGGGCACGCCGATCCGGAGACGCTGCGCGCGATCGAGGACGCCACGCGCCGCGGCACGACGTTCGGCGCGCCGACGGAGGCGGAGGTGGAGCTCGCGGCGGAGATCGTCGACGCGGTGCCGTCGGTCGAGATGGTGCGGCTCGTCTCCTCCGGCACCGAGGCCTCGATGAGCGCGATCCGGCTTGCGCGCGCATACACGCGCCGCGACCGCGTCCTCAAGTTCGCCGGGTGCTACCACGGCCACGTGGACGCGCTCCTCGCGAGCGCGGGCTCCGGTCTCGCGACCCTCGGGATCCCTTCCAGCCCCGGCGTGCCGTCCGGTGTCACCGCCGACACGGTCGTGACGGCGTACAACGACGTCGACGCCGTCGCGGCGGCGGTCGAGCGCTACGGCGAGGGCCTCGCCGCGGTCGTGGTCGAGCCGGTCGCGGGGAACATGGGCGTCGTCCCGCCCGAGCCCGGGTTCCTCGAGGCGCTCCGCGCGCTCTGCGACGCGTCCGGGGCGCTGCTCGTGTTCGACGAGGTCATCACCGGGTTCCGCGTCGCGCGAGGCGGTGCGCAGGAGCGGTTCGGCGTGCTCCCTGACCTGACGATCCTCGGCAAGATCGTCGGCGGCGGCCTCCCCGCCGCCGCGTTCGGCGGCCGCGCCGAGATCATGGAGCGGCTCGCGCCGAGCGGCGACGTCTACCAGGCGGGGACGCTCTCCGGGAACCCGCTCGCCACCGCCGCAGGGGCGTCGGTGCTCCGGCGGCTGCGCGACCCCGCCGTCTACGAGGAGCTCGAGCGGAAGGGGGCGCGACTCGAGCAGGCGCTGCGCCCGTACGGGCGCGTGCAGCGGGTCGGCGCGATGGCGACGCTCTTCCTCGCCGACGCGCCGGTGCGGACCTTCGCCGACACGCAGCGCGCCGACACCGAGCGGTACGGCGCGCTCTTCCGGCACCTGCTCGCGCGCGGTGTCTACGTGGCACCGTCGCAGTTCGAGTGCCTCTTCGTCTCGCTGGCGCACTCCGACGACGACATCGATCGCACCGCCGAGGCCGTTGGCGCGTTCTTCCGCGACGACGTCTGACGTGTTCGCCGCGCTCGCGGACGGCGCGGCGGACGAGAGCCCGCTGTGGGCGGAGGCGCTGCTGCCCGAGGCCGAGCAGGAGCGCGAGCCCGTGTTCTCGCCGTTCGTCGACGAGCGCTTCGCGCTCGGGCTCGAGACGATCTACGAGGGCTACCTCCTCCACTACGGGCGCTCGCGGCTCTTCGCCCCGGCGGACGGGGACGTCGCGCTCCTGCTCGGCGACTACCTGTACGCACACGGGCTCGTCCGGGTCGCCGCGACCGGAGACCTCGCGGCGGTCGCGACGCTCGCGGAGCTGATCTCCGCGTGCGCGGCGCTTCGCGCGGAAGGGGAGGCGGCGGACGGCGCGGAGTGGCTCGCGGCGACGCGACGGCTCGGCGGTCCGGGCGGCTCCGAGGAGCAGGCGCTCGCTGCGCACGCGCGCCGGCTGCGGTAGATTCGAGGCATGTTCGCCCTGCTCCTCGCCAACGCGGCCGAAGAGGGCCGCAACGTCATCACGATGATGCTGCTCGTGGGTCTCGTCTTCGTCTCTGTGATCGCGCTGGGCGAAGGCTCGAAGTGGCTGCGCCACCGGCGCAAGCGCTAGCGGACCAGACCTAGCGGCCCCGACTCCGTCCGACGAGCTTGCGACGATCGGCGCGTGCTGCGCCTCGTCGCGCTCCTCGCGTTCGCCTTCGCCGTGCCCGCGGCGGCCCCCGCGGCGCCGCCCGACCCCCTCGTCGGCACCTGGCGCTACGGCGACGGCACCGTCCAGGTGGTGCGCCACGCGAACGGCAGCTTCACCGGCACCGTCCGCTCGACGGTGCGATTCGCCGCCTGCCCGCACCTCCGCGGTGAGGCGATGTGGCGCCTGTGGGGCGGCGAGGGGAGCTACTCCGGCCGCCAGCTCTCGTTCGGGCCGCGGCCGGGTTGCGGGTGGCGCGTCCCGCTCGCCGCTTCCATCCGCGTCCACCGGACGGTGCTCGAGCTGCGCGTGGCGCGCCGCGAGGCGATCCGGCCGGGCGCCTGCGGCGCGCTCACCGACTGCTTCCGTCTCGTGCGCGTCGGGCCGCCGCCAGCCCCGACCCCGGCGCCCGTCGCGGAGCCGGCACCGGCGCCGAGACCCACGCTCGTCGCCGACGTCTCCTTCACCGGCAGCGCGACCGGCAGCGGCCTCGGCTCCGACTACACGAGCTCCTCCGGCGCCGGGCGCTTCGAGGTCGCCGGCCGCGACGTCACCGGCTCGCTGCTCCTGACGCACACCTACTCCGCGCGCGGCGAGCTGACGGTCCTCCGGGGCGTCCGCGTCGCGGCGGCCGCGCGGGGGCGGCTCGAGCTCGTCGTCACCGTCGTCCGCTCCGCCACGCGGGGCTGTGCAGCGGGCTCGACCGGCACCGTCTCGCTGCGGGACGCGACCGACGCCGTGCGCGTGCGCGTCTGCGGCAGCGACCTCGGCTGGACCGGCGCCGTCAGGATCGGCGCGCCCTAGCGGCGCGGCCACCTGCGGCCCCCTCCGTACACTGAGAGCAGATGGCGCCCCCCGCGGACCTGCGCGAGTGGATCCGGCTCCTGGAGCGGGAGGGAGAGCTCGTTCGCATCACCGCCGAGGTGGATCCCGACCTCGAGGTCACCGAGATCGTCGACCGCACCGTGAAGGCGGGCGGGCCGGCCCTGCTCTTCGAGAACCCGAAGGGGTCGCGCCACCCGCTCCTGATCAACCAGTTCGGCACCGAGCGGCGGATGGCGCTCGGGTTCGGCGTCGAGCGCCTCGACGACCTCGTCGAGCGCGTCGCGGACGTGCTCGAGCTGCAGCCGCCGGCGGGGATCATGGACAAGCTGCGTGGGTTGCAGAAGCTGAAGTCGATCGCCGGCTCGGGCCCGCGCAGCGTCCGCAGCGGCCCGTGTCAGGAGGTCGTCCTGACCGGCGACGACGTCGACCTCGGCCTGCTCCCGGTCCAGCGCTGCTGGCCCGGCGACCCGGCACCGTTCATCACGCTGCCTGCGGTGATCACGCGCGACCCGCGCACCGGGATCCGGAATCTCGGGATGTACCGGATGCAGGTCGTGGATCGGCGGACGACGTTCATGCACTGGCAGATCCACAAGGACGGCCGCGCGGACTGGCTCGCGACCGACGGCCGCATCCCGGTCGCCGTCGCGCTCGGGCTCGACCCGATCACCGCGTACAGCGCGAGCGCGCCGCTCCCGAAGCACATCGGCGAGCTGATGCTCGCGGGCTTCTTCCGCGGCGCGCCCGTCGAGCTCGTGAAGGCCAAGACGGTCGACCTCGAGGTGCCCGCGCACGCCGAGATCGTGCTCGAGGGGTACATCGAGAAGGACGAGCTCGGCATCGAAGGCCCGTTCGGCGACCACACCGGCTTCTACACGCCACCCGAGCCGTTCCCGCTCTTCCACGTCACCGCGATGACGATGCGCCGCGACGCGATCTACCCCTCGATCGTCGTCGGGAAGCCGCCGCAGGAGGACGCCTGGCTCGGGAAGGCGACCGAGCGCATCTTCCTGCCGGCGGTGCGGATGACCGTGCCGGAGATCGTCGACTACGACCTCCCGGTCGCCGGCACGTTCCACAACTGCGTCATCGTCTCGATCAGGAAGGCGTTCCCGGGGCACGCGCGCAAGGTGATGCACGCGATCTGGGGCCTCGGGATGCTCTCGCTCTCGAAGTCGGTCGTCGTCGTCGACGAGCGACTTCGAGAGCGAGAGCATCCCGAGGCCCCAGAT
>DATMJW010000051.1:0-57178 GCA_035553355.1 Gaiellaceae bacterium | reverse complement strand
GCGCGTTTGCTACGATGAGGCCCGCAGCGCGGCTCCGCCGTGCGCGAATTCCTGTCAACTGTGCGCGTCGTCCAGCGCACGTCCTGTGAGGTTCATTGGCCGTAAAGGAAGAGAAGATCGAGGTCGAGGGCGAGGTCGTCGAGGCGCTCCCGAGCACCATGTTCCGTGTGCACGTGGAGACCGGTCACGACGTTCTCGCGAAGATCTCGGGGAAGATGCGGAAGAACTACATCCGGATCCTCCCGGGAGACAAGGTGAAGGTCGAGCTCTCCCCCTACGATCTCAGCCGCGGCCGGATCACGTACCGACACCGATGAAGGTCAGAGCATCCGTCAAGCCCATGTGCGAGCGCTGCCGCGTGATCAAGCGGCACGGCACGACCATGGTCATCTGCGTCAACCCGCGACACAAGCAGAGGCAGGGCTGAGTTGGCACGCATCGCCGGAGTGAACCTCCCGAACCAGAAGCGGCTCGAGATCGGGCTGACCTACATCTACGGGATCGGCCAGCCCAGCGCGCGCGAGATCTGCGCGGCGCTCGGCCTGTCGCCGGACACGAAGATCCGCGACCTCACCGACGAGGAGGTCTCGCGCCTCCGCACGCACATCGACGACATGCAGGTCGAGGGCGACCTGCGCCGCGAGCGCACGCAGGCGATCAAGCGGCTCGGCGAGATCGGCTCGTACCGCGGGATCCGCCATCGGCGCGGCCTCCCGGTGAACGGGCAGCGCACGAAGACGAACGCGCGGACGCGCAAGGGCCCGAAGAAGACCGTCGGCCGCGGGAAGAAGGCGAAGTAGCGTGGCGCCTCCGAGGAAGCAGGCGGCCCGTGGCCGCGCGCGCCGGCGCGTGCGCAAGAACATCGCGATCGGTCAGGCGCACATCAAGACGTCGTTCAACAACACGATCGTCGCCCTCACCGACAAGGAGGGCAACGTGATCGCGTGGGAGTCCGCCGGCTCCGCCGGGTTCAAGGGCTCGCGCAAGTCGACGCCGTTCGCAGCGCAGGTCACCGCAGACGCGTGCGCCCGCAAGGGCATGGAGCACGGCCTGCAGAAGGTCGAGGTCTTCGTCAAGGGGCCCGGCTCCGGTCGTGAGACGGCGATCCGGTCGCTCCAGGCGGCCGGGCTCGAGATCCTCGGCGTCAAGGACGTGACGCCGCAGGCCCACAACGGGGTCCGCCCCCGGAAGCGGAGGCGCGTCTAATGGCACGCGACCTCGGCCCGAAGTGCCGCGTCTGCCGCCGCGAGGGCATGAAGCTCTTCCTCAAGGGCGAGCGCTGCCTGACGGAGAAGTGCTCGATCGAGCGCCGCTCGTACCCGCCGGGCGAGCACGGCCGCGGCCGCATCAAGCAGAGCGAGTACCTGCTGCAGCTCCGCGAGAAGCAGAAGGCGCGCCGCTACTACGGCCTGCTCGAGAAGCAGTTCCGCAACTACTACGAGAAGGCGACGCGCGGCACCGGCGCCCCGGGCGAGAACCTGCTCCGGATGCTCGAGACGCGGCTCGACAACGTCGTCTACCGGCTCGGCTTCGCCGGCTCGCGCGCGCAGGCGCGTCAGCTCGTCCGCCACGGGCACTTCCTCGTGAACGGGCGCCGCGTCAACATCCCGAGCTACGGCGTCCGCCCGAACGACGTCGTCACGATGAAGCCCGGCAGCAGCGCGGAGCCGACGATCCGCGACGCGACCGACCTCACGGCGTCCGTGTCGCCGTGGCTGCAGGCCGACCACGAGGGTCTGACGGGGAAGGTGCTCAAGTGGCCCGACCGTGCCGAGATCGACACGCCGGTCCAGGAGTCCCTGATCGTCGAGCTCTACTCCAAGTAGCACCGAGAAGGAAAGGATCGCTTTGGCTACGCGTACCAGCCTGATGGACTTCCAGGTTCCGCGAATCGTCCACGAGGAGGTCGACGAGAACCGCGGGATCTTCGTGATCGAGCCGCTCGACCGCGGCTTCGGTTACACGTTCGGCAACTCCCTGCGCCGCGTGCTGCTCTCCTCGCTCGAGGGCGCCGCAGTGACCGCCGTCAAGATCGAGGGCGTCGCGCACGAGTTCACGACCCTCCAGGGTGTCCGCGAGGACGTCACGGACGTCATCCTCAACCTCAAGAGCCTCATCTGCCGTCTCCACGGCGAGTCGCCCGAGGTCGAGGTGCACATCGCGAAGCGCGGTGCCGGCGCCGTCACCGCCGCGGACATCCAGGCTCCTGCCGACCTCGAGATCCTCAACCCGGACCTCGAGATCGCGCACCTGTCCGACAAGGGCAAGCTCGAGATGACGCTCACGATCGGCCGCGGCCGCGGGTACGTCCCGGCCGAGCTGAACCGCGGCCCGGAGACGACGATCGGCGTGATCCCGATCGACTCGATCTTCTCGCCGGTGCGCCGCGTCTCGTACGACGTCGAGGCCGCGCGCGTCGGGCAGCGGACGGACTACGACAAGCTCCGCCTCGACGTCACGACCGACGGCTCGATCGAGCCGCGCGACGCGATCGGGCAGGCCGCGGAGATCCTGATCCGGCAGCTCGCGATCTTCACCGACCTCGACCGGATCGAGGGGTTCGGCGAGGCCGCGGCGTCCGACTCGGGATCCGAGGCGCCGGCGGCGCACGGGATGGAGAACTTCCCGATCGAGGAGCTCGAGCTCGGCGTCCGCTCGTACAACTGCCTCAAGCGCGTCGGGATCGAGACGATCGGCGATCTCGTCTCCAAGTCCGAGAACGAGCTGGCCGCGATCCCGAACTTCGGCCGGAAGTCGATCGAGGAGGTCAAGGAGACCCTGCAGACGCACGGGCTCAACCTCCGGGGAGACGAGTAGCGCGATGCGCCACGCGCGCGGCGGCAAGAAGCTCGGTCGCGATTCCGCGCACCGGAAGGCGCTCTACTCGAACCTCGCGGGCGCGCTGCTCGAGCACGGCCGGATCAAGACGACCGAGGCGAAGGCGAAGGCGGTCAAGCCGTTCGCCGAGCAGATGATCACGCTCGGCAAGCGCGGCGACCTCGCGGCGCGCCGGAAGGCGCTCGCGGAGCTCCGCTCGCCCGACGTCGTCTCGCACCTGTTCGGCGAGGTCGCACCGCGCTTCGCGGAGCGCCCCGGCGGCTACACGCGGATCGTGAAGCTCGGTCAGCGTCAGGGCGACGCAGCGGAGATGGTGTATTTGGAGCTCGTGGACTACGAGCCCCAGACGGCGTTCGCCGCGCCGCGCTAGCGGCCGGCGGCGTCATTCGCTTCTGGAGGGCGCCTGCGGGCGCCCTCCGTCGTTCTACGCTTCCGCCGTGGAGGTGCAGGGACTCTTCTTCGCGGGCGTCGCCTCGGCCGCGGCCGACGCGCTCGCTGCGTTCTTCGCGGAGGCCCTCGGCGGCGAGCGCGTCGACGAGGACGGCTTCAGCAGAGTCGTCTTCCCGAACGGCAGCTCGCTCGCGCTCGTGCCGGAGGGGTGGGTGCCGCCGCCGTCGGACACGAACCTGGGCTTCCTGGTGGACGACCTCGACGCGGCGACGAGCGAGCTCGCCGCACGGGGAGTTCCGCCCGAAGGCGAGGTGGGCGAAGGCGCCGGGCTCCGGTACCGGCACTTCCGCGCGCCCGACGGTCGCCGCTTCGAGCTGATCGAGCGGACGTGATCCTCGTTCTCGCGCTCGTCGCCGCGTGGCTGTGGCTCGACGGGCCGTGGCGGTGGGTCGCCGTCGGTGCGGCCGCAGCCGTCGAGATCGGCGAGACGTGGTTCTGGTGGTGGCTCTCGCGCCGCAGACCCACGGCCGTCGGCGTCGAGACGCTCGTCGGGCGTCGCGCGACGGTCACCGTCCCGTGCCGCCCGGACGGGCAGGTGCGCGTCAACGGCGAGCTCTGGCGTGCGCGTGCGCGCGGCGCTGCCGACGCCGGTGACGAGGTGGAGGTGGTCGCCGTCGACGGCCTCACGCTCGAGGTGCAGCAGTGCGCCTGAAGCTGACGCTCGAGTACGACGGCACCGGATTTCGGGGGTGGGCGCGGCAGCCGGGCGAGCGGACCGTGGAGGGCGTGCTGCGCGATGCGCTCGACGGTGTCTACCCGGGCTGGAGCGGCCTCGCCGTCGCCGGGCGCACCGACACGGGCGTGCACGCCACGGGGCAGGTCGCGAGCGTCGACGTCGACGGCGCGCCGCCGCCGGAACGCGCTCCCGAGGCGCTCAACGCGGCGCTCCCGGAGGACGTCGCCGTCGTCGCGGCCGAGGAGGTGCCGCCGGACTTCCACGCGCGCTTCTCGGCGCGCTCGCGCAGCTACCGGTACCGCGTGCTGCGCCGCCGGGTGCGCTCGCCCTTCGAGGCGCGGCGGGCGTTGTGGTGGCCGCGGCCGCTCGACGAGGGCGCGCTCGCGGCGGCCGCGGCTGCGCTCGTGGGCGAGCACGACTTCACGGCGTTCACACCGACGGAGACGCAGCACGAGGTCTTCCGAAGGGTCGTGGCGGCGGCGGCGTGGGAGCGGCACGACGACGAGCTCCACTTCACGGTCACGGCCGACAGCTTCCTGCGCCACATGGTGCGCACCCTCGTCGGGACGATGCTCGAGGGCCGCGACCTCGCGCCGCTCCTGGCGGGTCGCCCGCGCGCCGACGCCGGTCTCACGGCGCCGCCGTGGGGGCTCTACCTCGAGCACGTCGACTACTGACGCGGCCACACCGGCCACGTCTCTCCGTCAACGCAGCGAGCGGGGACAGTCCCCGCCCGGTTCGTTGACGCGCGGACACGTTCGCGGTGGCCGCGTCCGGTGCTTAGAGCACCGGACACGGCCGGCGTGGACGGGCGGGGGCGCGGGTACGATCGGGCCGATGCGCTTCCCGGTCGTCCTGTTCGACTTCGACGGCACCGTGATCGACTCCGGCGCGATCATCCTCGCCTCGATGCGGCACGCGACGCTGACCGTTCTGGGCCGCGAGTTCGAGGACGAGATCCTGATGGCCGCCGTCGGCGGTGCGGGGCTCGACGAGCAGATGCGCCTGCTCGACGAGACGCGCGTCGACGAGCTCGTCCGCGTCTACCGTGCGCACAACGAGCCGCTGCACGCCGAGCTCGCCTGCTGCGCCGGGATGGAGGACGTGCTCGCAGCGCTGAAGCAGGAGGGGCGGAAGCTCGGGATCGTGACCGCGAAGCGGCGTCAGACCGTCGCGCTCGCCTTCGCCCGCGTCCCGATCGAGCACCTCTTCGACGTCGTCGTCGGGTCGGACGACACCGAGCGCCACAAGCCGGACCCGGACCCGATCCTGCACGCCCTCGAGCTGCTCGAAGCCGACGCCGCCGACGCCGTCTACGTCGGCGACTCCCCGTTCGACATCCGGGCGGCGAAGGCCGCGGGCGTCCACGCGATCGCGGTCACGTGGGGCGGCATCCATCCGCGCGAGCGGCTCGAGGCCGAGGCCCCCGACGCCGTCGTGGCGGACACCGAGGAGCTCCTTGCCGCCCTCTGAGACCGCGGACCGCGTCGCCGACCGCGCCGCCGAGCTGCGCACGCTCCTCCACCGCTACAACCACGCCTACTACGTCCTCGACGAGCCCGAGGTCTCCGATGCCGAGTGGGACCGGCTCTTCGACGAGCTGAAGTCGCTGGAGGAGGCGCACCCGGAGCTCGCGACGCCGGACTCGCCGACCGTTCGTGTCGGCGCGCCGCCGTCGGACCGCTTCCGGAAGGTCGACCACGTCGCCCCGATGGGGTCGCTCGAGAAGGTGACGACGGACGAGGCGCTCCTGAAGTGGGCGGACGACGTGCGGAAGCGGCTCGACTCCGACGAGCCCGTCGCGTACGTGATCGAGCCGAAGATCGACGGATCCGCGGTCTCACTCGTCTATGAGGACGGCGTGTTCGTGCGCGGCGCCACCCGCGGCGACGGCCGCCGCGGCGAGGACGTGACGCCGAACCTGCGGACGATCCGCTCGATCCCGCTCGCGCTGCAGCTCGCGGACGGCGAGGAGGCGCCGCCGCTGCTCGAGGTGCGCGGCGAGATCTACTTCCCGCTCTCCGCGTTCCAGCGGCTGAACGAGCAGCTCGCCGCCGCCGGGAAGAAGACCGCACCGAACCCGCGCAACGCCGCCGCCGGCTCGCTGCGCCAGCTCGACTCGCGCATCACGGCGGAGCGGCAGCTCGCGATCTGGGTGTACGGCACCGGCGTCCCGGAGGCGGTGCCGGCCACGACGCACTGGGAGACCCTCGAGTGGCTGCGGGCGCACGGCTTCCGGACGAACCCGTTCGCCGAGCGCTTCGAGACGATCGAGGCCGTGGCGGAGGCGTGCCGCACGTGGGAGCAGCGGCGGACGGAGCTCGACTACGAGATCGACGGCATCGTGATCAAGGTCGACTCGCTCGACCAGCAGGCGCGGCTCGGCGCGCTCCACGACCGGCCTCGGTGGGCGCGGGCGTTCAAGTGGGCGCCGATGACGGTGCAGACGACCCTGCTCGAGATCGCGATCCGCGTGGGGCGGACCGGCGCCCTCAACCCCTGGGCGATCCTCGAGCCCGTTGAGGTCGGCGGCGTCACCGTCTCGCGCGCGACGCTGCACAACGAGGAGGACATCAATCGCAAGCGCATACGCGAGGGCGATCTCGTGATCGTCCAGCGCGCAGGCGACGTGATCCCGCAGATCGTCGGCCCCGCCGGCGAGCACCGCCCGGGGACGAAGGAGTTCCGGATGCCGGAGCGGTGCCCGCTGTGCGACGCGCCGGTCGTGAAGCCGGAGGGCGAGGTCATGCACCGCTGCCCGAACCGCGCCTGCCCGTCGCGCGGCCTCGAGACGCTGATCAACTGGGTTTCCGCCGCGATGGACATCGAGGGCGTGGGCGAGCAGTTCGTGCGGAGGTTGTGGGATCTCGGCCTCCTGCGCTCGATGCCCGACCTCTACCGGTTGACGAAGGAGCAGCTGCTCGAGCTCGAGGGGTTCCAGGAGCGGTCGGCGACGAACGTGCTCGCGGCGATCGAGGCGTCGAAGGCGCAGCCCTTCTCGCGCGTCCTCTTCGGGCTCAACATCCCCGATGTCGGCTGGGTGACGGCGCAGAACCTGGCGCGGCACTTCGGGACGATCGAGCGGCTCCTGGAGGCGCGCCAGGAGGACGTGCTCGAGGTCGAGGGCATCGGTCCCGACCGTGCGGAGTCGATCGTCGAGTGGCTCTCCGACGAGCAGAACAGGACGCTCGTGCAGGAGCTCCGGGAGCTCGGCCTGACGTTCGAGGTGGGAGCGGCGGAGCGTCCGGTCGAGGGGCCGCTCACCGGCAGCCAGTACGTGATCACGGGGACGCTGAAGGACTTCACGCGCGAGCAGGCGGCGGCCGCGCTCGCCGCCCTCGGGGCGAAGGTGTCGGACAACGTGTCGAAGAAGACGACCGGGGTCTTCGTGGGCGAGAGTCCCGGCAGCAAGGTCGCGAAGGCGGAGAAGGCCGGCGTGCCCCTGCTCACGGAGGACGACCTGAAGGCGCTCGTGGGGGACGCGCCGCCGGCGGCGGTCGCGCCGGGGCTCCTGCCGCCGCCGCGGCGCCGCTAGCGCCTAGGGAGCGGCCGCGAGGATCGCGGCGAACCGGTCCTGCGACCGCCGCGCGGCGGCGGTCGCCACGGGAGACCCGTTGTGGAGGATCGCGAACGCGTAGCGGCCGCGCACGAAGCCGGAGAGGGCGCAGGCGAGCCGCGTCGTCCCCGTCTTCGCGATCACCTGCGAGCGCGCCGGGCGGCTCCTCATCCGGTCCTCGAGCGTCCCCGCGACCCCGGCGACCGCGAGCGACCCGAGGAACGCGTCGCGGAAGTCGGCCGCGGCGCCCGCCAGGAGCAGCCGCACGATCGCGGACGGTGTCAGGCGGTCGAGCTTCGAGAGCCCGGAGCCGTCGGCGAGCCGGACGCCGGCAAGCGGTATCTGCGCCGCCGCGAGTTCCCGCCTGATCACCGCCGCGCCGGCCGCCGTCGTGCCGGAACCACCAGCGACCGCTCCGAGCTGCTTCACGAGCATCTCGGCGGTGAAGTTGTCGCTCTCCCGCCCCATGAAGCGCACGATCCGGGCGAGCGGCACGGACAGGTCGCGTGCAAGCGGAAGGCCGACCGTCCCGAGCGTGCCGGCGCGCGCCGGCCGCGCGACGCGGACGCCGTGCGCCTCCAGCCGCTCCCGCAGCAGTGCCGCAGCCGCGAGTGCGGGGCTGCGGGACGTGCGGCCGCGGTACCAGCCGCGTGCGACGACGAGAGCCGAGAGCGGCGGCGACTCGTTCACGTAGAACTGCGCGCGCCAGCCTGGAGCGGTGCGGCGCGCGTCGAACCACGACTCGTCTGCGACGACCGCGCCGTCGACGCGCGAGATCCCCCACGCCGCGACGTCGCGCGCGAGCGCGTCGAGGTCCGCGACCTCGAGCGTCGGGTCGCCGTGCCCCTTCAGCACGAGGTCTCCCGTCCAGACGTCGCCGACGAGCGCGCCGCGGCCGACGACCTCCGTGTGGAACCGGTACGCCGGGCCGAGCGCGGAGAGGGCGGCATAGGCGACCGCGAGCTTCTGGTTCGACGCCGGGACGAGCGGGAGCTCGGGGTTCCGCGCGTAGATCGTCGCGCCGGTGCGGAGGTCGACGGCGAGGGCGCCGGTGCGGCCGGGGCTGACGCCCGGCGCGAGGAGCGCCTGCCCGAGCCTCTGCGCGAGGGGGCGCTCGGCGGCGGCCGCCGGCGCCGGTGCGGCGAGCGCGGCGGCCGCGCAGGCAGCGACAAGCGCGAGTACGAGCTTCGGACGTGGGTCGTGTGCTGCACGAAGATGGGTCATCCGGCCCATGCTGCGCGCGCGGGTGCGGCGGATAATCGAACGCGCACGATGACCGTTGCCGAACACCTGCCCGCGCTCGAGCGCGAGATCGAGGCCCTCCTCGCGCCGACGGCGACCCTGCCCGGCCGCGACGCCCTCGAACGGACCCTCACCACCGGCTACGCGCACGCGCTGCGGCTCGAGGGCGAGCGGCTCGACGCCGAGGCGAGGCTGCGCGCGCTCGTCCGTGGTGGCGCCGCCGGCGACGTGCTGACTGCGGCGAGCGGCGACGTCTCCCGTGTCGAGGCCGAGCTCCGCCGACTGCGGGCGCTCCTCGCGACGCTCCGCGCGCGCCTCTAGCCCCCGCACGGCGCGGCTCAGACGATCCCGGAGCGGACGGCGTAGACCGCCGCCTGGATCCGGTTCTCGATCTGGAGCTTCATCAGGATGTTCGAGATGTGGTTCTTGACCGTCTTCGGGCTGATGTGCAGCTCGCGCGCGATCATCGCGTTGTCCTTGCCGTTCGCGATCAGCTTCAGCACCTCGATCTCGCGGTCGGAGAGCTCGGCGCGGATGGTCGCCGCCGCCTCGGGCGCGGCCGTCGTCGCGCGGACGTGTTGCAGCACCTTGCCCGCGATGTGCGGCGAGATCAGCGACTCGCCGGCGGCGGCCGAGTGGATGCCCTGCATCAGGTCGTGGATCGACGCGTCCTTCAGCAGGTACCCGCACGCACCGGCGAGGATCGCGTCCATCACGTCCTGCTCCTGATCCGAGATCGTGAGCACGACGACGCGCGTGAGGGGGGCGTCGCGCGAGATGTGGCGCGTCGCGTCGACGCCGTTCATCCCCGGCATGTTCAGGTCCATGACGACGACGTCCGGCGCGTTCTCACGGACGACGTTCAGTGCCTCGGTGCCGCTCGCGGCCTCGCCGACGACGTCCACCCCCTGCTGCTCGAGGAGGTTGCGCAGCCCGCTGCGGAAGAGGTCGTGGTCGTCGACGAGGAGGACGCGGATGTCGCGCTGCTCCGCCTCGGTCGTGGTGTCGGCTGTGTCGGTCACTGACATCGCGCTTCGGCCCCGCGTGCGCCCGCGAGTCCAGTGTAGCCGGGGCTCCTCCGGAATCGGGGCTAGCGGAAGGTGATCACGACGGAGCGGCGGCCCCACGCCCGTGCCTGGGCGAGCGTCGGCAGCCAGACGTCGATCGTCGCGCCCCTGATCGCGCCGCCGGTGTCGGCGGCCACCGCGTCCCCGTAGCCGGGAACGTGGATCCGCGTCCCGAGCGGGATCACGGACGGGTCAACCGCGACGATGCCGGGCCCCGTCGGAAGGCCTGACGCCGTGCGGCCCCTGAGGGTGTAGGCGAGCGCGGTCACGCGCAGCGTTCGGGGGGACTCCGCGGCCGGCGTCGCCTCGGGCGCCACGGGCTCCGGCTCCGGCGCGACTGTCGCCTCCGGAGCGGGAGCGGGAGCGGGAGCGGGGGCGGGTGCAGGCGCTGCGTCCGGGGCGGCTTCCGGAGTGGGTGCTCGAGTGGCCGCGGAGGCGGCGGCCTGGATCTCCGCCGCACGCCGCTGCGCCGCCCGTGCCGTCGCTTCCACGCGCGCGAGCTCGCGCTCGGTGAGCAGCGCCCGGTACCGGACGTCCGCGAGATACGCCGCGCGCTCCGCAGCCCGCAGACGGAGCTCCTCCGCCCTCGCCTCGGCGCGCGCCGCGACCGCCTCGAGCTCGGCCGTTCGCGCGGCGAGGCGCGCGTCGAGCTGCGCGAGGCGCTTTCGCGCGTCGGTCGCCTCCCGGCCGATCCGGATGCTCTGCTCCGCGGCGCGATCGAGGTTCTCGAGGCCCGTCAGCGCCGCGTCGAGCGACTCGGCGCCGAGGAGGACGGCGAGCGGGTCGACGTCTCCTGCCGCGTACAGCTCCCGCACGAGCTCCTGCAGCCGCGACTGCGCAACGCGAGCCGTCCGTGCCGCGGCCTCGAGCCGCCGCTTCGTCTCCGCGCGCTCCGCCGCCACCTGCGCGCGCCGGGCGGCGAGCGCGTCCGCCTCGGCACGAGCCCGGGCGACCTGCATCTCGAGCGCGTAGAGCTCGACTGCGACGGCGCGCGCGGTCGCTCCGAGCCGGGCGCCGCGGTCGCGCAACGACTGCTCCGTCGCGTCGGCGGCGACTGCGACCGGCACCGAGGCGACCAGCGCGAGAGCTGCCAGCAGGGCTGCCCCCGGACGCTTCGGGGCGGCCGTCCGAGTGAACGGGAGGCCCCACACAGGGGGCTGACCGTACCACAGCTGCGCGGCGCCGAGGGGACTTTGTGAGTCGCGAATCGTGCTGCACAGGCGTCATTTTTGGCTCTACTGCGGTTTGCAGCCGTCCGCAGCCGCTGCTAGGCTCCCGTGCTTGTGACGGTCCCGGCCCCCAGCGGGGTGCCGCGCCAACTCGATCGGGGAGTGAAGCATTAGTTCGAGGAAGCGACAGGCGCCGGTAATCCTCACGCTGCTGGCGACGCTCTTCGCGGTGGTGAGCTTGGCCTCCGTGAAGTCGGCGGCAGCCGACCCGACCGTCGCCGAGAAGCGGGCGCAGGCAGAGGGCGTGCTCGCGCAGATCGAGGCGATCGACGGCGAGCTCGGCTCGACGATCGAGGCATGGAACGGCGCGAACTACCGCCTCGACCGCATCCGCGGCGACCTCCGGACGAACGCGAAACGGCTCGTCGTCGCGCGCACGAGCCTGAAGGCGACGCAGGAGCACCTCGAAGAGCGCCTCGTCGCCCTCTACGTCAACGGCACAGACGCGTCCGCGATGGAGGTGCTGCTCGGGGCGGAGTCGCTGGACGACCTGATGACGCGCCTCGACGCCGTCGCCCGCGTGTCCGAGCAGGACGCGCGCGTGCTGCAGCAGGTGCGCGCGTTCAAGACCGAGGTGCAGAGGCGGAAGGCGAAGCTCGAGCGCGCCCAGAAGGCGCAGCAGCGAGAGGTCGCTCAGCTCGCCGCGCGGCGGGCCGCGATCGAGGCGAAGCTCGCGGAGCGGCAGCGGCTGCTCGCGTCGATCAAGGATCAGATCGCGGCGCTCCAAGCCGCCGAGGCGCGCCGCCAGGCCCGTCTCCAGGAGGAGGCGCGACGGCGTGTCGCCGCGCTCAGCGCGCAGCGATCACAGCTCGCGTCTCCGGCGGACGCCGCCGCGGCGGCAGAGGGAGCGGCCCCTGCGGCGGAGGCCGCGCCCGAGCCCGGTGGAGAGGCATCGGCGTCCGGATCCGAGGACGCCGGCGCGGCCGCCGGTGGGAGTGCCCCGCCGGCCCGCTACGGCGGCGTCGTCGGCATCGCGATGCAGTACCTCGGCGTCCCGTACAAGTGGGGCGGGGCGAGCCCCTCCGGCGGCTTCGACTGCTCCGGCTTCACGATGTACGTCTTCGCGCAGGTCGGGGTGTCGCTGCCGCACTACACAGGTGCGCAGTGGGCGATGGGAACGGCGGTCTCGAAGAGCGACCTCCAGGCCGGCGACCTCGTCTTCTTCAACGGCCTCGGCCACATGGGGATCTACATCGGCGGCGGCAACTTCATCCACGCGCCGCGCACCGGCGACGTCGTCAAGATCTCGAGCCTCTCGCAGGACTGGTACGCGCGCACGTACATGGGCGCGCGCCGGCTCTAGCCGGCGCACGGTTGACGCGGGCGTGCTGATCGCATACCCTCTGGGGGTATGGACCACGGCGCGCACCACATCCACGGCCACGCGCAGACAGCGCAGAGCCTGAACCGCCTCGCGTTCTCGGCGACCGCGCACTGCCTCACCGGGTGCGCGATCGGCGAGGTGCTCGGGCTGGTGATCGGCACCGCCCTCGGCTGGGGCGACCTGCAGACGATCGCGCTCGCCGTCGCCCTCGCGTTCCTCTTCGGCTACTCGCTGACGATGCTCCCGCTCCTGCGGGCCGGCATTGCGCTGCGCGCGGCGGTTCCGGTCGCGCTCGCCGCCGACACGATCTCGATCGCGGTGATGGAGGTCGTCGACAACGCGATCATGCTCGCCGTGCCCGGTGCCATGGACGCGGGCCTCGACGGCGTCCTCTTCTGGGGCGCGCTCGCGTTCGCGCTCCTCGTCGCGGGCGCTGTCGCCTTCCCGATCAACCGCGCGTTGATCGCGCGCGGGAAGGGCCATGCGGTCGTGCACGAGCACCACCGCCACTAGCCGGCGCTCAGGCGGTCGCTGCGGCCTCGTTCAGCGTCCCGCCGGCGTAGAGCTCGTCCAGGTGGTCGGCGTAGCGCTCCTGGACGACACGACGCTTCAGCTTCAGCGTCGGCGTCAGCTCGCCCCCGTCCATCGTGAAGTCACGCGGGAGGATCGCGAAGCGCTTGATCCGCTCGTAGTTCGAGCGCTCGGCGTTGACGTCGTCGACGATCCGCTGCACGAGCTCGCGCACGGCGTCGTGGCGCGCGAGCTCCTCCACGTCCCCCTCGATCCCGTGCTCCCGCGCCCATTTCCCGATCTCTTCGCCGTCGAGCGTGATCAGCGCGGCCACGTACGGCTTCCGGTCGCCGACGACGAGCGCCTGCGAGACGTACTTCGAGCTCTTCAGCTCGTTCTCGAGGTTCTGCGGCGCGACGTTCTTGCCGCCGGCGGTGACGATGATGTCCTTCTTGCGGTCGGTGATGCGGACGAACCCGTCCGCGTCGATCTCCGCGACGTCACCCGACTTGAGCCACCCGTCGTCCGTCAGGACGGCAGCCGTCGCCTCCGGATCCTTCAGGTACCCGCCGAACACCGTCTCGCTCCTGATCAGCAGCTCGCCGTCGTCGGCGAGGCGCAGCTCGACCCCCGGGAGCGCCTTCCCGACGGTGCCGAACCGGAAGGCGGCGTGCGTACTGGTCGTCGCCGCGGTCGTGCACTCGGTGAGGCCGTAGCCCTCGAGGATGAGGATGTCGATCGAGTGGAAGAACTCCGCGATGTCCGGCGCGAGCGGAGCGCCGCCCGAGATGGCCGTCCGGAGACGGCCGCCGAGCCGCTCCTTCACCTTCGCGTACACCAGGCGGTCGGCGAGCCGGTGCTGCACGGCGAGCGGCACCGGGATCGGCTCGCCCGCGCACCTGCGGCGGCTCACCTCGCGGCCGACGCGGAGCGCCCAGTCGATCAGCTTCCGCTTCGCGCCCGTCTCCTCGTCGAGCTTCGCGACGACCGCGGTGTGGATCTTCTCGTAGACCCGCGGGACGCTGGGGAACACCGTCGGCTTCACCGCGGGCAGCGCGGCGGCTGCCTGGAGCGGGTCGGGGAGGAACGCGACCGTGTAGCCGACGTACGGGCCGGACAGGTGCATCAGCCGGCCGAAGTTGTGCGCGAGCGGGAGGTAGAGGAGCATGACGTCGCCCGCGACGGTGAACGTCTCGAGATGATCGACGACCGCGGCCATCGCGTAGTAGTTGCGGTGCGAGATCATGCAACCCTTGGGCGGGCCGGTCGTGCCCGAGGTGTAGATGTAGGTGAAGAGGTCGTCCTCGCCGAGCGCGTCGCCGGCCTCGCGCAGCGCGTGCGGGTTCTGCTCCGCGTACGCGCGCCCGCGGGCGGCGAGCTCGTCGAGCTCCGAGAGCCCGAGCACGTGCTCGAGGAGCGGGAGCTCGCCGCGCACCGACTCGACCTTCGTCCGCTGCTCGTCGTCCTCGACGAGGACGCCCACGGCGTCGGAGTGGCCGAGGATATAGCGCGTCTCGTTCGGCGAGCTGTTCGGGTAGATGGGCGCGCCGATCGCGCCGACCGACGCGAGCGCGAAGTCGAAGAGCGCCCACTCGAGCCGCGTGCGCGAGACGATCGCGAACGCGTCCCCCTTCCGGATGCCGAGGGACAGCAGCCCGTTCGCGTAGTCCTGCACGCGACCGGCCGCCTCCTCCCACGACACCGGCCGCCACTCCTCGCCCACCTGCTCGAGGTACGCAGGCGTGTCGCGCGCGGCCGCGACGGCGTCGCGCCAGAGGCGCGCGATCGTGCGCTGCCCGGTCACGCGCTCGACTCTACTCGCGCCGCGGGTGGGAGGAAAGGCCGCCCCGAGGGCGAATCCGCCGGGTCCCTCTAGACTGGAAGGGCACATGCGCACGACCTGGAACGGATCCCTCAGCTTCGGCCTCGTCAGCATCCCCGTCGGCCTCGCGCCGGCGACGAAGCCGGCAGCCCGCGCGTCCGACGTGTCGTTCCGGCTGCTGCACCGAGACTGCGGGACGCCGATCAAGCAGAAGCGCTACTGCCCCACGCACGACCGCGACCTCGGCCCCGACGAGATCGTCAAGGGCTGGGAGGTCTCGAAGAACCAGTTCGTGCTCGTCGAGGAGGCCGACCTCGAAGCGCTCCAGCAGCACGACGACTCGCGCTCGATCGAGATCACGCGGTTCGTCGACGCCGCGCACGTCGACCCGATCTTCTTCGACCGCACCTACTTCCTCGTGCCGCAGCAGGCCCCGGCAGCGCGGCGGCCGTACGTGCTGCTGCTGAGCGCGATGCGCGACACCGGGATGGCGGCGCTCGGGCGCTTCATCCAGCAGGGGAAGGAGAAGTTCGTCCTCATCCGCGCGAAGGGCGACGCGCTCGTGCTCGAGACGCTGTATCTCGCCGCCGACGTGTACTCGCAGGCCGAGATCGGCGAGGCAGTCGGCGAGATCGAGGTGAAGGACCAGGAGCTCGGACTCGCACGGCAGGTGATCGCGAGCCTCGCAGCCGACTTCGACCCGGAGGACCTCCAGAGCGACTACCGGCGCGACCTGCGCGCGATGCTCGAGGCGAAGCTCGCCGGCGAGGAGCTCGCGGCGCCGGAGCCGGCCGTCGCCGAGGCACCCGTCGTCGATCTGATGGAGGCGCTGCGGCGGTCGGTCGAGGAGGCCAAGAAGGCCAAGCCGCGCGCGGCGAAGCCGGACGGGAAGAAGCCTGCGGCGCCGCGAAAGCGCGCCGCCGCCAAGTCGGTCTAGAGACGCGAAGGGCGGCTGACGCCGCCCGTCGCCGAACACGCGGAGTCGACGCGGCCTAATGTGGCTGCGGGAGCGCCCCCAGCGCCTCGAGCTGTGCCTGGAAGAGCGTCTTGTCGATCTTCCCCTGGTAGATCGGCACGCACTCCTCGATGCACACGCGGATCACTTCCTCGCGGTCGATCCCGAGCTCCTTCGACAGCTCGTCGGGCGTGAGGTGGTTCGCCATGCCGTCCTCCTCTTCTGCGGCAAACAAAAAGCCCGCTGGCGCAAAGGCGCTCAGGCGGGCTCGGCTACCGCTTTCGTCGTGTTCGCGGGATTCACCGGGCCCGCGCCCCCCAATGCTCCATGACCATACGAGAATACGAGTTCCTGGTGACGGACGCAACGAAACTCCTCGGCCTCGAAGCGCGAGACGCGCACGTTGCGGAGAAACGGGTGCGCTACTACGCCGGCGGGAGCGGGGAGGCGATCGTGCTCGTGCACGGTCTCGGCGGAGCGGCTGCGAACTGGGTCGAGTTCGTCTCGCCGCTCGTCCGGCGCCACCGGCTGCTCGTCGTCGACCTCCCCGGCCACGGCGGCTCGGACGCCCCGGCGCGCGGCGCCGACGTGGCGAGCTACGCCGCCGCGGTCGCGGCTGTCCTCGAGGCCGAGGGTGCCGGCCCGGCCGTCGTCGCCGGCCACTCGTTCGGCGGGCACGTCGCGCTCCGGCTCGCGCACCTGCGGCCCGACCTCGTACGCGGCCTGCTCCTCCTCGCGCCGGCCGGGATCGCCACGACGACGCGGGCGCTGCAGCTCGCGGTCGCGCTCGGCGGGATCGTGCGGCCGAGCCGCCTCGTGGCGCCGCTCCGCGAGCGTCACGCCCACCGGAGCGGCTACCGGCGGCTCGTGTTCCGTCCCTGGTTCGTCGCCGACGAGGAGCGGATCTCGGCGCGGGCGACGATCGGGTTCCTGGCAGAGGCGCGCTCACACGCAGACGTGCGCAGCGCGGGCCGGGCGATGGTCGCCGACGACCCGCGCCTCGACCTCGAGCAGCTCGCGTGCCCGGCGCTCGTCGTCTGGGGGGCGCGCGACGCGCAGCTCCCGCTCGACGACGCGTTCGAGTACGCCCGCCGCCTCCGCGCGCCGCTCCGCATCGTCGCCGACTGCGGGCACCTCGTGATCGGCGAGCGCCCCGAGGCGTGCCTCGACGCACTCGACGATCTGCTCACCGCGTGCGGCTGAGGGACGGTCAGACCGGGTTCGGCAGGTCGACGAACTCCCACTCGAGGCCGAACTCGCGCGCGAGCCGCCGCGAGAGCTCCTGCACGCCGAGACGTTCGGTCGCGTCGTGCCCGGCCGCGACGAAGTGGATCCCGAGCTCGCGGGCGGTATGGACGCTCGGCTCGCCTGGCTCGCCGGTGAGGTAGAGGTCGTACCCCTCGTGCGCCGCCTGGATGAGGAGCGGCGCGGCGCCGCCGGAGCAGATCGCGACGCGCTGGACGCGGTCCGGCCCGTACCCGTAGACGAGCGGCTCGCGCCCGCCAACGGTCTGGCGGACGCAGGAGACGAAGTCGTCGAGCGCCCACGCCTCGCGGAGGCAGCCGCCGCGACCGACATCGGCGAAGGGCGTGTCCGCGTCGACCCCGAGCGCGCGCGCGAGCAGCGCGTTGTTCCCGATCTCCGGGTGCGCGTCGAGCGCCAGGTGGTACGCGAGCAGGGAGAGATCCGCGCGGAAGAGCGCCTCGAGGCGCCCGCGCTGGCGCCGGTCGATCCAGACCGGCTCGTTCCGCCAGAAGAGACCGTGGTGGACGAGCACCATCTGCGCGCCGCTCGCGGCGGCGCGCTCGAAGAGCTCGCGCGACGCCGACACGCCGCACACGATCTTCGTCACCTCGTCGGCGCCGACCACCTGCAGCCCCGGCGGCCCGTACTCCGGGAACCGGTGCACCTCGAGCAGCTCGTTCGCGTAGCGGACGATGTCGTCGCGATGGGCCACCGAACGATTATCGCTACGCTACGGCCGCCTCGGGGTGTGGCGCAGCCTGGTAGCGCGCTCCGTTCGGGTCGGAGAGGTCCCGAGTTCAAATCTCGGCACCCCGATAGCCATGGGGGGACCGCCCGGTCTCCCCATGCGCGCCTCTAGCCTCGGACGTGCAGGCTGTGGACGACGGCGGTGCAGGCGTCCTCGACGTAGTCGATCCCCGCGTCCTCGGCGATCCGCCGCGTGTCGTCGGAGCGGATCCCAAGCTCGAGCCAGAGGGCGCCGGCTCCGACCTCGACGGCTTCACGGGCGTGAGCGGCAGTCGCCTCGGGCCGCCTGAAGACGTCCACGACGTCGATCGGCTCCTCGATCTCGGCGAGCGACGTGACGCAGCGGACGCCGAGCACCTCGTCGCAGCCGGCCGGCCTGACCGGGATCACCCGGTATCCCTGCGCGAGCAGGTAGCGCATCACGCCGTGGCTCGGACGCATCGGGTTCGGCGACGCGCCGACGACCGCGATCGTGCGCGCGCCGCGGAGGATGTCGGCAGGCGTTCGCACCCCCGGACGGTACCCTCGCCCGCGTGGTCCGAGCCGTGCTCTTCGACGTGGACTTCACGCTGGCGCTGCCGGGCCCGGAGCTCGGGCCGGAGGGGTACAGGCGCGCCGGCGAGCGCCACGGGCTGACGCTCGACCCGGCGCTCTACGAGCGCTCGCGCCTGCACGCGCTCGAGACGCTGCAGCGGCACCCGGAGCTCCAGCACGACGACGAGCTCTGGGTGGCGTTCACGGAGCGGATCGTCCGCGGCATGGGCGGCGAGGGCGAGACGGCGACCGCCTGCGCCGCGGAGATCGTCCGCACGTGGGAGCTCCATCACCACTTCACGCTCTACGACGACGCGTTGCCGGCGATCGAGGAGCTGCGGCGCCACGGGCTGAAGATCGGCCTCATCTCGAACGGCAGCCGCGACCTGCTCGAGTTCGTCCGCCACCACGCGCTCGACGTCGACGTCGCGATCGGCTCACGGGCGTTCGGCCGCACGAAGCCGCATCCCTCGATCTTCCTGGAGGCGCTCGACGCTCTCGGCGTCGCGCCGGAGGACGCCGCGATGGTCGGAGACTCGCGCGAGGACGACGTCGAGGGCGCGGAGGCGCTCGGGATGCGCGCGTTCCTGCTCGACCGCGACGGCCGCTTTCCCGACGCGCCGAACCGCCTCGAGACGCTGCTCGCGCTCCCGGCTGCCCTCGGCCTAGCAGTCGGCTGACGCCGCGCACGTCCGCAGCGTCTCGACGCGCGGCCGTCCGCGCACCCACGCGAGGCGGATGCGCAGCGACGCGGCGTTGTTCGCGTAGTCGAGCTCCTGGAGCCGCTCCGACGGGTTCGCTCGGTGCACGAGCACGTAGGTGCCGGCGGGAACTCCTCGCAGCTCGAGGTTCTGACCGTGGAAGTGCGGCGGGTAGAGGTCGGTGAAGCCCGGTGACGTCCCCTGCTCGACCGACAGGGCCCGGGGGGCGGGAGGCGGCGCAGTTCCCGGAGAAGCGGCCGCCTGTCACCGCGAGCGCGCGGCGCCGAGCGTGTCCGTAGCGGTCGGTGAGGCAGAAGCCGCTCTTGCGGTCCCGGACGACGAAGTCGCCCTCGGCCGTCCGCAGCTCGTAGCGCTGGAAGTTCAGCAGGTGCCAGTGCGAGTGCGTCGACTCGGGCGTGTACCGCAGGTTCCCGGCGTCCTCGTAGCCGCGGACGCGCCCGTCGGAGAGCCGGACGAGCTGGCGCACGCGCATCGGCGCGCCCGCCGCCGTGCGCGCTCCGCGCACCCACACGGGCCCCTCGCCGACGTTGTCCGTCGCGGAGGCGAACCCGAGCTTCGTGCCCCTGATCGTCAGCCGGAACGGCGGCCGCTGGTCGAAGTCCGGCAGCAGCTCCCGAGGCCCTGCGTGCGGCGTGCCCGCGTCGGCGCTCTTCTCCGGGAACGCCTCGCCCGGCTCCAGCGTGCGGTGGAGACGCGACCGTCGCTCGTCCAGCCCTCCACGACCTGCTCAGCCGGGCCCGCCACGACGAGCTGCGGCCGGCCCGCGCGTGCCGCGATCGTGAAGACGTCGAAGCTGCCGC
This sequence comes from Gaiellaceae bacterium, assembly GCA_035553355.1. Taxonomy (GTDB): domain Bacteria; phylum Actinomycetota; class Thermoleophilia; order Gaiellales; family Gaiellaceae; genus Gaiellasilicea. The sequence continues at coordinate 37,461 of DATMJW010000051.1, read as the reverse complement.
CGGCGAGCGGGCTCGCCGCGTACGCGATCCGCTGCCCGTCGGGAGACCAGGCCGGCGTCGCGACCGCCTCGAGACCGGTCGTGAGCCGCCGCAGGCCGCCGCCGTCGCGCCGGACGACGTAGAGGCTCGACCCGTCGGTGCCGTGCCGGACGAAGACGACGTTCCGACGGTCGGGAGACCAGTCGGGCTCGGCATCGGCCGCCGGGCCGGAGGTGAGCCTGCGGCCGCCGACCCAGAGATCCCCGTCGCGCGCCTCGACCGTCGCCTGCGGCAGCCCGCGCGCACGTGCTCCGTCGGATGCGACGGCGGCCGCGAGCGGGATCGGCGCGAGTCCGAGCGCGACCGCGAGCAGCCGCAGGACCCTCACCCGAGACCGAGCTCCCCCCGCCATGCATTTGTATGTTGGCCGATGGCAGCGGACGGCACCGACACGCCGCCGCTGCCGAGGTCGGCTTCCGCCTCCGCGAGTGTCGCCACCGGGCCGACGCAGACGTCCTCGTGCTCGAAGAGCTCGAGCCACTCCGCGAGCGTGCGCGCGCGGAACTCGGCCGCCAGCTCCGCCGCGAGCCGCGGCTGCTCGTGCTCGACGAGGTGGTGCTCGAAGAGATCGGTGCGCCCGAGCAGCTCGCACAGCCGCGAGAAGAACTTCGGCTCGAGCGCGGCGACCGTCAGGTGGCGTGCGTCCGCGGTCTCGTAGATGCCGTACGCGGCGAGGCCACCGGTGAGGAAGCGCGGCAGCGGGTCGCCGCCGAGGCGATGCGCGACGAGACGGTGCGTTCCGTGCGTCATCGAGATCCGCAGGCGCGCGCCGATCCCGGTGCGCTCGCGCTCGAGGAGCGCCGCCACCACTTCGAGCGCCGCGGCGAGGGCTCCGCCGGCGAGATCGGCCGGCTGGAGCGGCAGCGGCGCCGGTGCCGTGTCCGCGAGCATCCCCGCCCAGCCCGCGTAGTTGAGGTCGTGGCCGGCGCGGAGCGTGTGGCGCGGGTGGTCGCCGAAGCCGCTGATCGAGCAGTACACCGCGGTCGCCGGCGCATCGTCCGGGCCGACGCCGAGGCGCGCGGCGACGCCGGGACGGAAGCCCTCGAGGACGACGTCGGCCCGCGCGAGCAGCGCGCGTCCGAGCTCGGGCTCCGCCTTGAGGTCGCACGCCACCGACTCCTTGCCGCCGTTCAGCGCCGCCTCCCACCCGGGCGCGACGTGCCGCAGCGGGTCGCCCTCCGGCGGCTCGAGGCGGACGACGCGCGCGCCGAGCCGGAGCAGCTCCCGCGAGGCGAACGCGCCCGGCAGGTAGCGCGTCAGGTCGACGACGAGCGTTCCCGCGAGCGGTTGCACCGGGACCGACGCTACCACTACAGTCCCAGCGCCTTGACGGACGCGCCCGCCGCCACCCGTACCGCCGCCCAGGAGGAGAAGAGGCGGCTCATCCTCGACGCGGCGGTCAGGGTCTTCGCGCGCAGCGGCTACCACACCTCGCGCGTCGGCGACATCGCGGAGGAGGCGGGGATCGCACACGGCCTCCTCTACCACTACTTCGGCTCGAAGGAAGAGGTGCTCCAGACGATCTTCCAGGAGAACTGGAGCCTGCTCGTCGTCTCGTTCCGGAACATCGCGGCCTCGGACGAGCCGGCGACCGCGAAGCTCGTCGGGATCGCGAAGGTCCTCCTGCGGACGTGGCGGAACCAGCCGGACCTCGTCCGCGTGATCGTGCGCGAGGTCGGCCGCAGCCCGCAGCTCCAGAGCCAGGTGGCGGAGATCCGCCAGGTGTTCGAGGTGATCCAGAGCGTGATCGAAGAGGGTCAGGCGCAGGGCGACATCCGCGCCGACGTCGACCCGCAGATGGCGTCGTGGATCTTCTACGGCGCCCTCGAGGAGCTCCTGACCGGCTGGGTGCTCGGCGTCCTCCCCGACGGCGACGATGAGGTCGCCCGTGCGGAGCGCATCTTCATCCAGCTCGTCTGCGAGTCGTTCGCCGCGCCGGCCGCGGGCGACGGCTGACGGAGGTCACGGCCGCCTCGTCCTGACCCTCGGGCTCGGCGCGTTCGGGCTCGCGTTCTCCCTGACGACGACCGCGGCCTACCTGCCGCCCCTGCTCGGGCGCTACACCGACTCGACGACGCTGATCGCGCTCGTGCTCGCGCTCGAGGGCGTCTTCGCGCTGACGCTCCCGCTCGTGATCGGTCCGTGGAGCGACGGGTTCCACACGCCGCTCGGCAGGCGCCGGCCGTTCCTGCTCGTCGCGCTCGGTCCGATCTGCTTCTCGCTCGCGCTCGTCGCGTTCATGCCGAACCTGTGGACGACGGCGCTCCTCGTCTCGGCGTTCTTCTTCGCGTACTACGTGTACGAGCCGCCCTACCGCGGGCTCTATCCGGACCTGCTGCCGGAGTCGGCGTACGCACGCGCGCAGAGCGTGCAGCACCTGCTCCGCGGCGCTGCCCTCGGCGCTGCCCTGATCGGCGGCGGCGCGCTCTTCCACGTCTGGGAGCCGGGGCCGTTCCTCGTCGCCGCGGTCGTCGTCACCGCGGCCTGCTCGGCGCCGGTCCTCTTCATCCGCGAGGACGGCGGCCACGGGCGCGTCTTCGAGGGCGTGGGCGCCTACGTCCGGCACAGCTGGCGCCTGCTCCGCCGCGAGCGCGACGTCCGCCGGTTCCTGCTCGCGAACACGGCGTGGGAGGCGACCTTCGCGGGAGCGCGCACCTTCGTCGTCCTCTACCTGACGGTGGGGCTGGGGCAGCCGCTCGGGACGACGACCGCGGTGCTCGCGGCGGTCGCCGCGGGCTACGTCGTCGCGGCGGTCGCATCCGGCTGGCTCGGCCACCGCGTCGGGCTCGCGCGCGCGATCTTCCTCGCGTCGTTCGTCTACGGGGCCGGCCTTCTCGCCGGCGGCTTCGCCGACGAGTGGCGCGGCTGGTTCCTGCCGGTGATCTTCCTCGTCTCGATCGCCGCGGGCATCGTCATGACGCTCTCCTGGGGCCTCCTGTTCACGTTGATGCCGCCTGGCGACCGCGGCGCGATCTCCGGCCTCGCGACGACGACGAAGGGCGCGGGGCTGATCCTGGGGCCGCTGCTCGCCGGTGCGTCGATCGACCTGCTCGCGCCGTACCTCGACGAGACGCGGGGGTACGCCGCGCTCTGGCCGATCCTCGCCGTGCCGATCCTCCTCGCGATCCCGCTCGTGGCGCGGCTCCGCGCCGCCGAGTCAGCGGCAGACGGGGACGCGCGAGGCCTGCAGCGCGAAGGCCCAGAGCCGTTCTCCTAGCGCGTAGAAGACCGTCAGGCTCCGGTTGCGCGGCAGCACGAGCGCGTAGTAGTCACCGCACTCGATCCGCGTCAGCGCTCCGTACTCGGTCGTGACGTCGCCGATCGGGTCGCCGAGCGACGGCCCGCCGCGGGCGCGCCAGCCGAGCGGCTGATAGACGGTGAACACGGCGGCGACGCGGCCGTCCCGGAACTCGACCGCGGCGCCTCGCGGCTGGAACGCGAAGAGGTTGAAGTACCACGTCTCGCGCGCGCAGCGGGGGCAGACGCCGTACGCGCGGCCCCAGGCGCGCTCGACCTGCGGCTTCGTGGCGCCGAGCCGCACCCCGCCGAGGCTGCGTCCCGGATCGAGGACACCGGCCGGAGGCGGCCCTGCCTGCGCAGGTGCCGCCGCAGCGAGTGCGAGGACGGCAACGGCGGCGGCGACGAGGCGCATACCCGCAGGATAAGCCGCTAGCACGGCAGCTCCGACAGCGCGGTGCGCGGCACCGTGTGTTCGGTGCCGCCCCGGACGGTGCGGACGCGGACGCGCCGCTCGTGCACCGCGAGCAGCTCGACCTGCGCGCTCCGCGGCAGCCCCGGCGCACACGCGTGGAGGACGCCGCGCAGGTAGTAGTCGTTCACCCATCCGTCGGCGCGCGGCCCCTCGAGGGTCTCCACGTGCGCCCATTCGCCGCGGATCGCGCGGACGCGGACGAGGGTGCCGGCCGGGATCTCGTGCGCGTGGCCGCCGCCGTCCGGCTCGTGCGCGAGGAGGACGGTGCGCTGCGCGAGCAGCCCGTGGTCGTCGCGCCCGCTGACGAGCAGGACGTCGCGTTGGGGCGCGGCCGAGCCACCGTCGCCGCACCCCGCGAGCGCGACGAGCGCGAGCGCTACGGACAGGTGGCGGCGTTGGCGCCGCCCTTGGTGACGTTCGTCGAGATGACGTCGCACCACGTCCCGCCGCTCCCGATCCGGTGGAACACCTGGTCGTACTTCGTGCTCGAGAGGCTGTACGTGTGCGCGTCGTAGACGGTCTCGACGCCGCCTTCGAGCTTGAGGAACCGCACCGACTCCGACCCCGTGTTGTTGAGGAAGCCGCTCGCGACGTCGAGGACGTAGTGGCCTCCGGCCGCGATCGACGTTCCCGCCGGGATCTGCTTCGGCGCGCCGCCGCCCGGGGCGTCGTCGATGTAGAGGCCGCTGATGTCGACTGCGGCGGTCGTCGGGTTGTAGAGCTCGACCCACTCGGTCGTCGTCGCTTTCGGCGCCATCAGGTACTCGTTGACGACGATCGCGGACGGATCCGGCGCCGGCACCGCACCCTCGGCGTAGGCGTCGTAGCTGCGCGTGCCCGCGTCGTAGGTGACTGCGTAGGTCGCGCCGGACGACAGCGTCTTCAGATGGATGTCGCCGTTCGCGTTCAGGGTCCCGGAGTAGTCGGTCGCCGAGCCGTCGCCTTGCTCCGCGTCGCACGGGTTGTTCGCGAGGTACACGTCGGCGCCGCCGCCGCGCTCGTTCGGCACCGCCTGGAGCGCGTCGACGACGCGGTTCGACGGGTGCCCGTAGCTGTTCGCGCCGCACGAGATGAACGCCGTCTCGGGCGCGAGGCTCGAGACGTAGTGGTCGTGGGACGAGTGCCCGGAGCCGTGGTGGTTCGCGCGCAGCGTCTCGACGTTCCCGAATGCCTCGACGAGCGACGCCTCGACGTCGTTGTACGTGTAGCCGTAGCTGCTCGTCGAGTACTCGCCGTCGGTGTCGCCGGCCGTCGCGTACTCGAAGTCGCCGTAGGACACCTTGAGCGCGACCGAGTAGTCGTTCTCGGACGGGGGCGTCGCGGCCGTCGTGTGGTCGCCGCTGACCGGGGTGGCGCCGTCGGCCTGGAGGACGCCCTTCGCGTTCGCCTGCACGATCGCCGCCGTGACGCCGGCGCCGAGGTCGAGCAGCGGCCACGGCGCGTCGTTCGTCAGCCGCTGGACGCGCCCCTCGATGTTCGCCCGATCCACCTGCCCCGCCGGCCCGTAGAGCCAGCAGATGAAGCGTCGCGCCGTCTGGGAGGTCGTGCCCGCGTTGTGCCACTCGATCTCGTTGGACGGCGCCGTGCTCGTGCCGACATCGCAGTCGCCGTCGCCGTTCTCGTCACGCCACACGCCGCCGTCGCGGTCGAGCAGGGTGCCGACGGTGAAGTTCTCACCGGCCGGCGAGAGCAGCCGGTAGAGGCCGTTGCCGACGGAGCTCGTGTCGTTCGGGTTCGCGGCGTACCCGATGTGGTCGAGGTGGTGGTGCGACGCGAGCACGTAGTCGAGGTGAACGGGGCCGGACGCGATGCCGCAGATCGCGCGGATCCGATTCGCGATCTTGTGCGAGTTCGTGCTCGACGTCGCGTTCCACGCGTTCTCGCCCAGGTCCACGAGGAGCGTCTTGCCGGTGGGCCCGACGAGCAGTTGCGCGTCGCCCTGTTCGACGTCGAACCAGAAGACGTTCAGCTCACCGTGCTGCCACGTCCCGCCCGTCGAGCACGAGGGCGCTGCTGCCGCCGCGGGCGCGGTCGGTGCCGCCGATCCGCCCACGAACGCCGCGACGACCGCGAGGGCGAACAGGGCGAAGGCTGTGCGGCGCACGTGCGGAGACCATCTCCGCACCGGCCGCCGCTAAACGACCTAGCGGAACGCGTTGTCGCCCGTCAGCGCCTGCCCGACGACGAGCGTGTGCACCTCGTGCGTGCCCTCGTAGGTGAGCACGGACTCCAGGTTGTTCGCGTGGCGGATGACCGGGTACTCGAGGGTGATCCCGTTCCCGCCGAGGATCGTGCGGGCGGTGCGCGCGACCTCGATGGCGCCGCGGACGTTGCCCATCTTCCCCATGCTGACGTGCTCCTGGCGGAGCGTCCCCGCGTCCTTCATGCGGCCTATGTGCAGCGCCACGAGCGAGCCGCGGTTCACCTCGAGCGCCATCTCGGCGAGCTTCTGCTGCGTCAGCTGGTACGCCGAGATCGGCTTCCCGAAGACGATCCGCTCCTTCGCGTAGTCGAGCGCGGCCTCGAAGCACGCGCGGCCGGCACCGACCGCGCCCCAGACGATCCCGTAGCGCGCCTCGTTCAGGCACGAGAGCGGCCCGCGCAGCGTCCTGACCTCCGGGAAGACGTTCTCGTCGGGCACGCGCACGTCCTGCAGCACGAGCTCCGAGGTGACGGAGGCGCGGAGCGAGAGCTTCTTGTGGATCTCCGGCGCCGAGAACCCGGGGGTTCCCTTCTCGACGAGGAAGCCGCGGATGTGGCCGTCGTCGGTGCGCGCCCATACCGTCGCGACGTCGGCGATCGTGCCGTTCGTGATCCACATCTTGGCGCCGTTCAGGACCCAGTCGGATCCGTCGCGGCGGGCGTGCGTACGCATGGACGCGGGATCGGAGCCGGCATCCGGCTCGGTGAGGCCGAAACACCCGATCGCCTCGCCCGTGTGCATCGCCGGCAGCCAGCGCTGCTTCTGTTCCTCGGATCCCCAGCGCCAGATCGAGTACATCGCAAGCGACCCCTGCACCGAGACGGCGCTGCGCACGCCGGAGTCGCCCGCCTCCAGCTCCAGGCACGTGAGGCCGTAGGCGACCGCGCTCGCGCCGGGGAGGCCGTAGCCGTCGAGGTGCATCCCGTACAGGCCGAGCTTGCCGAGCTCCGTGAGCAGCTCGCGCGGGAGGATCCCGCGCTCGAACCAGTCGCCCACCTCCGGGAGCACCTGCTCGCGCACGAACGCGCGCACGGTGTCGCGGATCGCCCGCTCCTCCTCGTCGAGGAGCGTGTCGAGCGCGAGGAAGTCGAGCGGGTCGAGCCGCGTCTCCTGCGTCGTGGACGTGGGCGTCGCCATGCTCGAAGCGTACCGGCCTGCCGCGGTACGGTGGCCGTGTGCTCGCGGCCGTCGTCCAGGCGCTGACGCTCCTCCTCGCCACCGCGCCGGAGTCCGAGCTCGCGCGCATGACGCCGCACGAGAAGGCGGCGGCCGTCGTGATCTCGGCGGCGCCGACTCCGGCGGGCGCAGGCGGGCTCTTCGTCACCGGCCCGCCGCCTCCGCCGGCGCCGGGGCAGCTCGTCTTCGCAGACCAGGAGGGCGGGCTCGTGAAGGATCTGCCGGCGCTACCGCCGTGGCGCGCGGCCCGCGACTACCGGACCGCGGCCGAGGCGCGCGCCGCCGGAAGGGAGACGGGTCGTGCCCTGCGTCGCGCGGGCGTTCACGTGAACCTGGCGCCGGTGCTCGACGCACCGACGGGGCCGCTCGGGTCGCGTCACTTCCGGGCGCCGTCGCTCGGCGTCGCGTTCGGGCGCGGGCTCGTCGACGGTGGCGCGGGTGCATGCGCGAAGCACTTCCCGGGGCTCGGCTCGGCACCGGTCTCCACCGACGACCGCCCTCGTGTCGACGCGCGACTCCTGCCGGTGGAGCTCGCCGCTTTTCGCACGGCGGTGCGCGCCGGCATCCCGTGCGTGATGGTCGGGCATGCGTTCTACCGCGAGCTCGGTGCCCTCCGCGCGAGCCTCGAGCCGGCGACCTACCGGCTCGTGCGGCGGATGGGCTTTCGCGGCGTGATCGTGACGGACTCGATGAACATCGTCTCCTCGCCGCCTCGATACTGGCCGACGCGGGCGATCCGCGCCGGCGCCGACATGCTGCTCTACACGAGCCCGCCGCACGCGCGCCGGGCCGTCGCGGCGCTCGTCCCGCTCGCCCGCCGCGGCGAGCTGGACGCGAAGGTGCTCAGGGTGCTGAGGTGGAGGAGCTCTCTGGGCGTTCCGGCACCGTCGCGGTGACGGTTCGGGCGACGACCTTGCCGTCCGCACCGATCGCGCGCGCCGTCAGCGTGTGCGCCCCCGGCGCCTCGGCCGAGGCGTCCCAGCCGAACGTGTAGGGCGCAGCGACGTCCGTCCCGCGGACGCTGCCGTCCACGACGAACTCGACGCGCGCCACCTTCCCCGTCGTCTCGACGCGCCAGAGCACGAGACCCTCGGCCGTCTGTCCTTCGGTGACGCTCTGCCCGGTGATCGCGAGCCTCGGCGCGACGACCGGCGGCTTCGGCTGCGGCGTCGGCTTCGGCGGCACGACCTTCTTCGGCTGCCGGACGACGACCGGGATCCGCCGGGTCGCCACGCGCCCGTCGATCGCCGTCGCCGTGACGAGCAGGACGTGCCGCCCCGGCCTCGCGCGGAGCGTGCTCCACGAGAAGAGGAACGGCGGGCGACGGTCGGTCGCACGCCGCCTGCCGTCGACGCTGAACACCATCTTCGCTGCCTTCTGCCCCCAGGGGCGGACGCGCAGGCGGACCGTCTTCGGGGCGAGCATCCACGGCCGGGCGCCGGCGCTCGTCAGGGCGAACGTCTTGTTGTCGACCCGCACCCACGTCCCCTCGAGGTCGTAGCGGCCGGGGCCGGCGACGCCGTGCACCTGCAGCTTGTACGAGCGATTCGCGAGCGATGCCGTGTTGAGCCGGTACACGAAGGGCCGTCGCCCGTCGACGTGCACCACCCGGCCGTCGACGAGGAACTCGACCCGCCGGATGTCGCTCGACGCCTTCGCGCGCCACGGGACGATGCCGCGCAGCGGCCCCTCCGGGACGAGCGGCTTCACGCTCAGCCGCACGACGCCCGCGTACCGGCGCACGAGGCGCAGGTAGCGGTTCCAGTTCCAGTTCGGCCCGGGGTCCGTGTGCCCGTGACCGCCGGGGACCTCGCCGTGGCCGATGAAGTGCCTGCGGTCGATCGGCATCAGGGAGCGGCGCGCGAGCCAGGCGGCGAGCCGCGCCGACGCCCGGTACTGCGCGTCGGTGTAGCCCGCCGGGCCGTACGTGAAGCCCTCGTGCTCGATCCCGACGGAGAGCTCGTTCGTGCCCCAGTGGCCGGCGTGCCAGGCGATGTCGGAGAGGTGGACGAGCTGCACGATCTTCCCGCCGCGCGAGACGACGTAGTGCGACGAGGCGTGGGCGCGCGGGTTCCGCAGCCACGTGATCGAGCCCCAGAAGCTGCCCTCCGTCACGTGCACCACGATCCGGTCGATCGACTGCGGCGACCGGCTCGCCTTCGTGAAGTTGCCGTCACCCTTCAGCCACGTCACCGGCGGCCTCGGCGCCGCCGACGCGCCAGGGGCGAGCGCAGCCGCGAGCGTCGCGACGGCGAGCGGAAGCAGGAGTCGTGAGATCGAGGTCTGGTTCATCCGCAAGAGGTCCCGGCGCGCTCTCCCCGGCCGCCGGGACTCACGGTGTAGCGGAATTTCGTTCGGAAGTTGTGAGGTTCTCGCTGCGGGTTACGGCAGAGCCGGCTCGAGAGGCGCCGGAGCGCCCCACAGCGCGGCGGGAACGTGCTCCGCGTTCGCGATGACGACCGGGAAGATCGACGCCGCGCGCCGGCCGTTCGCCGCCCGTGCGTAGACGATCACCTCGTGCGGCCCCTCCGCCGCCTCCGTCGTCCGCCAGTGGAGCTCGTACGGGGGCGACGCGTCGCGGCTCACCGGCTTCCCATCGACGTAGAGAGCCACGCGCTCGACCCGCTCGCCGACGCGGACGGGGATGGTGACGTCGCCGCGCAGCGCGGTGCCGTTCTCGAGGCCGCCGACGTGGAGCTTCATCGGCGGGTTCGCGACGCGGACGGGGATCGCCCGGCGCGCCCGGTAGCCCCGGCGGCCGTGCACGCGGATCGCCAGCATGTGGCGGCCGTTCGGGACGGTGCGGGTGTCCCAGCCGTCGCCGCCGCGGAACGCGAACGGCCAGACGCGGTCCGTCCACAGCAGCTTCCCGTCGACGTAGAAGTCGACCCGGTGGATGCCGCGGCGCCAGCGCTTCGCCGCGTCGATGCCGGACCACCACTTCGCGACCCCGCGGACGCGCCCGCCGGGGATCACGACCGAGAGCACGGGCGCGGGAGCGCTCGCCGCGGGGGCGCCGCCGCCGGCCGGCGAGGGCAGCGGCGGGGCCGCGGGCATGTTCGGGAGCCGCTTCACGTAGCGGGGCAGGACGGGATTCTTCGTGTAGTGGCGCACGAGCGCGAGGTACCGGCGCCAGTCCCAGTGGCGGCCGGGGTCGGTGTGGTGGGCGATGCCGCCGTAGCCGCTCCCGTCGGGGTCGGGCACCTCGTCGTGGCCGATGATGTGCTTGCGGTCGACCGGGATCCCCGCGCGCTTCGCGAGATACGCCGTCAGCTGAGCCGAGGCGCGGTACTGCGCGAGCGTGAAGCCGCCGCGTGCGGTCCAGCCCTCGTGCTCGATGCCGATCGAGCGGCTGTTCGTGCGCCGGTTGCCCGCGTGCCACGCGACGTCCGTCGTGCTCACGAGCTGCACGATCTCGCCCCGCCGCGAGACGACGTAGTGTGAGGAGCCGTGCGAGCGCGGGTTGCGCAGCCAGCGCACGGCGCCCCAGAAGCTGCCTTCCGTGACGTGGACGACGACCTGGTCGACGCGCGAGATCTTGCGATTCGTCGAGGTGTGGTTCCCGGTCTTCAGCCAGAGAACCCCGACCCCGGCGGCGTGGGCAGCTGTTGCGCCCACGGCGGCGAGTACGAGCACCGCGAGGAGCGGCGCGAGACGTCTGCCCATACTGTGACCCCAGCCCTTCGGTTGCTGCGACGAACGCGACCCGGTCGAGTGCGCGAGTCCGTTGTAGCTCCCGAACCGGACGTCCCTGTCCCCCGAACGGGGGAGAAAGACGCAGGTAGGCGCAAGTTAGGACTCACGTAGCGGAACGGTGGGACCCGCGGTACAGTGTTGACTCGCGGTTCAACTTTCGACGCGGGAGCGGTAGGTGACGGCACTCGAGCAGGGGACGGCGACGGGCGTCTCGTTCGCGCTGACGGACGAGCAGCGGGAGCTGCGCGCGCTCGCGCGCGACTTCGCCGAGAAGGAGATCCGGCCGCGGGCGGCCGCGTACGACGAGGCGCAGACCCATCCGGACGACGTGATCGCGAAGGCGCACGAGGTCGGGCTGATGAACATCCACGTCCCCGAGGAGCTCGGCGGCCCAGGGCTCCCGGCGTTCGACGGGATGCTGATCGGCGAGGAGCTGAACTGGGGCTGCTCCGGGATCGCCACGTCGGTACTCGCGAACACGCTCGGCGCCGGTCCGGTGCTGATCGCGGGGACGGACGAGCAGAAGCGGACGTGGCTGACGCCGCTCCTCGAGGAGCCGCTCCTCTGCTCGTTCGGCCTCACCGAACCGGACGCCGGGTCCGACGTCGCCCGCATCAAGACGACCGCGGAGCGGCGCGGCGACGAGTACGTCCTCAACGGCTCGAAGACCTTCATCACGAACGCCGGCCACGCCGCCTGGGCGACCGTCTTCGCGAAGACGGACCCCAAGCGCGGGTACAAGGGCCTCTCGGCGTTCGTCGTGCCGATGGACGCGCCCGGCGTCGTGATCGAGAAGCACCTCGACAAGATGGGGCAGCGCGCCACCGACACCTCCGCGTTCTCGCTGCAGGACGTCGTCGTCCCGGCTGCGAACCGCCTCGGCGAGGAGGGCGACGGGTTCAAGATCGCGATGCAGACGCTCGACGCGACGCGCCCGGGGACGGCGGCGGGCGCCGTGGGCGTCGCGCAGGCCGCGTTCGAGCTCTCGAAGGCGTACGCGGTCGAGCGCGTCACCTTCGACGTCCCGATCGCGATGCACCAGGGCGTCAACTTCCTGATCGCGGACATGGCGACCGAGATCGAGGCGGCGCGGCTCCTCGTCTGGCAGGCGGCCTGGATGCTCGACAACGGCTGGGGCCGGCGCGCGACGCTCTACTCGTCCTTCGCGAAGCGGTTCGCCGCGGACACGGCCATGAAGGTCACGACGGACGCGGTCCAGGTCTTCGGCGGCTACGGCTACATCAAGGAGTACCCGGTCGAGAAGCTGATGCGGGACGCGAAGCTCTTCCAGATCTACGAGGGCACGTCGCAGATCCAGCGGCTCGTAATCGCGAAGGAGCTCTTCCTCCCGAAGGCCGACTAGGCGCCGGTGGCGCTCGAGATCGACCTCTCCGGGCGCGTCGCGCTCGTCACGGGCGGGTCGCGCGGCCTCGGACGCGCGGATGCGCTCGCGCTCGCGCGCGCCGGCGCCGACGTCGCGATCGCCGACATCCAGCTCGAGTCCGACGACTCCGGTGAGGCCGATCGGTACGGCGTCCTCGCGCAGGTGGCGCGGGAGCAGGGGATCGTCTACACGGAGTCGACGGCGGAGGAGATCCGGTCGTACGGGCGGCGCGCGCTCGCGCTCAAGTGCGACGTGACGGATCGGCGCCAGGTGCAGGAGGCGGTCGACCGCGTCGTCGGCGAGCTCGGCAGCGTCGACATCCTCGTCAACAACGCGGGGACACTCGACCACGCCGCGCAGTTCCTCGACCAGAGCCCCGAGCTCTGGGAGCGTGACCTCGCCGTCAACCTCACCGGCGCGTTCAACTGCGCGCAGGCGGTGTGGCCGCACATGCGCGAGCGCGGCTGGGGCCGCATCGTGAACATGGCGTCCGTCGCGGGGACGCTCGGGGGTTTCGGGCAGGCGAGCTACTCGACGACCAAGGCGGGCATCCTCGGCCTCACCCGCACGCTCGCGATGGAGGGCGGCAGGCACGGCATCACGTGCAACGCGATCGTCCCCGGGATCATCGGCACCGAGGCGTTCGGCTTCGCGAACGCCGCGATGAACGACCGCATCCGCGCCCGCACCGTCTTCAAGCGCGAAGGCCGGCCCGAGGACGTCGCGCACGCGATCGCCTTCCTCTGCTCCGATCTCGCCGGCTACGTCACCGGCATCGAGCTGAACGTCTCGGGCGGCGTCGAGCTCTTCGTCTTCTGATCGCCGCTCCTTCCTAACGAAACCTTCACGAGACGCCGCCGGATCGTGCCGGAGGCGCGGCTAGACTCTCGCCCTCGTGCGCGCCGAAGCGTCACCCGTGCGCGCGGGCGCAGCTCGGCCCACCGCCCGTCTCGTCGCCCGCTCACTGCTCGTCTTCGTGGCGCTCCTCGCCGTGCTCGCGGCGCTCGTCGGGTTCGCGTTCGCCGGCTCGCCGGCGCGGCTCGCCGACGGGGTCACGATCGCCGGGATCGACGTCGGCGGGATGACGCACGACGAGGCGCAGCGCCTGCTCGAGCAGCGTGCACCGCGGCCGCCCGCGCTGCACGCTGCTCGAGCAGGCGCTGCGCCTGCTCGAGCAGCGTGCAGCGCGGGCGGCCGCGGTGCCGGTCGTCTTCACCGTCGGCGAGCGGCAGTTCCCCGTGCGGGCCTCGACGCTGGACGTGAGGGCCGATTGGCGCGCGGCCGTCGAAACCGCCGCGGAGGCGGGGGAGGGATTCGGCCCCGTCCGCGGCTACCGCCGCCTGCAGACGCGCTTCTTCGGCGCGGAGGTCGTGCCGCCGGTGAGCGCCTACGACGCGGCGCTCGACTACAAGCTCGCAGGGATGGCGCGGGAGGTCGACCGCGCGCACACCGAGGCGAAGATCCTCCGGCGCGGGCTGCAGATCCTCGTCGTGCCGGGGCAGACCGGGCTCCGGCTCGACCGCGACGCGGCCGCGGACGTGATGGTGCGCGCGCTCGCCCGACTCGACCGCGGCGGCCCGGTTGCGCTCCCCGTGCGGATCGACCCGATCCAGGTCACTGCGTCGGAGCTCGCGCCTGCGGCGCGGCAGGCGCGCGTCGCGCTCTCGGCGCCCGTGACGCTCGCCTACGACGGCACGCGCTGGCGGCTGCCCCGCTGGCGCATCGCGGAGCTCCTCAGCCTCCCGTCCGACGGCGAGACCGAACTCGCGATCGGGGGCGCCGCCGCCGACGCATGGTTCGCGAAGCTCCGCAAGACGGTGGAGCGGCCGCCCGCGGACGCGCAGATCCTCGCGTCGGGCGGCGTCGTCCGCATCGTCCCGTCGAAGGACGGGCTCGCGCTCGACGTCCCGGCGACGGCGAAGGCGATCCTCGCCGCTGCCTCGTCCGGGAGCGACCGCAACGCGACGCTCGTGATGAGCACGTCCGAGCCGGACCGGACGACGGCGGAAGCAGAGGCGATGGGGATCGAGCGCCGCCTCTCCGTCTACAGCACCGCGAACGCCGGCACCCCCGACCGGATCACGAACCTGCGGCGCGCGATCGAGCTCCTGAACGGCGCGCTCGTCCCACCCGGCGGCACCTTCTCGTTCAACGAGCGGGTCGGGCCGCGGACGCTCGAGCGCGGCTTCCGGCCGGCGCCGGTGATCATCCGCAACGAGTACGAGGAGGACGTCGGCGGCGGCGTCTCCCAGGTGGCGACGACGGTCTTCAACGCGGCGTGGGAGGCAGGGATCAAGATCCTCGAGCGCAACCCGCACTCGCTGTACATCTCGCGGTACCAGCTCGGCCGCGACGCGACCGTGAACTACCCCGACCTCGATCTGCGTTTCCTCAACGACACGCCGAAGTGGATCCTCGTCGTCGGCAGCTGGGACGGCGGCGGGATCACCGTCTCGCTCTACGGCGGCGGACCCGAGCGGCGCGTCGAGAGCAGCGCCGGGACGATGCGGTTCACCGGTGCCGTGCCGGTGAAGCGGACGCCGGACCCGACGCTCGAGAAGGGGACCGAGATCGTCGCCGCCGAGGGGTCGCAGCCGCGGACGACGTCGGTCGTGCGGAAGGTCTACGCCGCGGACGGCTCGCTCCTCCACGACGAGACGTGGGTGACGAACTACCGCGGCGACTACCGCGAGATCCAAGTGGGGACGAAGCCGAAGCCGAAGCCGGCGCCGAAGCCCGCGTCGAAGCCCGCGCCGAAGCCGAAGCCGGCAGCGACGACGCCGGCCGAGACGGCGCCCGCGGCTACGACGACGACGCCGTAGCGATCGCCTCGGCGAGCGCCGCCGGCACGCGCGTCGGCCGGTGCGTCTCGGCGTCGACGGTCGCGTGCGCGGTCCACGCGTCGGCGATCGCCTCGCCGTCGCGTTCGATCGCGTACTCGTAGCGGAAGCGGGCGCCGCGCGGGTCGACGACGCGCGTCCAGATCCGGAGGCGCTCGTCGAACCGGGCGGCGCGGTGGTAGCGGACGTGCACCTCGGTCGTCAGGGCCTCGATCCCCTGCTCACGGATGCGGTTGTAGCCGCCCGCGTGCTCCGCGAGCCACGCGACGCGCGCGACCTCGAGCCAGACGACGAACGACGCGTGGTGCGCGATCCCCTGCGCGTCGGTCTCCGCGAACCGCACCCGCACCTCCGTCGACCAGCGGTAGCCCTCCACGCGGCAAGCCTACGATGCCGCCGATGACGACGGAGCGGCTCGCCGGACTCATCCGGACGCACCAGCCGTGCGTCGTGCTCACGGGCGCGGGCGTCAGCACCGAGAGCGGGATCCCCGATTTCCGCTCGGCCGGTGGGATCTGGGCCGAGTTCGACCCGCTCGAGGTCGCGAGCATCGACGGCTTCCGCCGAGACCCGACGCGCGTGTGGGAGTTCTACCGCCTGCGGCTCTCGCTGCTCGCAGACGCG
Organism: Gaiellaceae bacterium; assembly: GCA_035553355.1. Lineage (GTDB taxonomy): Bacteria > Actinomycetota > Thermoleophilia > Gaiellales > Gaiellaceae > Gaiellasilicea. The sequence continues at coordinate 21,787 of DATMJW010000051.1, read as the reverse complement.
CAGCCGAACGACGGCCACCGCGCGCTCGCGCGCCTCGAGCAGCTCGGGCTCGTGCGTGCGGTCGTGACGCAGAACGTCGACGGGCTGCACCAGGCCGCAGGCTCGGCGGACGTCGTCGAGGTGCACGGCTCGATCCGCGGCGCCGTCTGCATCCGCTGCGGGTCCCGTTACGCCGCCGACGAGGTCGGGGCGCGGCTGCCGGTGCCGCACTGCGACTGCGGCGAGGTGCTGAAGCCGGGCGTCGTGATGTTCGGCGAGCTGCTGCCGGTCGCGGCGCTCGAGCGGGCATCGGAGCTCGCGCGGGCGGCGCGGCTCCTCCTCGTCGTCGGCTCGACGCTCGAGGTGCACCCGGTGGGGTCGCTGCCGTTCGAGACGCTGCGCCGCGGCGGGTCGCTCGCGATCGTGAACCGGGGGCCGACGGCCCTCGACGAGGAGGCGGATCTGCGACTCGACGGCTCGGCGGGTGCGATCCTGCAGGAGACGCTCGCGTTGCTGGAATAGCGCCGCCCTCCCGGCGCACCGGGCCGGGAGCCGATGACCGCGGGCTAGGCCGCGGCGCGGCGGAGCGTCCGCTCGGCGAGGACCCGCTGGCAGTCGGAGCACACCTTCTGCTCGACCTCGTACGGGATCCCGGCCTGCTGGCGCAGGAGGTGCGTGAGCACCGTCTTGTGCCGGTGGAGCTGGCGGGCGCGCTGCTGCAGGTTGTCGGTCATGTCTTCTCTCACGGTAATCCGGGCACTGGACGGCACATGCGCGGAAAGGGTGATCGTGCGATCCCGGTTCTGCGGTACCGCCGCTACCTTGCACGCGTGCGCGTTTTCGTCCTCGCCCTCCTCTCCCTTCTCTTCGTCGGATGCGGTTCCGCCGGTTCGGACCCCGAAACGTCGCCTCCGGCCGCCGCGGGTTTTCCGATTTACAAGTCAGACGTCGCAGCGCCGAAAAAGACAGTGCCGGCGGCGAAGGAGACGGCGACGCCGAGGCGGGCGGCGCCCGCTGCGCGGACCGTCGCCGCGCGGCAGCCGCAGCGCGCCGCGGCCTCGGCGTGCACCGCCGGCTCGGTTCGCGCGCACGGCGACGCGAAGCGCGCGTTCGCCGCGCTCGCCGCACGGGGTGCCGTTGCGTACCGCTCGCCGCGCGGCGGCCGGATCGCATCCTTCGGCTCGAAGAACGCGAACGGCTTCCCGACCGTGTTCGGCGTGCTCGCGCGCCGCGTCGACGCCCGCTGCCGCGCCACGTGGTACCGCGTGCAGCTGCCGCTCCGGCCGAACGGGGTCACCGGATGGGTGCGTGCGCGCGACGTGGCGGTGCTACCGGTGACGACGCGCATCGTCGTGGACCTCTCGGAGCGGCGGGTCACGCTCTACGACCGCGGTCGTGTCGTCCACGTGGCGCGCGCCGCGATCGGCACGTCCGCGACGCCGACCCCGACCGGCCGCTACTACGTGAACCAGCGGCTCGTGCCGTCGAACCCGAACGGCCCGTTCGGGCCGGGCGCGATCGGCATCTCGGCCTTCTCTCCCGTCCTCACGGGCTGGGCGCAGGGCGGTCCGGTCGCGATCCACGGCACGAACCGGCCCCACCTGATCGGGCAGGCGGTGTCGAACGGGTGCATCCGCGTCCGCAACGCCGACCTGCGCGTGCTGTTCGCGAAGGCGCTAGCGGGGACGCCGGTCGTGGTTCGCGCCTGACGCCGCCGGGTACGATCGGCGCATGTCGAAGACACAGCCGAAGGACATCCTCTCCCGCTTCGCCGACCTCGGCGAGGAGGCGATGCAGAAGCTCGCGGACGTGCCCGGCGCGAACCGGCTGCTCGAGGTGACGAACCAGTCGCGGCAGCGGATCGACGAGATCCAGAAGCGCCTCCGCGGCCTCGACGTGCTCGAGCGGCGGGTCGACGAGCTCGAGGCGCGGCTCGCGAAGCTCGAGCAGCCGAAGAGCTCCGGCTCGAAGTCGGCGGCGTCGAAGTCGGGCGCGGGCGCGAAGTCCTCGTCCGGCTCGTCGGCGAAGAAGACCGCGTCGACGTAGCGGGGCGCTACGCCGGCACGCGCACGCGCAGCGCCTGCGGCACGACCTCGAACCGCGCCGGGGTCGTTCCCGGCTGCTCGCCGTCGAGCTCGACGGGCAGCGGCTCGTCGGCGTCGACGGTGACGACCGATCCGCGGAGCAGCTCCGCCTTCGGGTGAGGCAGGTGCGACCCGCGGTACGTCTTCGGCAGCGTCAGCATCAGGTCGCGCTTCGTCAGGTCGCCGATCGTCAGCACGTCGAAGAGGCCGTCGTCCGGCTCCGCATCGGGGCAGATCCGCATCCCACCGCCGAAGCAGCGGCCGTTCGCGACGACGACGTCGTGCATGCGGCCGGCGCGGCTCTCGCCGTCGACGGACACGCGGACGTCGCCGTTGCGCCAGCCGGCGAAGACCGCGAGCGTCGCCCACGCGTACGACACCTTCCCGCCGAGCGCCTGTGTCGTCTCGTTCGCCCGCTTCGCGATCGCGCCGCTCATCCCCGCGCTCGCGACGTTCGCGAAGTACGCGTGCCCGTCGTCCCCGTTCCACGCGCGGTAGCCGACGCGGCCGAGGTCGATCGTGCGCGCCGTCCCCGCGAGCGCGACGCGAATCGCCCCGTCGAGCTTGTGCGGGATGCCGTAGGTGCGGACGAAATCCCACCCCGTGCCCCGCGGTATCACGGCGATCTCGACGTCGTCGCGGCCGGCGATGCCGTTCGCGACCTCGTTCACCGACCCGTCGCCGCCGACGACGACGAGGAGCCGTGCGCCGCCGTCGGCCGCGCGCCGTGCGAGCCCGCCGAGCTCGCCCGGAGCGGTCGAGAAGAGCGCGTCGCCGTCGAGCCCCGCCGCAGCGGCGCGGTTCGCGATCTCCGGCCAGCGCTTGCCGGTGGCGCCGTTGTCCGACGCAGGATTGACGAGGAAGACGGCGTCGCTAATGAGCGGACGTCGCGGTCGCGAGCGCCACGCGCGTCATCCGGTCGACCGCCGCGCGGAGGTCGTCGTCGGAGATCCGCTTCATCTCGCCGCCGACGATGATGTCGCTGACGGTGAGCAGGCAGCCGGCCTGGACGCCGCGGAGCGCGCCGACCGTGAAGAGCGCCGCCGCCTCCATCTCGACCGCGAGCACGCCGCGCGCCGACCAGCGGTCGTACTGGCCCTCGTTCGGGTTGTAGAAGAGGTCGCTCGAGACGATGGGGCCGACGTGCATCTCCTGGCCGATCTCCTTCGCGACGTGCACCGCGCCGTGGATCAGCTCCCAGCTCGCCGTCGGGCAATGCGGCTCGCCGCCCACGAGGTGGACGGCCGTCTGGTCGGCCGGCACCGCGGAGAGCGCGACGATGAGGTCGCCGAGCTCGTGGTGCGGCTGCAGCCCGCCGCAGGTCCCGACTCGGAGCAGCTTCTTGACGCCGAGCTGGACGAGTTCCTCGAAGACGATCGTGGCGCCGGGGCAGCCCATGCCGGTGCCCTGGACGGAGACCGGCTTGCCCTCCCATTCGCCGGTGTAGCCGAGCAGGCCCCGCTCGGAGTTCCGCTGCACGACGTTGTCGAGGTACGTCTCGGCGATGTACTTCGCCCGGAGCGGGTCGCCCGGGAGGAGGCACGCCTCGGCGTACTCGCCCGGCTCTGCGCGCACGTGGATCGGCATCGCGGCAACCCTATACGGCAGGATCGCGCGCATGGTGCAGGTGGTCGAACCGCGGCTGGACGCGATCCTCGAGTTCTGCGCGGCGGACCCGGTCGAGCGCGTCTTCCTCGAAGACGTGGCGCGCCGCGGCCTCGGGCGCTTCAGCGGCGTGCAGGAGGACGGACGGCTCGTCGCGCTGTGCCACACCGGCGCGAACGTCGTTCCGTCGGGCCGCGGCTGCGGCGCGTTCGCGCACGCCGCAGCGCGCTCGCACGCACGCATGCTGATCGGGGAGGAGCGCGCGGTGACGGAGCTCTGGGAGGAGGCGCGGGTGCGCATGCCGCGTCCACGCGAGGATCGCCCCGGCCAGCCCGTCTACGCGATCTCGGCGCCGCCGCCGGCGGGCGACAGCGGCCTGCGCGCCGCGACGCTCGACGACCTCGACGTCCTCGTTCCCGCGTGCGCTCGCGCACACGAGCTCGAGCTCGGGGTCGACCCGCTGCACCGCGACGCCGACGGGTTCCGGTGGCGGACGCGCGCGCAGATCGAGGAGGGCCGCTCGTGGGTCTGGAGGGACGGCGACACCGTCCTCTTCAAGGCCGAGGCGTCGGCCTGGACGCCTGCTGCCGTGCAGCTCCAGCAGGTGTGGAGCGATCCCGAGGCGCGGGGGCGCGGCTTCGCGGCCGCGGCGCTGCGCGACCTGATCCGGCTCCTGCTCGAACGGGTCCCGCGCGTCTGTCTCTTCGTCCGCGCCGACAACGAGCGGGCGATCCGCCTCTACGAGCGCGCGGGGATGGAGCACGTCCTCGACTACCGGAGCGTGCTCCTGTGAGGACGCTCGTCGTCGCGCGCCACGGCGAGAGCGAGTTCAGCGCCCGCAAGCTGATGAACGGCGATCCGTCCGTCCGGGTCCCGCTGACCGCGACGGGGCGCGAGCAGGCGCGCGAGCTCGGTCGCCTCCTCGCCGCCGACCGCCTCGACCTCTGCGCCGTCACCGAGTTCGAGCGGGTGCGCGAGACCGCCGACCTCGCGCTCGCCGAGCGCGAGGTCCCGCGCCTCGTCGTGCCGGAGCTGAACGACCCGCGCGTCGGGCCGTTCGAGGGGAAGGCGCTCGACGAGTACCGCCGCTGGGCGACGGATCGCGGACCGACGGATGCACCCGAGGGTGCCGACGCGCGTGCTGCTCTCGCCGAGCGCTACGCCCGCGGCTTCCGCATCCTCCTCGACCGACCGGAAGACTCGATCCTCCTCGTCGCGCACTCGCTGCCGATCCGGTACGCGCTCGAGGCGGCGGAGGGGCGGCATCCGGAGGCGCGCGCGGAGCAGGTTCCGTACGCGACCCCGTTCCGGCTCGACGCCGAGCAGGTGCAGGCCGTGGTCGCGCTGCTCGAGGCGTGGGCGGCGGCGCCCGTCTTCTCGGTCACAATGGATTCGTGATCGAGGCGCGCGTCGAGGCGTTCATCCGCGAGCGCGGGCTGATCGAGCCCGGTGCGAGCGTCACCTGCCTCGTCTCCGGCGGCGCCGACTCGACGTGCCTGCTGCACGTGCTGCGCGGGCTCGGCTACGACGTTCGCGCGGTGCACGTCGCGCACGGCCTTCGCGGGCGCGAGTCGGAGGAGGACGCCCGCTTCTGCCGGGAGGTGCTCGGCGCCGAGGTGGTCGACGGCCGGGTGCCCGTCGCGACGGAGGCGGCCCTTCGCGACGCGCGCTACGAGACGACGCGGCGGTACGGCCTGCGCGCGACCGGCCACACGGCCTCCGACCAGGTCGAGACGGTGCTGCTGCGGCTCGTCGGCAGCGGGACGGCACGGGGGCTGAAGGCGAAGCGCGAGGACGGCGTCGTCCGGCCGCTCCTTCCCCTCTGGCGCGAGGAGACGGAGGCGTTCCTGCGCGAGCGCGGCCTGCCGTTCCGGGTCGACTCGTCGAACGCCGACACGAAGCGCGGCCTCGTCCGCCGCGAGCTGCTGCCGCTCCTCGACCGGCTCGACGGACGCGCACGGGCGAATCTGCTCGCGCTCGCAGAGGAGCGGCCGCGGCTGCCGCGGACGCTCGAGCGGACGCTCCTCGAGCTGCTCTCGACGCGCGAGGGGACGAGGAGCGCCGACCTCGGCGGCGGTCTCCGCGCCGTCCGGGAGTACGGCACGCTGCGGCTGGAAGGCCGCGTCAGCTGGGGACCGTGGCTGATCGAGAGCGACGCGCCCGGGCTCGTCGTGCGCGGCCGCCGCCCCGGCGACCGGCTCGCCGGCCGCCGCAAGAAGGTGCAGGATCTGCTCGTGGACGCGAAGGTGCCGCGGGCGGAGCGCGACGGGTGGCCGCTCGTCGTGCGCGGGGATGAGGTCGTCGCCGTGCCCGGTGTCGCCGAGGCGCCGGGGTGGGAAGGAGTCGTGACCGCGTGGAGGGGCTGAGGTGGAGATCGTGACGGTGGACGAAGGCGTCGGCGAGATCCTGATCGAGCAGGACCGCCTCGAGGCGCGCATCCGCGAGCTCGGGGAGGAGATCTCGCGCGACTACGGCGACGGCGACCTGCTCCTGATCGGCGTGCTGAAGGGCGCTGTCTTCTTCATGGCCGACCTGATGCGCGAGCTCACGGTCCCGTGCGAGATCGACTTCATGGCGATCTCGTCGTACGGCGCGCAGACCGACAGCTCGGGCGTCGTCCGGATCCTCAAGGACCTCGACACGAACATCGCGGGGCGCGACGTGCTCGTCGTCGAGGACATCATCGACTCCGGGCTGACGCTCTCGTACCTGATGCGGAGCCTCCGCGCGCGGAAGCCGCGGTCGCTCGAGATCTGCGCGCTCCTGACGAAGCCGGAGCGCCGCGAGATCGACGTCCCGGTGCGCTACGTGGGGTTCGAGATCCCGAACAAGTTCGTGATCGGCTACGGGCTCGACTACGCGGAGCGCTACCGCAACCTCCCGTACGTCGGCGTCCTCGCCGAGCACCTCATTCCCCCGCATTAGGTGTCGCCGCACCGCCGTCGGCCGCCCCGGCGTTGTGACGGGACAACGTTGGTACCCTGACGTGCAGGAGACTTCTTGAATCGCTTTTTCCGCAGCGCGCTCTTCCCCCTTCTCGTCATCGTGCTGCTCGTGTACCTGGCGAGCCAGACGCTGATTCCGCGCGGCGAGAACCGGGAGCAGCTGACCTACTCCGAGCTGATCCAGCAGGCGGAGAGCGGGAACGTCCAGGAGGTCAAGTTCACGCCGAACCGTCAGCGGATCGACGCGAAGCTCGTCGGCGGCGACGAGGTGCAGGTGAACTACGTCAGCCCGCAGTCGGCGCTCGCGTTCGAGGACGTGCTCAAGCGCGAGAACGTCCGCTACGACTCCGCGGGCACGGGTGGCGCGTGGTGGAGCTCGCTCCTCATCACGATGCTCCCGTTCGCGCTCCTGATCGCGTTCTGGATCTTCCTCATGAACCAGGTGCAGGGCGGCGGCTCGAAGGTGATGAGCTTCGGCAAGAGCCGCGCCAAGCGGATGACGCCCGACTCGCCGAAGATCGGCTTCAAGGACGTCGCGGGCGCTGACGAGGCGGTCGAGGAGCTGCACGAGATCAAGGAGTTCCTCGAGAACCCGAAGAAGTTCCAGGCGCTCGGCGCGCGCATCCCGAAGGGCGTCCTCCTCTACGGGCCGCCCGGTACCGGTAAGACGCTGCTCGCGCGCGCGGTCGCCGGCGAGGCGGGCGTGCCGTTCTTCTCCATCTCCGGCTCGGACTTCGTGGAGATGTTCGTCGGCGTCGGCGCGTCGCGCGTCCGCGACCTCTTCGAGCAGGCGAAGCAGTCGAGTCCCTGCATCATCTTCATGGACGAGATCGACGCCGTCGGCCGCCACCGCGGCGCCGGCCTCGGCGGCGGCCACGACGAGCGCGAGCAGACGCTGAACCAGCTGCTCGTCGAGATGGACGGCTTCGAGATGAAGGACAACATCATCCTCATCGCCGCCACGAACCGGCCGGACATCCTCGACCCGGCGCTCCTGCGCCCGGGCCGCTTCGATCGCCAGATCGTCGTCGACCGGCCCGACCGGAACGGCCGCCGCAAGATCCTCGAGGTGCACTCGAAGGGGAAGCCGCTCGCGCCGGAGATCGACCTCGACACCCTCGCCGCCGGCACGCCCGGCTTCACGGGCGCGGATCTCGCGAACCTGATCAACGAGGCGGCGCTCCTCGCGGCGCGGCGCGGGAAGAAGACGATCGGCCAGGACGAGCTCGAGGAAGGGATCATGCGCGTGATCGCAGGGCCGGAGAAGAAGGCCCGGCTGCTCGGCGAGAAGGAGCGCAAGATCACCGCGTACCACGAGATGGGGCACGCGCTCGTCGGGCACTACCTCGAGAACACGAATCCGGTCCACAAGATCACGATCGTCTCCCGCGGGCAGGCCCTCGGCCTCACGATCTCGCTGCCGACCGAGGATCGCTACCTGACGACGAAGTCGACGCTGATGGACGACCTCGCGATGACGCTCGGCGGCCGCGCGGCCGAGGAGCTCGTCTTCCACGAGGTGACGACCGGTGCCGCGAACGACCTCGAGAAGGTGACGGCGACGTCCAAGGCGATGGTGATGCGCTACGGCATGAGCGAGAAGCTCGGCCCGCGCGTCCTCGGCCGCAACCACGACCAGCCGTTCCTCGGCCGCGAGATGGGCAACGAGCCCGCCTACTCCGACGAGATCGCCCGCGAGATCGACGACGAGATCCGGCGCGTGATCGAGGAGGCGCACGCGACCGCGCACCGCGTCCTGCGCGAGCACATGGACGAGCTGCACCGGCTGTCGGCGATCCTGATCGAGCGCGAGACGATCGACAAGGACCAGTTCGAGCGCCTGCTCGCCGGCGAGGACGAGTCCTCGGTGTTCCCGGAGGAGGCGCCGGCGCGGCCGGAGCCGCAGCCGGAGCCCGAGCAGGAGCGGAAGCCGGCGCCGTCGCCGAAGCCGCGGCCGGTGCCGGGGCTCGGGATGCAGCCGCCGCCGCCCGAGGGCGCGAAGGGCTAGCCCTCCCGCGGCCCCGCGCGGGCCGCGAGCACCACGAGCGCGAGCACCCCGACGGCCGCAGCGACGCCTGCGGCTTCGAGCACGCGGCCGCCGCGGCCGACCGTCTCGACGAGCGTGAGCAGCGCGATTCCGAAGACGGCGACTCCCACCGCCGTCGCGCAGAGGACGGCGACGCGGCGCAGCAGCATCCCGGGCTCGTCGGCGACCGCTCCGCGCAGCTCCACGCCCCAGTAGCCGAGCTCGGCGACGACGTACAGGGCCGCGGCGACGACCGCCGCGCGCGTGTCGAGGGCGGGACTCTCGACGGCGAGCAGGAGCGAGTACTGCCCACCGACGAGCGCGGCGGCGACCGCGACGAGCGACGGGCGCCGCGCGAGGAGCGCGAGCGCGAGCGCGGCTACCGCGGCCGCGCCCATCCCGGCGCTCGCAGCGGACGCCGCCTCGCTCCGCGGCGCGGCGGCGAGCGAAGCCGCGAGCGCGGCGGCTCCGCCGAGGGCGGAGGCGGCGACGGCTACGCGCGCGCGAGCCGAGCGTGTCGCCGGAACGATCTCACCCCCTCGAGCACGGCTTCGAGCGGCACGTCCTCGCGCCAGCGCGCGACCGGGACGCCGACCGCCTCGAAGCGCGCGCGCAGCTCCTCGCGGTGGAGCAGCCAGAGCCGGTGCGCGAGGCGGTCGAGCTCGTCGCCTCCCGGATCGGCGAACGGCTCCGGCGACACCTCGACGACGGCGAGGTCGTGGCCGCGTGCGCGCAGGTCGAGGAACGCACCGACTGCCCGCTCGTCGAGGAGCGGTGTCACCGCGAGCACGAGCGCCTGGGGCGGCAGCGTCCGCGCGGGCACGATCGAGACGTCCTTCCACGCGTAGTTGAAGACGACCTCGGTCTCGAGCAGCGCGTCGACGATCCGGTAGCGCTGCGCGAGACCCATCCCGGGCACGAGCCAGCGCAGCACGCCGCCGAACGAGACGAGGCCGACGCGGTCGCGCCGGGCGAGGTAGCGCGTCGCGATCGCCGCGGCGGCCCGCACCGCGAGGTCGAGGGTGGAGCTGCCGCCGCGGCGAGCGTCGACGAAGCTGTCGAGGAAGAGGATCACGTCGGCGTTCCGCTCGGGGTGGCGCTCGTTCACGACGAGGCCGGAGCCGCCGCGGCCCTGGAGGCGGGCGCTCGCGCGCCAGTTGATCGAGTGCACACGGTCGCCCGGGAGGAACGGCCGCAGGTCGGCGAACTCGAGCCCGTCCCCCTTCTGCCGCGCGACGTCGTTGCCGCTGAAGGGCTGCGTCGAGCGAGGCGGGACGAGCCGCCGCAGCGTCTCCGGGCGCGGGTAGACACGAAGAGGCTGCGGGAGCCACAGCTGCTGCTCCCACACGACGACGCCGAAGCGGCCGCGGGCCCGCAGCCGCACGTCCCCGAGCGTCCGGTTCCCCCAGCGCGTGCAGCGGAGGCGAAGCGCGAGCACCCGCTCGTCCTCCCAGCCGAGCCGGACCGCGTGCGCGTTCGACCCATCGGCGACCTCGACGCCGTCGGGAAGCGCCAGCAGGAGCTCGAGCCGCTCGATCGGGAAGTCGCTGCGGACCGCGAGTTCCGCGATGACCTCGTCGCCCTCGATCGCGCGCTCGCGGTCGAGCGCGAGCGAGATCCGCGGCGCCGGTGCGCGCGACGGCTGCAGCCCCACGACGAGCGCGAGCGCGAAGGGCGCGGCGAGCACGGCGAGCTCGGGGCGCCGCGCCGCCAGCGCTCCGAGGAGCCCGAGCGCCGCGAGCAGCGAGTACCCCGCGACGCGCGGCGATGCCGCGCGCGTCATCGCGGCGGCGCCGCTTCGGGCTCCTCGGCAGCGGGCGTCGGCACCGACTCGAGCACCTCGCGCACGACGTCGTCGGCGCTCAACCGCTGCACCCAGAGCTCGGGCCGCAGCATCAGGCGGTGCGCGAGCGCGGGCACGGCGACGGCCTTCACGTCGTCCGGCGTCACGAAGTCGCGGCCTGCGAGCGCGGCGCGGCAGCGCGACAGCTTGAGGAGCGCCAGCGACCCGCGGGGGCTCGCGCCGACCGCGGTCGAGCCGCTCGCGCGTGTCGCCGCGACGAGGTCGACGATGTAGCGACCGATGGACGCGCTCACGTGCACCTGCTCGATCGCCGCCTGCAGGGCGAGCACCGTCGGCGGATCGACGACCGCGTCGAGCTCGACGTCGTCGGCGCCGCGCTCGAGCCGCCGCGACAGCACCTCCCACTCGTCCTCGGCGTCCGGGTAGCCGAACGACACGCGCAGCAGGAAGCGGTCGAGCTGCGCCTCCGGCAGCGGGTACGTCCCCTCGTACTCGATCGGGTTCTGCGTCGCGAGGACGAGGAACGGCCGCGCGAGCGGGTGCGTCGTCCCCTCGATCGTCACCTGCCGCTCCTGCATCGCCTCGAGCAGCGCCGCCTGCGTCTTCGGCGGGGCGCGGTTGATCTCGTCCGCCAGGAGGAGGTTCGTGAAGATCGGGCCGGGCCGGAACTCGAAGTCGCCCTCGCGCTGGCTCCAGATCGAGGAGCCGGTGACGTCGGCGGGCATCAGGTCCGGCGTGAACTGGATCCGCGAGAAGCCGATCGACGTCACCTGCGCGAACGAGCGCGCCGTCAGCGTCTTCGCGAGCCCCGGGTAGTCCTCGAGCAGGACGTGACCGTCGGCGAGCAGCCCGAGCAGCACGAGCTCGAGCGCGTCGCGCTTCCCGACGACGGCGCGCTCGACCTCGTCGAGGATCCGGCCCGCGAGCTCCTGGACCTGCGGCAGCGTGAGCGTCATGCGACCCGCTCCAGCGCCTCGACGACCTCGCGCAGCTCCTGAGGGCGGAGCCCCGGCGCGTTGCGGTCGCGGGGCGCGGGCCGATCCGCACGTGCGAGCTCCCAGGCCGCGGCGCCGAGGATCTCCCTCGCCTGCTCCGGCTGCGCGTCGAGGTCGATGCCGCGTCGCGCGAGCAGCCGCTGCCGCGCGACCCGTCGCACCGTCGGGCGCAGCCGCACGTGCACGTCGAACGCGGTCGCCGTCGCGAGGGCGACCTCGCGGCGAAGCCGCTCGAGCTCCGGGATCGACGTGTTCGCGCGAACGGGCCGGCGGAGCCCGCGCTCGAAGAGCGAGTCGCGCGCGACCGGCTGCGCCCGCCGTACGGCTGCGACGAGGACGGCGAGCGCGAATGCCGCGACGAACAGCTCGTAGACGCGGATCGCGATCCCGCTCCTGCCCGGAAACGTGAGCAGGACGAACGCGAGCGCCGCAGTCGCGGCGACGGGAAGCGGCGCCAGCCGGCGCAGCAGCCGGGTCACGCGCGCGCCCGCTCCTGCGCACGCTCGCGCGCGAGCGCCGCCGCCTCCGCGCGGGCGCGGCGCGCGCGCAGCTCGGCCTGGTGCAGGTCCTCCTGCACCGACTCGAGCGCGCCGATCGCCTCGTCCTTCATCGCCGCGTCCATCGCATGGTGCGAGAACTTTGCCCGTTCGAAGAGGACGGTGAGCCGTCGCACCGCCGCCTCCCCGACCTCGAGCCCCGCCAGCATCCGCCCCAGGTACTCGAGCGGCGCCTCCGCCGGCCGCCGCGCCAGACCGGACGCCGCGGCGACCCGCTCGAGCCGCGCGTAGGCGCCGATCACGGCGCGACGCGGATCCGGCTCGGCGCGCAGCGCGTCGAGCGTCTCCTCGAGCACGTCCGCGAGCGTCTCGGCGAGCGTCTGTCGCGGCGTCCGCTCGCGCGCGAGGCGGCGCGCCCGCCCGGCCCGCCACCACGCGAGGACGGCCAGGAGCGCGACGAGGCCGAGCGCGAGCAGCGGCCGCCAGGCGAACTCCGCCTCGTACTGCTCCGCCGTGTCCCGCGTCGGCGTCGGCGCGGCGTCCGCCGGCGGCACCGCCGGCACCTCGCGCGGCGTGATCGCCGGGTCGGTCACCTGGAGCCACCGGAGCACCGCGAACAGCGCCGTGATCAGGACGACCGCGACGAGGAACGTCCGCAGCGGGTTCCCGCGCCCCGGCGGCCGCTCCGCGAGCGTCGCGAAGCGGCGCAGCACGAGCAGCGCCACGAACAGCACGGCGCCGAGCGCGATCCCGACGACGTAGAGCGAGAAGACGAGGTCGAGCAGGGTGTCCGACGGCTGCCGCACGCGGTCCGTCGTCGCCGGGGTCGAGCCACGCGAGGCAACGGCGACGACGGCGACCGCCGCCAGGACGCCGAGCACCGTCGTGACGCGGGTCGCGGTCATCCTCCGCTTAGACGCGCTCGGCGCGCTCTCGTTGGCAGACTCATTCGCGTGAGCCTCGCAGCAGACGTGCGTCCGCCGCTCGAGCGGCGGTTGTCGCGGCCGAGCGTCGTCGGGATCGTGAACGCCACGCCCGACAGCTTCTCGGACGGCGGCGTCCATCTCGACCCCGCGGCGGCGGCTGCCGCGGCACGCCGGATGGCCGCCGAGGGCGCGGCCCTCGTCGACGTGGGTGGCGAGTCGACGCGCCCGGGCGCCGACGCGGTCGCGCTCGACGAGGAGTTGCGGCGCGTCGTTCCCGTGCTGGAGCGCCTCGAGGGCGTCCCCGTCTCGATCGACACGGCGAAGGCCGAGGTCGCTCGGCGGGCTCTCGCTCTCGGCGCCGAGCTCGTCAACGACGTCACGGCGCTCCGCGGAGACCCGGAGCTCGCGGGAGTCGTCGCGGACGCGGGCGCGTACGTCTGCCTGATGCACATGCAGGGCGAGCCGCGGACGATGCAGGTGGCGCCGCGGTACGAGGACGTCGCGGGCGAGGTGGCGGCGTTCCTCGAGGAGCGGCTCGCGTTCGCGGTCGCCGCCGGCATCCCGGAAGAGCGGGTCTGCGTCGACCCCGGCTTCGGCTTCGGGAAGACGCCCGCCCAGAACTTCGAGCTCCTGCGCCGGCTCGACGTCCTCGTCGCGCTCGGGCGGCCGGTGCTGGTCGGCCTCTCCCGCAAGAGCTCGCTCGGGAAGCTCTTCGACCCGGCGGCGCGCACGGGCAGCCTCGCCGCGTCGCTCGGCGCCGCCGTCGCGGCGTTCGACCGCGGCGCGTCCATCTTCCGCGTCCACGACGTGCGCGAGCACGTCGAGGCGCTCGCCGCGGCGGCGGCCGTCGAGTGATCGTCGAGCTGCGCGGGATCGAGCTGCACGGCTTCCACGGCGCGCTCGAGTGGGAGCGCGAGGCGGGCCAGCGCTTCCTCTTCGACGTCGAGCTCGAGGTGGGCGAGGCGGGCGCCTCGGACGTGCTCGCGGAGGCCGTCGACTACCGCGACGTCGTCGCGTGCGTGCGCGAGGTGTCGGACGGATGCGCCTTCCGGCTCCTCGAGGCCCTGGCCCGCGCGCTTGCCGACGAGCTCGTCGCCCGGTTCCCCGTGCGCGAGGCGCGCGTTCGCGTGCGGAAGCCCGACGTCGCGCTCGACGCGCCCGTGGAGTACGCCGCCGTCAGCGCCTCGGCGACGGCATCCGGGTCAGCGTGACCGTGTACTGCGGGTTCGCGGCGCCGCTGCCGAGCGCCGGCGCGACCGCGAGGTGGAGGACGACCGCCCTCCGCGTCCGGTTCGTGTAGACGACGCGCTCGTTCGAGGCGCCGAAGCGGTCGGAGAACGCGAGCCGGCCCTGCGGCCGCAGCACCGTCCGCGCGTCCGGCGCGTAGAGGGCGACGGTGACGTCGTCGGTGGGCGCGACGGTGGCGGTGAGCCGGCGCCCGGGCGGGACGGAGACGCGGTAGACGTCGCGCGGGTCCTCCGTCGCGTCGAGGCGCGCGCGGAACCGCGTCGAGACGAGCTGCTTCGGCCGCTCGAAGAGCCCGCCGGCCGCGACGTGCGCGACGTCGTCGTTCGGCTCCTGCGGATCGACCGGCGGCAGCGCCGCCGTCAACGCCGCGGGGAGGTCGAGGACGCCGAAGCCGGTGCGCTGGTCGAAGCCGGGGTCGGCGGCGTCCCGGGCGCTGAAGCGGAGGAGGTCGAAGAGCTGCGTGTGGTGCATCGGCCCGCGCACCGTGCGCACCCAGGCAGCCGCCGCGGACACCACGGGCGCGGCGAAGCTCGTCCCGGAGGTGAGACGCGCGCTCCCGTCCGGAAGCGTCACCGGGAGGCGCTCGCCCGGTGCCGCGAGGTCGACGGCCGCGCTCGCGGACGAGAACGGCGACGGCTGCAGGGTCGGCCCGACCGAGCCGACCGTGAGCACGTGCGGGCAGGAGGCCGGATAGATCGCGGGGTTCCCCTCGCGCAGCTCGTTCCCGGCTGCGGCGACCACCAGAGACCCGAGCCCGACGGCGCGCGCGATCGCCTCGCAGAGCGCGCGCGAGTCGCCCGGACCGCCGAGGCTGATGTTGATGACGCTCGGGCCCGCTGCGACGGACGCCTCGATCGCGGCGATGATCGACGGGTCCGACAGATCGCCCTCGAGGTCGTACGAGCGCAGGGCCGCCGTCGAGTAGACGCCCTCGGTGCCGATGCCGTTCCGTGCCGCGGCGGCGACGGTGGCGACCTGCGTCCCGTGGTACTCGCCCTCGGCCGTCGTCGGCACGAGCTGCGGGTTGAGCTCGACGACGTCCGGACGCCCTGCGAACTCCGGGTTGCCGAGGTCGATGCCGCTGTCGATCACGGTGACCGGGAACCCGGGCCCCGGCTGCTCGACGCGGTCGACGCCGACGGTGTAGAGGTGGTAGGCGCGCTCCGGCGACGTCAGCGGATCGGTGAACCGGACGAAGAGGTCGCGCCGCCGCGCGGGCTCGGCATAGCGGAGCGCGCCGAGACGCCTGAGCCGCGGCACGAGCCGCGCCGCGGCTGCACCGTCGAGCGACCACAGCCCGAGCTGCGGCGAGAGCTGCCTCGCCCCTGCGCCTCGCAGGAGCCGTTCCGCCGCGGCGGTCGCGTCGATCGCGACGGTCGCCGTCTCGCTGGGTGCGACCGCGGAGGACACCGCGGCTCCGCCCGGTGCCGTCGCTGCGAGCGCGGCGAGTGCCGCGAGGAGGACGAGTGTCCGGATCACCCGGACACGGTAGCCGTGCACTATGAGAAAGCCATGAACGCCGATGCGTACGTCGCGCTCGGGGCGAACCTGGGCGAGCGCGAGTCGACGCTGCGCCGCGCGCTCGAGGTGCTCGACGAGCACGAGGCGGTCGCGGTCGCCGCCGTGTCGACGCTGCGCGAGACCGACCCGGTCGGAGTGGAGGGCCAGCCGCCGTACCTGAACGGCGTCGCGCGCGTCGAGACGACGCTCGCGCCCCGCGAGCTGCTCGACCTCCTCCTCGACGTCGAGCGCGGTCTCGGCCGCGTCCGCGGCGAGCGATGGGCTCCGCGCACGATCGACCTCGACCTGCTCCTCCACGGCGACGCCGTCGTCGACGAGCCGGGGTTGACGCTGCCGCACCCGCGCCTGCACGAGCGCCGCTTCGTGCTCGAGCCGCTCGCGGAGCTCGACCCGTCGCTCGTCGTCCCCGGCCGCGGCACGGTTTCCGCGTTGCTCGCGGGGCTACACTGAGCAGGTGGCTCTCCCGGCAACAGTTAGGGCGACTCTGCCGCGCGATCTGCGGCGCGCTGCAGCGTCCTCTGTCGCGGCCGGGCGTTCCGGCCCCGCCGCTCCCTGCGTCCTTGCATCGCTTGCAGCTCCCGCGGCAGACTCGCGAAACCGTCACCCGGAGAGCCACTGATGTCGCACCTCGACGATCTCGACGAGTTCGAGGCGGATCTCGAGCTCCGCCTCAAGCGGGAGTACACCGCCGTCTTCGGCCTCTTCCGGTACTGCATCCTCACGCAGGACGCGACGTACCTCTGCAACCAGCTCGATCTGCAGGTGACGCAGGGCGCGCACTACCCCTTCTTCCACATCCGGATGGAGGACGTGTGGGTATGGGACAAGAACCGGCCGTCGCGGATCATCCCGCGCGCGGACGTCTACACCTCCGGCGACGTCACCGTCGAGGAGCTGCGCGGCGAGAACGACGAGCCGCGGCTGACCGCGGAGGCGCTCGCCGAGCGCATCGGCGAGTCGCTCGCGCGCGACGACGACGAGTAGCCGCGTAGGCTCCACGTCGATGCTGCTCGCCGTCGACGTCGGCAACACGCAGACGGTGCTCGGCCTCTTCGACGGCGAGCGCCTCGTCGACAGCTTCCGCCTCGCCACCGACCGCAGCCGCACGGGCGACGAGCTCGGGGTCACGCTCGACTCGCTCTTCGTCCTCGACCACGTCGAGGGCATCTGCCTCTCGACGACCGTCCCGGCGCTGCAGCGCGAGTGGGAGCGCGTCGCGGAGCGGTGGGCGAGCGCGCCGCTGCTCGTCCTCGGCCCCGGCGTCCGGACCGGGATCCCGATCCGCTACGACGACCCGCGCGAGGTCGGCCCCGACCGGATCGCGAACGCCGTCGCCGCCGCCGAGCGCTACGGCCCTCCGTGCATCGTCGTCGACTTCGGGACGAGCACGAACTTCGACATCGTCTCGCCCGAGGGCGAGTACGTCGGCGGCGTCCTCGCGCCCGGGATCGAGATCTCGATGGACGCGCTCTTCGCGCGCGCGGCCCGGCTCGTGAAGGTGGAGTTCGCGCCGCCGGCGAGCGTGATCGGCAAGACGACCGTCGCCGGGCTCCAGTCGGGCCTGGTCTACGGGTTCGCCGGGCAGGTCGACGGGATCGTCGAGCGCATCCGGGGCGAGCTCGGCGTCGAGGCGCAGACGATCGCGACCGGCGGCCTCGCCGAGCTGATCGCGCCGCACGCACGCACGCTCGAGCGTGTCGACCCGTTCCTGACGCTTGAGGGGCTGCGTCTCGTCTGGCAACGGAACCAATGACCCCTGTCGACCGTTGAGTTTCGGACGCCAACGTCAGGGACACATCTTCGTGTCCTAGAAGAGTCCAACATCAACCAGGGGGTCAGTTTCATGGACATCGGCAACAGCGTCGAGCGCGGGTTCACCGTGTTCTTTGCCTGGCTGCCTGCGCTGATCGGCGCGCTTGCAATCCTCGTGATCGGTTACTTCGTCGCGAAGATGGTCGGCAAGCTCGTCTCTCGCCTCCTGAACCGGGCGGGTCTCGATCGGACGCTGCACGGCGGTGCAGGCGGCAACTTCATCCAGAAGATCACGTCCAGCCCGTCGCGGCTGATCGGCTCGATCGCCTTCTGGGCGATCATGCTCGGGACGATCTCGCTCGCCGTCTCGGTGCTCGGCATCGAGGCGCTGACGAACTTCGTCGCGTCCATCTACGCGTACCTGCCGAACGTGCTCGCGGCGCTCGTGATCTTCCTCGTCGCCAGCGCCATCTCGGCCGGCGTCGCCGCGCTCGTGACGCGGGCGATGGGCGACACCGCGCTCGGCAAGATCGTCGCCACCGCGGCGCCGATCCTCGTGATGACGATCGCGACGTTCATGATCCTCGATCAGCTGATGATCGCGGAGAGCATCGTCACGATCACCTACGCGGGCCTGATCGGCGCGATCGCGCTCGGTTCGGCGCTCGCGTTCGGCCTCGGCGGCCGCGACGTCGCGCGCGAGATGCTCCAGGGCGCCTACCAGAAGGGGCAGGAGAACAAGGAGCAGTTCAAGCAGGACCTCGACCAGGGCATGAGCCGCGCGAAGGACGAGGCGCAGTCGATGAAGGACGGGATGACGCAGGACGACTCCGCGCCGGTCGCCTCCGGCGGCTACATGGGGAACGACCCGTCGGCGACGCAGCCGTTCGGGCGCGGGACCGTCTAGCCCACGCGCATCGAGCTCGGCGAAGGGGTGGGATCCGAGGGATCCCACCCCTTCTTTCGTTCTTTGGACAAAGGATTGCCCCGCGCGTTTACGAATCAGGCAAGAACGGGAACGTGCTCGTGACCGGCCCAACCACCTCGGAGGTTCGATGAACGATCGTGATCGTGATCCAGATCGCCGCACGCTGGCGCAGACTCTCGCGCTCGTGTTCGGCATCGTCTTCCTGCTCGTCGGGATCCTCGGCTTCATCCCCGGGATCACCGAGAACGCGCCGGGCGACTTCGCCGGTGAGGACTCCGAGGGCTCGATCCTCGGCATCTTCCAGACGAGCGTCCTGCACAACATCGCGCACGCGCTCTTCGGCATCGGCATCCTGGCGGCGCGGAAGCACCAGACGGCGCTGACGTACCTGCTCTTCAGCGGCATCGCCTATGCCGGGCTCTTCCTGCTCGGGATCCTCGGCGTGCTGGACTGGCTGCCCGCCGACGACACGGACGACTACGCCCTGCACCTGCCGCTCACGATCGCTCTGCTCGCGAGCTGGTACTTCGGCAAGAAGGACGTGCCGGGCCGCGACGGCGTCGTCGACCAGCACCGCGACCGCTCGGGCTCGCGCGCGGTCTAACCGCGTCCGGGCCGTTCCGGCGCGAGGGTGGCGGCGACTTCCGCCGCCGCCCTCGCCGCCGACTCGAGCGCCCCTTCGAGGTAGCCGCATCCTTCGCGGCCGGTCTCCGATCCGGCCCAGTGGACCGGTCCGACGGGCGCGCGCAGCGCCTCGCCGTGGCGTGAGAGGACGCCCGGCGGTGGAAACGCGCCCCAGCAGCCGCCGGTCCAGCGCTCCTCGGTCCAGTCGCGCGCCGCGGTGTGGAGCGGGGACGCGGCCTCGGGGCCGAACGCGCGCACGAGCGCGTCGAGTGCGTTTCGCGTCCGCTCCTCCGGGGCGAGCGCACGCAGCGACCGCGCCGCGCGCGAGATGTAGTACGCGGCGAGGACACCGCGCGCCTCGCCGGGTTCGCTCAGGTCGACGACGAGCGACGGGTCGAGCCCGCCGCCCCAGGCGCTCCCGCTGAGCCCGCGCGACCGCCAGAACGCGGACGGATAGACGGCGACGATCTTGGTCACGTCCCCGTGGTCGAGGCCGGCGAGGAGCTGCGCCCGCTCCTGCGGCAGCTCGGGGTCGAAGCGGATCGCTGTAGCGACCGCGGGTGGCACCGCGACGACGACGCGTCGGACGGCGAAGGACTCGGCCTCGGTCTCGACCGTCGCTCCGCCGCCGCCGTGCCGAACCGCGGTGACGGTCGTCCCGAGCAGCAGGTCCTCGTGGAGCTCCTCCGCCAGGCTCGTGCAGAGCCGGTCGACGCCGCCCGGGACGCGGGACTCCTGGGCGCCGCCGTGGGAGGCGACGAGCTCGCGCAGGCCGCCGCCGGCGTGGAGGTAGAAGAGCGCGTACAGGAGCGAGACGCGGCTCGGCTCGGCGGCGAAGACGCCCTCGAGGAGCCCCGCGAGCCCGCGGCGCGCGCCCTCGCGCGGGACGTTGCGCCGCAGCCACGCCTCGAGCGTCCGCTCGTCGAGCTGCGCCGCGCCACGCGACTTCCACGGTGCATCCAGCGCGACCGTCCGCGCGCGCCGCTCGAGCAGCATCGTCGCGGCGCGCTGCTCGATCCGCGCGAGCAGGCGCCCGCCGCGCGGTTCGTGCTGCTCGTCCACGACCACGGGCTCGCCCGCGGCCTCGTCGCGGACGAGCGGCAACCCGAGCTCCGCGGCCAGCGCCTGGGTGCGCCTGTGCCGCCCGCCCACCCAGGTCGCGCCGAGCTCGGCGACGGCGCCGTCGTCGAAGCGGTGGGTCTCGATCCGGCCGCCGACGCGCTCGCGCGCCTCGAGCACGACGACCGACCGTCCTTCCCGCTTCAGCAGACGTGCGGTGGCGAGGCCGGCGAGCCCGGCACCGACGACGGCCACGTCGACCGTCGTCGCCACGTCATCCGCCGCCGTAGATCGAGATCGGCAGCGAGTCGACCAGCACCTCGTCCGCCGTCGGGAGCTCCTGCTCCAGCCGCTCGAGGAGGGGGAGCGCTCGCGGTGCGGCCGCCAGCAGCCGCCGCTCGACCTCCTCCGTCGAGTCGAGCACGACGAGCTCCTGCTTGAACGGCCGCGGGAACCGCCCGCGGCCGAGGTACCAGCCGTAGAACTTCTTCAGGAAGCCGGACGCGCGCCGTTCGCCCAGCTCCCGCACCGTCTCGCGCACGAAGAGCACGAGCTCGGCGACGACCTCCTCGCGTGTCGGCTCGCGCTCGTCGCCCTCCGCGATCTCGCGCAGCACCCACGGGTTCCCCTGCGCGGCGCGACCGACCATGACCGCGGCGGCTCCGGTCGTCGCGAGCACGGCCTGCGCGCGGGCGCGCGAGGTGACGTCGCCGGAGGCGACCACGGGGACGTCGACGAGCGAGACGAGCTCGGCGGTGAGCGAGTGGTCGGCCGTGCCGGTGTACATCTGCTGCGCCGAGCGCGGGTGAAGCGTCAGGCACGCGGCACCGGCCTCGACGAGCATCGGGCCGACCTCGAGGCACGTCCGCGAGCCGTCGCGGAGGCCGCGCCGCATCTTCACCGACACCGGCAGGTCGACCGCGCCGGCGACCGCCTCGACGATCGCGCACGCGCGGGCGGGGTCGTCGAGCAGCGTCGCTCCCGCCCCGGTCTTCGTCACCTTCCGGACGGGGCAGCCGAAGTTGATGTCGACGAGGTCGGCGCCCGCCGCCTCGACCGTCCGCGCCGCCTCGCCCATCAGCGACGGCTCCGAGCCGAAGATCTGGATCGCGAGTGGATGCTCGTCGGAGGCGACGCGCAGGTACCCGAGCGTGCGCTCGTTCCGGTGGTGGATGCCTGCGACCGACACCATCTCGGAGCAGACGAGCCCGGCGCCGAAGCGGCGGCCCTGGCGCCGGAACGCCTGCACGCTCACCCCCGCCATCGGCGCGAGCACGAGGCGCGTCGGGATCTCGACGTCGCCGATCCGCCAGCTCTCACGAAGGTCGACCGACATGGTTCGAAGATGGTAGACGGAGGTATTGACCCCGTCCGGGGGCGGCGCTACCATTCGCGCCCGCGTCGGCGCCTCTGCGCCGGCCTTTTCTGTAGATGCGCTCGGCACCGCCCGCCGAGTCTGGAGGCGAAAACCTTGAAGGAAGTCATCCTCACCCCCGAGGGCTACGAGAAGCTCAAGCAGGAGATCGAGTACCTGTCGAACGACAAGCGCCGCGAGGTCGCGGACCGCATCCGCGTCGCGCGCGACTTCGGCGACATCTCCGAGAACGCCGAGTACGACGACGCGAAGAACGAGCAGGCGATGCTCGAGCACAAGATCGCCCAGCTCGAGGAGCGGCTCCGGAACGCGCGTGTGATCGACTCCGGCGACGTCGACCTCAGCGTCGTCTCGATCGGGGCCAAGGTCCGGCTCAAGGACGTCGACGCGAACCAGACGGTCGAGTACACGATCGTCGG
>DATMJW010000050.1:0-2248 GCA_035553355.1 Gaiellaceae bacterium | reverse complement strand
GGAGGCCGAGATGGTCGCGCGCGTGAACGGCGAGGAGCGCTCGCGCGGGAACCTCCGCGACCTCTTCTTCTCGTGGGAACGGATCCGCGACCACGCGGCGCGGAACACGGTGCTGCGCCCCGGCGACGTCCTCGGCTCGGGCACCGTCGGCACCGGCTGCATCCTGGAGCTCGGCGACGGGCGGTGGCTCCGGCCGGGCGACGTGGTCGAGCTCGAGGTGGAGGGGATCGGCGTCCTCCGGAACACCGTCGGGCCGCGCCCGAAGCCCTAGCCCGCCTGTTCCTCGAGCCAGTCCACGATCAGCCGGGCGTACGCCGCGGGTTGCTCGAGGACGACGAAGTGCCCCGCGCCTGCGACGACCGCGGTGCGTGCGCCCGGGATCGTCGATCCGACGTGTGCCGCCACCTCCGCGAGCGCCGGCATCTCGCCCTCGCCGACGACGACGAGGGTCGGGGCGCGGATCCCGTCCAGCGCCGTCGCCGCCGGCGGCTCGTACCACGAGAGCGGCGGCGCGTCGGGGCGCGCGTAGCCGAATCCGTGCTCCTCGACGACCATCTGCTCGAGGCGCTCTCGCGCGGAGGGGATGTCGCGGGCAACGCGGAAGCACTCGAAGGCCCACACGTGCTCGTGGAGCCTTCGGCGGTCGCCGGCGACGCCCGCAGCGACGATCCGTCGCATCCCGTCGGTGAACTCGGCGGCGACGGCGAACCCGCGCAGCGGCGCGGCGCCGAGCGCGAGGCTCGCGACGCGCGCGGGGTACGCGAGAGCGAGTTCGACGGCAGCGCCCGATCCCGCCGACAGCGAGACGACGTGCGCCGCCTCCATCTCCGCGACGTCGAGCATCGCGCGGACGTCCTCGAACCGCGCGTACGGGACGGCGCCGAGCGGCGTCCGTCCGTGACCGCGCGCATCGAACCGGAGCACGCGGTACCGCCGCGCGAGCAGCGGGAAGAGGTCGTCCCACTGCCGCAGGTCGAGGAAGCCGCCGTGCAGGAGCACGACGGGCGGCCCGTCGCCCGCGACCTCGTAGTGGAAGGTGGTGCCGGCGTTCTGGACGAGCGCGGTTGCCATCCGGCGCGAGTATCCTCCGACGCATGCCGTTCTACCAGCGCCTCGGCGACGTGCCGCGCAAGCGGCACATCCAGTTCCGCGACAACGGGACGCTCCTCACCGAGGAGGTGATGGGGCTCGAGGGCTTCTCCGGGAACGAGTCGATCCTCTACCACCTCCAGTCGCCCTGCCGCGTGATGCAGATCGGAGAGTTCGAGCCGATCGTCCGCGAGGAGTGGGTGCCGGACACGCACCAGCACCGGCTGATGAACACGAAGGAGATCGCGCCCGAAGGCGACGAGGTCACCGGCCGCCGGCTCCTGATGTGGAACAACGACGTCGAGATCTCGATCTGCCGGCCGTCCGGGACGATGGACTACTTCTTCCGGAACGGCGAGGGCGACGAGGTGATCTTCGTCCACGAGGGCTCGGGGACGCTCGAGACGATCTTCGGCGACCTCCCCTACCGCGAGGGCGACTACATCGTGATCCCGCGCGGGACGACCTACCGCTTCGTCCCGGAGGGCGAGCAGCGCCACCTCGTCTTCGAGACGCCGGGGCTGATCGAGATCCCGCGCCGCTACCGCAACCAGTACGGGCAGATCGTCGAGGGCGCGCCGTACTACCACCGCGACATCCACCCGCCGGCCCAGTTGAACACGCACCGCGAGAAGGGCGAGTTCCCCGTGAAGGTGCGCGTCCGCGGCGGCTACCAGACCTACGTGCTCGACTACCACCCGTTCGACGTCGTGGGTTGGGACGGGTACCTCTTCCCGTGGACGTTCTCGATCCACGACTTCGAGCCGATCACCGGCCGCATCCATCAGCCGCCGCCCGCCCACCAGACGTTCTCCGGGCGCAACTTCGTGATCTGCTCGTTCTGCCCGCGGAAGCTCGACTTCGACCCGCTCGCCGTGCCGATCCCGTACCACCACTCGAACCTGCAGAGCGAGGAGATGATCTATTACGTCTCCGGCAACTTCGGGTCGAGGAAGGGCGTCGACGTCGGCTCGATCACGCTGCACCCGTCGGGCCTCCCGCACGGACCGCAGCCGGGGCTCGCGGAGCGGTCGATCGGGATGCACGAGACGGGCGAGCTCGCGGTGATGTGCGACACCTTCTACCCGCTGAAGCTCTCGACGCTCGCGCGCGACCTCGACGACGGCAAGTACGCGTACTCCTGGTACGAGCCCGCCGC
>DATMJW010000049.1:0-2676 GCA_035553355.1 Gaiellaceae bacterium | reverse complement strand
CCTGAAGGACGGCGTCGTGCTCGCGAACGGCGGCCACCACGAGCGCGAGATCGCGATCGACGCCCTCGGCCCCGGCGAGGAGGTGCGGCCGGGAGTGACGGCGCACGAGCTCCCGAGCGGCGGCCACGCGTACGTCTGCGTGGACGGCCGCCAGACGAACGTCGCCGGCGGCGACGGTCACCCCGTCGAGATCATGGACCTTTCGTTCTCGGTCCAGGCGCTCTCGGCCCACCACCTCGCGCGCGGCGGGCTAGAGCCGGGGCTGCACCGCTTCCCCGCGGAGCTGGATGCGGAGATCGCCCGCACGAAGCTCGCGACGCTCGGGATCGAGCTCGGCGAGCCGACGGAGAAGCAGCGCGCGTTCGTCGAGCGCTGGTCGGTCTAGCGGGGCGCTAGCGAGCGCCCCAGTCGCGCCCGAGCGTCGCGATGTTCGCGTCGATCCAGCGCGCGCGCAGCTGGATCCAGCCCTTCAGGTACGCGAGCTCGGCCGCGTAGGTGCGACGCGGCGGCGGCAGGGCGTCGCCTCCGAGCCAGACGGTGCGACCGAGGATGCGCCAGCGGGCGAAGTTCCGTCGCTGCGCCGCCTCCAGCCGCACGGCGTCCGCGTCGATGCGCCGCAGCAGCCGCTCGACGAGCCCGTGCTGGCGCACGTCGCGCCAGCGGCGCTCGAGCGCGTCGAGGAAGCGCGGATCCGCGTACAGCCGGCTGACCCACGGCCGCGACGACCGCGGTGCGAGCAGCCATCCTTCGGGCGCGAGGCTACGGGTGCGCGGGGAGTTGCCGAGCGCGGCGTCGAGGTCCCAGAGCGGGCCGAACACGAGCTTCTCTCCCGCGGGCTTGTGGGCGAACGTGCTCGCGATGAACGCGTCGTCGTTCCTGAAGAACTCCTGCAGAAGCACGTAGTCGACTGCGGCCGACTCGTCGACGTAGCCGCGCCAGCCGCGTTCCGGGTGCCGGAAGTCGGGGCCGTAGAGCGCTCGCTCGAAGTCGGCGACGAACTCGCCGATCCAGCCGCGCCGCAGCAGAGCGTCCTTGCCGCCGACGCCGGTCACGACGACGGCGCGGTTCGTGACGGGCGTCGTGAGCGAGAAGTCGGTCGCGCGCAGCTTCTGGCGCGTCGTCAGCTCGAGCAGGTAGCCGCCGGTCACGTCGGTGCGCGGCGCGACGACGCGTACGGGATCGAGCTTGGGGCGCTCCGACGCGACGTAGACGCCGCGGTAGCTGCCGTTCAGGAAGAGCTCGGCGTAGACCGTCCTGCTCGCGTAGCGGCCGAGCGAGCGCGCCGCGTCGTACCCGAGGACGTTCCGCATCAGCGACTTGTCGGCGTAGGGCGCGGACAGAACCCAGTCGCTCTCGCGCGGCAGCCCGAGCAGCGAGACGTCCCGCTCCTTGCCTGCTGCGTCCCACGTCTCGAGGCCGTACTGCGGCTTCGGGAACGCGCGCGACGAGTGCCCGCGGAGCTCCATCCCGATCCGGGTGCGGAACGTGACGCGGCCCGCGCGCCGCACGACGAGAGTTCCCGCCACCTTCGGCTCGTCGCGGACGGCACCGGCGGTGCGGACGTGCAGCACCGGCAGAGGCTGCGTCGCCGGCTGCGGCGCGGGCGCCGCCGCCGGCGGCGCAGCGACTGCGGCCGCGGCGGCGAGAACTGCGATCCGCGCCCTCACGGAGCCTCTGCCAGCGCGAGGTCGGCCGCCTCGGCTGCGCTCGACGCCACGAAGTGCCGTCGCAGCAGCGGTCGGAAGGCGTTGTCTCGCGGAGCGCCGGCGAGGGCGACGCCGAGGCAGTACTTGCTGCACGGCGCCACCGGCCGCGCCCCGAGCCGGCGCAGGTGCCGGTCCGCGATCCCGTTTCCGAGGGGCGTCTTCGTCTCCACGAGCACGCGCCCATCGACGATCGCCGCGACGTTCGTGTCGCTCCGGAACGCGAGCTCGATGTCGCACGTGAGGCGCTCGCTCGCGTCGCGCGCGACGAGCGTGAGGCGCGTGAACGACGTCGTGATCCGAGGCGCGAGCGCCGCCGGAGCGGCGTACCCGTACGCAGTGCGAAGCTCGGCGTCGAGGAACGAGTGCGCGGCGGGCACGAGGCGGCCATGAGCGCTGCGCGGGATCTCGATGCGCCGCTTCACGGTCTCGCCGCGCCCGCTCCGGAGCTTCACCTCGAAGAAGCAGGCCCCGTCGCCGTAGAGCCGCGTCCGGCACTTGAAGCGCCTGCGTCGGCCCTGGACGTGCTGGCGGAACGAGAGCAGGTCGGGCGTGTCGAAGTAGACGCTCTCGTAGGTGCACACGCGTCGCTCGTCGACCTCCACCGCCACGTGGTCCCGTTCGAGCAGCTCGACGAGCGTGGCGAAGCGCGCAGCGTCCACGATGTACTTGCGGTCGGTGCGGACGGCGAGGCGCGCGCGTGCGTCGGCCTCGCGGAGGTCGATCGCGTCGAACCGGTCCGCAAGGCGGGCGAGCGTCCCGTTCACCGCCGCACCCGCAGTACCGGCGCCTCGACGGCTGCCTCTCCTTCGCGCGCGGGCGCGGGAACGTACCGGACGTCGACGGTCATCGTCTCCCGCACGTAGTCGACCCCGACGACCGTCGTCTCCACCACGGTGAAGCCGAGCCGCCGCTCGAGCTCGGCGCGGAGCGACACGTCGTCGGTGCGGACCTCGTCGAGCACGAGCGTCAT
>DATMJW010000048.1:0-2882 GCA_035553355.1 Gaiellaceae bacterium | reverse complement strand
GTGGTTCGTGGGCTCGTCGAGGAGGAGCAGGTCCGGGGACGAGAGCAGCAGCCGGCAGAGGGCGACACGCCGCCGCTCGCCGCCCGAGAGCGTCGTCACGTCGCGGTCGCCG
This sequence comes from Gaiellaceae bacterium, assembly GCA_035553355.1. Taxonomy (GTDB): domain Bacteria; phylum Actinomycetota; class Thermoleophilia; order Gaiellales; family Gaiellaceae; genus Gaiellasilicea. The sequence goes on along the minus strand of DATMJW010000048.1, from coordinate 2,770 downwards.
TCGGGCAGGCGCAGCGCGTCCATCGCGCGATCGAGGGTCGCGTCGAGGCTCCACGCGTCGGCGCGATCGATCGCGTCCTGCACCTTCGCCTGCTCGGCGAGCAGGGCGTCGAAGTCGGCGTCGGGCTCCGCGAACTTCGCGGAGATCTCGTTGAAGCGGTCGAGCAGGTCGCGCAGCGGGCGGACCCCGTCCTCGACGTTCCCGCGCACGTCCTTCGTCTCGTCGAGCTGTGGCTCCTGCTCGAGGAACCCGACGGTCGCACCCGGCGCGAGCTCTGCGACGCCGCTCGACGGCTCCTCTCGGCCGGCCATGATCCGCAGCAGCGTCGACTTGCCGGCGCCGTTCGGCCCGAGGACGCCGATCTTCGCACCTGGCAGGAACGAGAGCGAGATGTTCGCGAGCACCTGGCGGTCGGGCCCGTAGAACTTGTCGCACCGGTACATCGTGAAGACGTAGTCGCTCACCGGGTTGCAGGCTAGCGGCGCGCGGAGTAGAAACGCCTCGTGCGTCGCGTGACGATGTTCGCGGCCTTCCTGTCGGCGAGTTGCGCGGTTGCCGCGGACGGCGCGACCGCTCCGACTCCCGGAGTGCAGCGCGCGATCATCGCGGAGGCGATCGCGGACGAGGAGCACGCATGGAAGCTGCTCGCGCGCTGGCCGGACCCCAAGTTCGGTGCCGCGCGGCTTCGCCTCGTCAGGGCTCTGAACGCCCTGCGTGACGTCCGTCCGTCCGTCACGGACGTGGGCGCGCGGATCAGCCTCGACCGGGCGATCTCGACCGAGATCCGCGCAATCGCCGCGCTCGACGGGCGGGACGCCGCGCGCGCCCGCGACCTCCTGTACGCCGCGAACTTCGAGAAGGGGAACGCCCGCTGGTGGCTGACACAGCCGCCGCTCCGCGCGCAGGAGTGCGCCGACCGCCGGGACAACGACGGCGACGGTCTCGTGGACGGCGCCTTCGACTCGGGCTGCTCCTCCCACGCCGACGGCACGGAGCGCTCGGATCCCACGTGCTCCGTCGCGACACGGTCACGCGGGCGCGAGGTGGCGCTCGACGGGACGTGCTCCGGGCCGTACGGCCGCGTCGTCGTCGAGCTCGACGGGGGAGGGGCGTTCGACGGTGCGCACCGACCTGCGGCTGACGGTGCGGCCGTGTGCGGCTACGTCTCGGAGCGCCGGCTCGAGTGCGTCTTCCGCGCAGGCACAGCGACTCGTGGACATCGCATCCGCCTGCGCTTTCGACTGATGGCGGACTCGCCTGCCCCGACGAGGATCCGGATCAGCGACTTCCGCGACCGGCCGTTCGCCCTGAGCCGGCGCACCGCACCGGCTTCTTCGGCGCCGCCCTCGGGCGCGTTCCAAGTCGGTGCGATCGCCACGTACGCGCACGGCACCGCGAGCAGCAACGTCTGCGTCTTCGTCTGGACGGTTCCGGGGCAGCCGCCCCTCCGCGGCGGCGTCACGCTCGCAGGCCCGTCCGGGCGGCAGACCAAGGCCTTCACCACCCTCGGCGGCGAGCGCAAGACCCGCGTCGTCTTCACCGTGACGGAGCGCGTGCGGTACGTCGCGACCGTCGTGCTGGCCGCGAAGACGGCGCAGGCTGCGGTCTCGCTCGGGCAGGCGCCCACGCTCTCCGGCGACTTCGCCTGCCCGCCACCGTAGAGCGTCTCGCTTCGGCCGGCGGTGGCGGCGCCGCTCGATGCCTCGTCACGGGCCGCAGGAGGACGATAGCTTCGCGCTCGTGCCGTCCCTCTTCTTCGAGGACTTCACCCCCGGCGAGACGTACGAGCTCGGCAGCCACACCCTCACGGCCGACGAGATCGTCGCGTTCGCACGTCAGTGGGACCCGCAGCCGTACCACGTCGATCCCGCCGCTGAGTCGCCGTTCGGCGGCCTGATCGCGAGCGGCTGGCACACGTGCGCGCTCTGGATGCGGCTGTACGCCACCTCGCTGCTGTGCCGGGCCGACAGCCGGGGGTCGCCGGGCGTGGAGGAGCTGCGCTGGCTCGCGCCGGTGCGGCCGGGTGTCACGCTCCACGCGCGGCTGACGGTGCTCGAGGCGACGCCGTCGGCGCGGCGCCCCGACCGCGGGACGATCCGCTCGCGCGGCGAGATGCTCGACGGCGACGGCGTCGTCCTGATGACGATGGTCGCGCGCGGTCACTTCGGGCGGCGCCCCGGCAGGTGAGGCGCGGCGCCACCGGACTAGTCTTCTGCGCATGACCGAGCTCGGCCTCTTCCCGCTCGGCATCGTGCTCCTGCCGACGGAGCAGATCCCGCTCCACATCTTCGAGGAGCGCTACCGCGAGCTGATCGGCGAGTGCCTGGCGAGCGGCCAGGAGTTCGGGCTCGTCTACGCCGACGACGACGGCATCCGCGAGGTCGGGACGCGCGCCGCCGTGACGGAGGTGCTCGAGCGCTTCGACGACGGTCGCCTGAACGTCGTGGTGGAGGGTCGCTCGCGCTTCCGCCTGCTCGAGCTGACGACCGGGCGCTCGTTCCAAACGGGGGTCGTCGAGCCGGTGGAGGACGAGCCGGACGAGGCCGACCCGGAGGAGCTGCGCCGCGCCCTCGCGCTCTTCGACCGCCTCGTCGAGCTCACGGGCTCGGAGGTCGAGCCGCCCGAGGCGGGGTCGCCGCAGCTCTCGTTCGCGCTCGCGGGGAAGTTCGAGTTCGAGGCGGAGCTGAAGCAGCGGCTGCTCGTGTTGCGGTCGGAGCGGGCGCGGGTCGCGCTCCTCGCGGAGCTGCTGGCGGGCGCGGCCGAGACGCTC
>DATMJW010000047.1:0-12423 GCA_035553355.1 Gaiellaceae bacterium | reverse complement strand
CTCGTCGCGTATCGGCAACTGCTCGACGACCCGGGGCAGGCGGAGGCGATGGGGCGGCGGGCGCGCGAACGCGTGCTCGAGGAGCACACCTACGCTCACCGCGCCCGGCAGGTGCTCGACCTGATCGGCCTCGGCCGGCCGGCTGCCGCCCGTGTCTGAGCCGCGACGGATCGCGATCGTACCGGCCTTCCGCGAGGAGGGCGCGATCGGCGGTGTGGTTCGCGAAATCCTCGCCTTCGACCCCGGACTCGACGTCGTCGTCGTCGACGACGGCTCGCCCGATGCGACTGCCGCCGCCGCGCGCGAGGCCGGAGCCGCGGTCGTCAGGCTTCCTTTCAACCTCGGCATCGGAGGCGCCGTGCAGACCGGGTTCAAGTACGCGCTCGAGCACGGGTACGAGCTCGCCGTCCGCCTCGACGGCGACGGACAGCACGATCCGACGGAGCTGCCCAAGCTGATCGCGCCGGTCCTGTCGGGCGACGCCGACATCGTCGTCGGCTCGCGGTTCGCCGAGGAGCGAGGTGCCTACCGGCCCCCGCTCGCGCGGCGGCTCGGGATCGGCCTCTTCGCTCGTGTCGTCTCGACGCTCGTCCGCCAGCGCGTCACCGACACGACCTCCGGCTTCCAGGCGCTGAACCGGAAGGGCATCGCACTCTTCGCCGCCGACTACCCGCACGACTACCCCGAGGTCGAGGCGACGGTGATGGTGGTGCGGCACCGGCTGCGGCTGCTCGAGGTGCCCGTCCGCATGCGGGAGCGCGAGCACGGCAGCTCGTCCATCACCGCCCTCCGCTCCGCCTACTACGTCGTCAAGGTGCTGCTCGCTCTCTTCGTCGGGTTGTTCCGCCGGCGGGTCGTCCCCGTGGAGGACGTGTGACGCCGCTTCGCGTGTCGATCGCCGCGTCCGTCGCGTCGATCCTGCTGATCCTCGTCGTGCTCGAGCTGATCCGGAGCCGCCGGCTGCGCGAGCGCTACGCGCTGCTGTGGCTCGCGACCGGCGTCGTCCTCCTCGTGCTGTCAGCGTGGCGCGGTGCGCTGAACACGATCGCCGGCTGGTTCGGCGTCACCGGCTACCCGCCGGCAGTCCTCTTCGCGGTCGCGACGCTCTTCATCCTGCTCGTGCTGCTGCACTACTCGACCGTCCTCTCGCGGCTCTCCGACCAGAACGCGATCCTCGCCCAGCGGGTGGCATTGCTCGAGGAGCGAGTCTGCCGCGGCGATCCCGGCGGCGTCAGCCCGCGGGGGCCGGAGGGCTGATCAGGAACACGTCGCCGCCTTCGGCATCGTCGAGCCAGTTCGTCCCGATCCCGATGCGGTATTCCGCGCCGGCCGGCGGCGACCCGTCGCGCCACGTCTGCTCGCGCGTCGTACCGAGGAGCAGCATCTCCAGCTGGCAGTCCACGACCGGCGCCCCTTCCGCACATGAGAGATCCGCGCCGCCCGCAGCCGTGCGGTAGACGCGATAGAAGACGCTGCCGCGCCCGATGTCGCCGTGCGCCCAGCGCACGACCCGCGCGACTCCTTCTCGCCCCACTTCGACGGAAATTCCCGTGTGGACGGGCGTCAGGATGCCGTTTACGCGGATCGCATCCGGCTGCGCCATCGGGCGCGCGAGTGCGGCGGCCGCCGCCGGGACGACTGCAAGCGCTACTGCGAGCGTCACAACGACAGGATGGCTGACGGGCCGGAGCGGCGGCGGGGACCAGCGCGTCGCGACGCGCGCACCCAACGTCGGCACGAGCAGGACGATCCCGGCCGTCAGGAGGAGGTACGCCGGCAGCGCGGGCAGGAGCATGCGGAAGAAGCTTCCGGCCGCGACGGTCGACAGCGTGTTCGCGCCCTTCAGGAACAGGTAGAGACCGAACCACCCGCCCACCAAGGCGGCGACGGACGGCGAGCGGCGCGCCAGCCCGACGACGCCGGCGATCGGCAGCCACTGGAGGACGCGGACGCTCCAGAAGTACTCGCGCAGGTGTGCGAAGTTGTCGCGGAGCACGTCGAGGTCGACGTTCAGATACCGGTCGACGTTCGGCAGGGTGATCGCCATCGGTGCGGAGAGGGCGACGCCGGCCGCGACGCGGGCCTCTTCGAGCGCGAAGAGCGGCAGCGCTCCGAGGCCGCGCTGCTTCCAGATCGCAAGCGTCAGCGCGGCCGGGAGGAGCGCGAGCGCGAACGGCAGCAGCGGGCGGAGCCGGCGGGCCGCCAACGCGGCGAGGACCGGCGCGGCGAGGAAGATCGCGTTCGACGGCTTGACGCCGAGCGCAAACCCGGCGACGAGACCTGACGCCACGGCATCCAGCGGCGCGCGCGTCTCGAGCACGCGGACGAACAGATAGGCGGAGACGAGCAGGAGGACGAGCGACGGATAGTCGGCGAGGGCGCTCAGCCCGAGCGCCTGCGGGAGGAACTGCTCCACGTAGCGATCGTGATAGTCGTCGCGCCACAGCGGAATCACCGCGACGGGTGTCACGACCCATACCGCTGCCGCGACGAGGCCGAAGACTGGTCCGGCGACGCGGGCCGCGAGGCCGTACAGCGCGAGGATCGCGGCAGGGGCCAGCAGCAGGACGTTGAACGCGGCCACAAGCGGCATCGCAGCGAGGTAGCCGGCACCAGTGATCCAGCTGATCGGTGCCAGCACCAGCGCCCAGCCGTAGCCGATGTAGGTCGGCGCGAGGACGCCGTCCCCCAGCAGCCACCCGGTGCTCATCAGCCAGATCTGGTCGCCGCCCTGGTAGTACGCCCAGCCGTTGTGCTGGACTGTCAGCGCGAAGCCGCCGACGAGCGCCCAGTGGAGGATGACGAGCCCGCCGAGCGCCCAGGTGCGGCGCGCAACCAGCGACGTCGTGATGCTCACTGCTCGCGCCGTCGCGCGTCGGACGCCCAGCGCCGCCGCGCGCCGCGGCGCGAGCTCAGGCGCCTGCACCGGTCGGTACGCGCTGGCGGTACCAGGCGACGGTGCGCTCGAGCCCCTCGCGCAGCGGCGTCCGCGCCTCCCAGCCGAAGAGCTCGCGTGCACGCGACGCGTCGAGGCCGCGGCGCGGCTGGCCGTTCGGCATCGATGTGTCCCAGGTGATGGTGCCGTCGAAACGGGTCACGTCGGCGACGAGTTCGGCCAGGTCGCGAATCGAGATCTCGACGCCCGTCCCGAGATTCACCGGCTCCTGTCCGTCGTACCGCTCGGCGGCGAGAACGAGCCCTTCGACGGCGTCGTCCACGTACAGGAACTCGCGCGTCGGCGAGCCGTCGCCCCAGAGGACGACTTCGGCGTCGCCGTCGACCATCTTCCGGATCAGGTCGGGGATCACGTGCGCGTTCGTGGGGTGGAAGTTGTCGCGAGGGCCGTACAGGTTCGCGGGTAGGAGATAGGCGGTCCGCAGCCCGTACTGCTCCCGATACGCCTGTGCCCCGACCAGAACGGTCTTCTTCGCGACGCCGTAGGGCGCGTTCGTCTCCTCCGGATAGCCGTTCCAGAGGTCGTCCTCGCTGAACGGCACGGGAGTATGCTTCGGGTAGGAGCAGACCGTCCCGGCGATGACGAGCTTGCCGAGACCGTGCTGTCGCGCCGCATCGAGTACGTGCGCGCCCATGACGAGGTTTGCGTACCAGTAGCGGCCAGGGTTAGCGCGGTTCGCCCCGATGCCGCCGACCTCGGCTGCGAGGTGGAACACGACGTCCGGCTCGGCGTCCGCGAACAGCCGTTGCGCGTCCTCGGCACGCGTCAGGTCGTAGTCGCGCCGGCGCGCCACGAAGACGTCGTGCCCGTCGCGTTCGAGTCGGTTGACGAGATGCGACCCGAGGAACCCGCCGCCGCCGGTGACGAGCGCTCTCATGGCGTCAAGCGTAGCGCGCGATCGCCGATCGAAGAATCACCGCCGTCCGCGCCGCGACCGCCCGTGTGTTCAGCCGCGCGTCGACCTCCATCCGAGCGGCTCGTCCGAGATCGGCGCGCGCGGCGTCGTCGGCCAACAGGCCGGTGATCGCGCCGGCGAGCGCCTCCGGATCCTCGTGCGGCACCAGGATCCCGGTGCGCCCGTCGTCGATGTACGACTCGAGTGCGGGACGACGCGTGGCGACGATCGCCTTTCCCGACGCCATCGACTCGAGCAGCGCGGTGAGACCCGATGCGTCGGTGCCCCGCATCCGCGCCGGATCGTGCAGCGGGAGCACGGACACGGCGGCACCGGCGATCAGCTTGCGCAACTCGCTCCACGAGAGGCCCTGTCGCAGCTCGACGGTGTCAGGCGCGCGAAGGCCCGCGACGTTGCGCGTGTACGACACGACGATCGTCCGGAACCCTCCGCGGCGCGCGGCCTCGAACAGAGTGCCGTAGTCGCGAGCGAGGTCTTTGCCGACGGCGACCACGTAATCCGACGGCGCCTCCGGGGCCGGAGCGAAGAATTCCGCGTCCGCTCCAAGCTCGAGGACGACGACCCGCCTCGGGTCGAGGCCGACGGCGTCGACCAGGGTTTGGCGCTGTGCCTCGCTCGGACACGCCACAACCGCGGCCGCGCGCGCCGATGCGACGAGGAGGCGACGCCGGAAGCGGCCGACGCGGCGCAGCGTCGTGCCGAGCGCCCAATCGAAGAGGACCACACGCGGAGCGCGCGTGGCGCGCATTGTCAGAGGAAGGAGGTTCGCGAGCGGCGAGACCACGGCATCCGCGCTCCGCAGCTCGAACGGCAGCAGCACCTCGCGCCCGTTCCACGCAAGCCTGTGGACGAGCGACGGCTCCTCGCTCCGCGGCGGCCGCAAGCGCGGCTCGTGGATCCACGACTCGAAACCGAGCGACGAGAGGTGGTTCTGGCCGAGAAGATCCGTGTCCGGCGCGCGCCGGGCTGCGATCTCGGCCGTGAGCGCGGCCCGCGAGCCGGGATAGACGTACGCGACGCGCACTGCGCCGCTCTAGGCGGGTGAGCCGGCGTGCGTCAGCCAGTCGACGCGGCCAATCCACCTCTCGCGCGTGGCCGCGTACCACTCGATCGTCCGCAGCACGCCCTCTTCCCAGGAGACGAGCGGCTGCCAACCCGTCTCGCGCGTCAGCTTCTCGTGGCCGACGCGGAGCGCCATCACGTCCGTGACGCCGGGCCGCAGCCGCGCCTCGTTCGTGACGACGTGCCGGTCGTCCGCCCAGAAGCCATGCTCGACGCCGGTGCGGAGGATCAGGTCGCACCAGTCGGCCATCGAGATGTTCTTCCCCTGGCCGTAGACGTAGACGTCGCCGGGGATTCCGTGCGCGGCGACGGTGAGGTGGCCGCGGACGCCGTCGGTGCAGAAGCAGAAGTCGCGCAGCGGCTCGAGCGCGCCGAGCTCGATCTCGGGTCGCGTCAGCGCCTGCGTGATGATCGTCCCCGTGACGTAGCGCGGGTTCTGGCGAGGGCCGTAGTTGTTGAACATCCGCGTCACGACCCCCGGCAGGCCGAACGCATCGTGGTAGTTCATCGTCAGGAAGTCCGCGGCGACCTTCGCGGTCGCGTAGATCGACTTCGGGTTGATCGGCGAGCGCTCGTGGAGGATCAGCCCGCCGTCGTCGTCGAAGTCGTGGTGGTGCGCGACGTCCTTGTGCACGTTCCCGTACTCCTCCGACGTGCCCGCGGTGTCGAACTTCTCCAGCTCGAGCCCCCAGTCGAGGATTGACTGGAGCAGGTTCAGCGTCCCGACCGTGTTCGCCATCACCGTCTCGTACGGCCGGTGCCACGACTCGCCGACGTGCGCCTGGGCGCCGAGGTGGAAGACGTACGGCTTGTCGGGCGCCGTGTCGCGGAGCTCCTTGACGAGGTAGTCGATCGACGTGCGGTCGGTCAGATCGGCGAAGTGCACCTTCAGCTGTGTGCGCAGGTGCGCGATGTTGTTCAGCGCGCCGCTCGAGGTGGCGCGGACGAACGCGTGCACGTTCGCGCCGAGCGCAACCAGCGCGTCCGTGAGATGGGAGCCCATGAAGCCGTCTGCGCCGGTGACGAGGACGGTGCGGCCGCCGTAGACGTCGCCAAACTCTTCGCGGAGTGCCGCGATGCCGCTCGCGGACCAGATCCCACTGTCTGTAGTCATGCGGCGCAGCGTACCGCGTTCCCGTGGCCGTTCGGCCGGGCCGATAGCGTCCACCCGTGACCAACGACACGGCTGGCAGCGTCCTCTCCGGTCCCGAGGCCGGCGCTCGGGTTATCCGCGGGGGCGCGGCGCGCGTTGCCGCGTACGGCGCCTCCGTCGCGCTCGCGGCTGCGACGTCCGTCGTCCTGCTCCGGTACCTCGGGGTCGAACGGTTCGGCGTGTTCGCGACGGTCGGCGCGATCATCGGTGTAGTCGCGGGCGCGACCGACGCCGGCCTAGGCATCGTCGGGAACCGCGAGCTCGCGCGCGCGGGAGGTGCCGACCGTCTCCGCGTCCTGAACGCGCTCGTCGCCCTCCGGCTGCTGCTCACCCCGGCCGGGACGCTGGCAGCCGTCGCGTTCGCGATCGTCGCGGGCTACGACCGCGTCGTGGTCCTCGGGATCCTCCTCGCGGGCGCCGGGGTCGTCGTGCTGAACGTGCACGTCACCCTCGCGCAGCTGCTCGCCGTCGACTTGCGGCTCGTCGTCCTCAGCGGACTCGACCTAGCGCGGGCCGCGCTCACGTTTGCTGGCGTCGCGGTGCTCGCGGCGGCGGGGGCCGGCCTCCTCTCGTTCTTCGGCGTCGGGATCGGCGTCGCCCTCGTGCTCCTCGCCATCACCCCGTTCATCATCCCGGCCGCCCGGAACTGTCGCCCACAAGCCGGCCGGGTGATGTGGACGCTCCTGCGCACGGCGGCGCCGCTCGGGCTCGCGCTCGCGATGAACGTCGTCTACTTCCGCGTGCTCGTCGTCGTCACGTCGCTCGTGGGGACCGCTACTGCCGTCGGGCACTTCGGGACGTCGTTCAGAATCATCGAACTCCTGGCCGCGCTGCCGTACGTCCTCCTGTCGGCTGCGCTCCCGATGCTCGCAGTCGACGCGCAAGAGGACGTCGGACGGTTCGTGCGCGTCGGAGTGCGGCTCACCGAGACCGCGCTCACGGTCGGGCTTGGACTCGCGCTCCTCACGGCGTCGCTGGCCGAGCCGGTCGTCCTCCTCGTCGGCGGCGAGCCCTACCGCGGCGCCGCGCCGGTTCTCCAGATCCAGGCGCTCGCCCTCGTCCCGCTGTTCCTCGCAACCGCGTGGACGCTGATCCTCGTAGCGCTGGGGAGCATGCGCGCCCTCGCGTTCGCGAACGCGGGTGCACTCGTCCTCGTCGTCGGGGTAGGGATTCCGCTCGTCGCGGCCGACGGCGCGCGCGGCGCGGCCGTCGCGGCCGTCACCGCGGAAGCGGTACTCGCGGCGGCGATCGGCGTTGTCCTCACGCGCGTCGCGCCGGGGCAGCTCCGCATCCCCGAGCGCGCGCCGAGGGTGCTGGCGGCGGCGGCTGCAGGCGCCGCGACCGCCGTCGTCGTCCCGCACGCCCTGCTCTCGGGCGTCGCCGCCGGGGCGGTGTATTCGACCGCGCTCGTGCTGCTGCGCGCGGTCCCGCCGGAGCTCACCGAGCAAGTCCGCGCGCTCAAGCGTATGAAGGGCTGAAGCGCAGGCGACTCGTACACTCGCCAGCAATGAGGCTGTGGTCGACGGTTCCACGCGGCACCCGCGATCGCGTCGCCGGCGTCGTACCGACGTGGGCGTGGCGGTGGCTGCGGCAACTGCGCGAGGTGGAGCTCGACCGCCGCTGGAACGCCGGTCTCGCGCTGCGCGCGGCATACCCGGAGCTCGTAGCCGACGCCGGCCTCCCGTTGGAGGCGCACGAGGCGCGGGTCTATTCACAGAACGGGGAGGACGGGTTGATCGCGCACCTCCTGTCGCAAATCGGGAGGACGAACGGCCTCTTCGTCGAGTTCGGAGTCGAGGACGGCCGCGAATGCAACACGGCGGCGCTCGCGCGCCTGTTCGGGTGGCGCGGCCTGTTGATGGAGGCGGATCCGGCGTGCGCCCGCGCAGCCGCCGACTTCTTCGCAGCCTACCCGGGCGTAAAGGTGGCGCACGAGATGGTCACGCCCGAAACGATCGACCTTCTGCTCCGCCGGCATGGAATCGAAGGGCCGATCGACGTCCTCTCGCTCGACATCGACGGGAACGACCTGTGGGTCTGGCGTGCGATCCGCGAGATCCGGCCCCGGCTCGTCGTGATCGAGTACAACGCGAGCTTTGGGCCGACTCGGTCGGTCAGCGTTCCCTACGAGACCGGCTTCGACCGGTACGCGAAGCACGCGAGTGGCTTCTATCACGGTGCTTCCCTGACTGCGCTCGCGAAGGTCGCGGCGGAGAAGGGGTACGTCCTCGCCGGCTGCGACTCGCGCGGCTCCAACGCCTTCTTCGTCGAGCACGATGCCGCCACGGCCGCGGAGGTGGAGGCGGTCGAGCCCGCGGTGGCGTTCCGGCCGCTGTGGGAGCGCGCCCATCTCACGGTGGAGAAGCAGTTCGAGCAAGTCGCGCACCTGCCGCTCGTCGAGATTTGACGGCCGGCGGAGGTACGGTGTCGCCCGTGGCCGCCCGAAGACATCGCGAGGACTGGGAGCAGCTTGCGGAGGCGGACGCGCTCTGGGCGGTACTCACGGCGCCCGGCGCGAAGGGCGGACGCTGGAGCGCCGAGGAGTTCTTTGCGACGGGCGAAGCCGAGATCGCGGCCGTCGAGGCGCGCCTCACCGATCTTGGCCGGCCTGCGCGACGAGAGCGCGCGCTCGACTTCGGCTGCGGGGTCGGTCGCCTCACGCGTGCCCTCGCGCGTCGCTTCGACCGCGCGGTCGGCGTCGACATCGCGGCCGGTATGGTCGAGCAGGCTCGCCGGCTGAACGATCGCGTCCCGAACGTCGAGTTCATCTGCAACGACGCACCCGACCTCGCGTGCCTCGAGGGCGACTTCGACCTCGTGTACTCGAACATCGTGCTGCAGCACCTGGCCTCGCCGCGCGACATCGAACGTTACGTCGGCGAATTCCTCCGCCTCACCCGCGAGGACGGTCTCGTGGTCTTCGGCCTGCCGACGCGGATCGCGTTCCCTTGGTCGCTGCAGCCGCGACGGCGTGCATACGCGCTTCTGCGGTCACTGCGGGTGCCGGAGCAGTGGCTGCTGAAGCGGACGCCGCTGACGCCGATGCGGATGACGGCAGTCCCGGAGGTGCGGGTGCGCGGGCTGCTGGCGTCGCAGGGTGCGACGGTGCTCGACGTCGAGTCGTTCGACGACGGCCCCGTCGCGGCCCGCCGGTACTACGTCAGCCCGCGGTAGACCTCCTCATGACGGCGCGCCGTCGCCTCCCACGTGAACGCCTGCGCCCGCTCGGGTCCCGCTGCAGCCCACCTCTCCGGTGTGTCGAGGACCCCCGCGACGACCGCGGCGATGTCCTCCGGCCTCTCCGGGTCGAAGAACGCTGCGGCCGCGCCACACGCCTCCGCCACGGCGGGAATGTTCGACGCGGCCACGGGCGCGCCTGAGGCCATCGCTTCGAGCGGTGGCTGGCCGAAACCTTCGTAGAGGCTCGGGAAGACGAGGCATGCGCAGCGGCGGTAGAGCGACGCGAGCTCCTCGTCGGACACGAGCCCGCGCACCTCCACCCCCTCCGGCACCGGGCGCCCCTCGTGTCCGCCGCCGGTGAGCACGAGTCGCAGCTCAGGGCGCTCGCGCCGTAGCAGCGCGAAGGCTTCGAACAGAGCGGCATGATTCTTGTGCGGCCACGGCCGGGCGGGGTAGAGCAGGAACGGCTCTCGCGCCTCGCCGCCCGGTCGGAAGCGGTCGTGGTCGACGCCCCATGGAATGGCGTGCACCCGCTCGGGTGGCAAGCCGAGGAGCTCGATCGCGCGCCCGCGGACGAACTGGCTCGGCACGATGATGGCGTCGGCGGCCCGCGCCGCGCGCTCGTGCGTCCGCGCCCGCCACACGCGCTCGGCGCGGGAGAAGAGCTCCGGGTGGTCGAGGTGTTGGAGGTCGTGAACCGTCACCGCGGTCGGGAGGTCGAGCGACGGCAGCGCGATCGTCAGCGGGTAGTGGACGGCATCGAGGCCCACGTAGCGGCCCCGCAGCGGCCGCGGCCGGAGCGCGGCGAGCGTCATCGCCATGAACCGCTCGCGGAGCGTCCGCGCGGCGCGATACTCGGTGACGAGGACCTCGGGTAGGCCCTCGCCCGCTCCCGGCGCAGCCGGCGGCGTGAACGCCGTGTAGTCCAGCGTTCCCACCGCGGCGAGACCCCGCGCGAGACCCCGGGACGATGTCTCCGCGCCGCCGACCTCGCCCGGGACGAGCGTCAGCAGGCTCAGCCCAACCCTCATCCGGGTACCAGCCGGCTGCTAACGCGCGGCTCGGCTGCGAGGACGAGGAGCGCAACCAGCACGAGCGCGAGGGACCACCTGCTGTGGCTCGCGAACTCGGGGAACAGGAGCGGCGCGAGCGGGACGAAGGCAATGGCAGCGGTCGTCGCTCCGCGCATCACGCGGACGAGGACGAGCGCCAGCGCGACGACGAGCAGGACGACGCCGGTCGCGCCGGTGACCTGCGCCACGGCGCGATCGATCCGCAGCAGCTCGGGCGCAGCAGCCACGACGACCGCCCACGCGACGACAGCGGCGCCGGCCGGGGCTACCTCCGCCCGCGCCGGCCGCCGCAGCGTCAGCGCCGCGGCCCCGCACGCGAGAGCGAGCAGAACCACGAAGGGCGCGATCGCGAGCCACCCGTGGCCCCCGCCGAGAAGGGTGACGACCGTATGCGTGAAGTCGCCGTCGCGGGCGCGGTACAACCACGCGTGGGTGAAGTCGTCGCCGAGGAGCGGCTCGGCCGCTGTGGCGAGCGCCATCGCCGCGACGGAGGCGGCCGCGAGGACTCCGGTGACGAGCGGCGCCGCTCGGAAAGCCGCGGCGATCCCGAGCGCCAGGAACGGGAGAATTGGGATCAGGAAGCGCGGCCCAGGCACGAATCCGCCGAACGGCAGGTAGTAGGCCGCGTTGTAGACGAGGAACGCCGCCGCGATCGCCGCGACGACGCGGGCCTCCGCACGATGACCAGCTCGCCGGAGAAGCCGGATTCCGACGACGCCGGCGGCGACGACCGGTGTCAGCACGAGCAGTCCGCGGGCCGAGAACAGCAGCTCGAGTGCGTCGCGCGGGTGCGGGACGCCGATGCCGAAAAACCCTTCGTCGTTCGCGCCGATCACGTCGTGCCCGCTGACACCGGGCTCGATCACGGCCTCGGCGTACGGGGTGCGCCACGGTGCGCCGAGTGCCCACCAGTTGTAGGCGAGCAGCGGAAGGAGGCCGGCGACGCCGCCTGCGCCGTACGCTGCAAGGCGCGCCCGGGCCCTGGGCCGCGCCGCCGCGTAGACGCCGACGATCGCGGCGACGATCGCCACGGGATGCTCCACCGTCACGGCCAGCCCTGCTGCGGCCCCGGCGGCGGCGACGCGCCACAAGCTCGGGGATGCGCGGCGCTCCGCCAGCGCAATTGCAAAGGCAGCGAAGCCGAGCAGGGCCGAGAGCACGTGCGAGAAGTAGACGGTCGAGAACGGCAGCACGAGCGTCCCAGCTCCGAGCGTTACCGCTGCGACCAGACCATGCCTCGGTACGAGGGCGTCGGCGACGCGCCGCACGAGCAGCAGCAGGACGAACCCGGCGAGCGCGGCGCCGAAGAGCGACACCTGCCACACGGCTTCGCGCGGCATTTCGACCATCGCCTCGGGATACGGCGCGTCCTCTGCCGGGTTGGGCGTCACGAGCCCTGCCGCGGCGAGGGTCGAATACCAGGGAACCGACGCGAGCGCGAGCCCCGGTGACTTCGCCGCGTAGAAGCGCCCGTCCACGTACGCGATGTCGCAGCTCTCGGTTCGGTAGCGGTCGATCGTCGACGAGCCGTCTGAGACCGATTTCACGAGCGCGAGATGCGCCGTCTGGTTGCAGCCGACCGGTTGCACCGGGACGGTGTAGGCGAGGCCGAGCGCGAAGAGGGCGACGAGTTCGAGCCCGCGGCGACGCATGAACGGCGACTATAGAGCGGAGGGGTCCCCGCCGCGGCCGCGGATACAATGCTCCGATGCCGGAGCCGGCGTCCGATTCTGTGTCATTTGCAGCATCTTCCGCCGACCTTCGGAACCTGATCGAGCAGCTGAAGCAGGAGGTCCGGCGGTCGGGGGCCGCGCCCGGTGGCGGCGGCGGCGACCCGAACGACAGAGGCGCGGCGCGCGCCGAGGCCGAGCGGCTGTGGCCGGTCTCGGCCGATCGCAACCTCCGCCTCCGCCCGGGCGTGCGGGGCGGGCTCGGCACGCCGGTGAAGGCGGTGCTGCGGAAGCTGATGCGCTGGTACGTCGAGCCGCTCGCGTACGACCAGCGGTCGTTCAACGCCGCCGCGCTGCGTCTCATCGACGACCTGCAGGAACAGGTCGACCGGCTCGAGGCGGAGCTGCGCGAG
>DATMJW010000046.1:0-18274 GCA_035553355.1 Gaiellaceae bacterium | reverse complement strand
AGCCGGAACGACGGCGCGTAGAACTCCTCCGCGTACGCCGTGTCGCCCTCGGACCACACGCGGCTCCAGTACGCGCGCACGCGTTCCTCGGGCGTCACGCGCCGCTCCGGAGCAGGCTCTCGAAGGTCGGGTCGTTCGGGTTCCGCGGCGGCCGGAGCTCCCGCCAGGTGCAGTCGCGCGGGTCCTTGTCGTCGCGGAAGCGGAGCAGCCGCGTCCCGTGGCGGAAGCGGTCGCCCTGCACCTTGTCGTAGCGCACCTCGGCGACGAGATCGGGGCGAACCGCCGACTCCTCGAGCTCGCCGGTCCCCCAGCGGTTCGGCTCCGAGAAGCGCCGCGTCGACTCGGGGTCGAGGAGCGGCGTCACCCGGGCGAGGATCTCGTCGTGGCTTCGCGCGCCGACTGCCGCCGAGCCGACGTAGTCGGTGCCGCCGTCGTCGCGGTAGAGGCCGAGGAGCAGGGTCGCGAGGCGGGTCGG
Organism: Gaiellaceae bacterium; assembly: GCA_035553355.1. Taxonomy (GTDB): domain Bacteria; phylum Actinomycetota; class Thermoleophilia; order Gaiellales; family Gaiellaceae; genus Gaiellasilicea. The sequence goes on along the minus strand of DATMJW010000046.1, from coordinate 17,799 downwards.
CTTCTCCTTCCAGCGCACGCCGATGACGACGCAGTCGGCGCTCTTGAACGGCTTCACCTTGACGACCGCGTCCCGGGACCCGGGGAGGTACGGGAGCCCGAGGCGCTTCGCGATCACGCCGTCGAGACCGGCCGCCTCGAAGGTCTCGAGCCACCCGGCCGCGACGCCCGCGTCGCGCGTGGCCGGGGACAGCCGGAAGCCGTCGAGCGCCTCGACCCGCGCGCGCCGCTCCTCGAGCGGGCGCTCGTGCACCGGCTCGCCGGCCCACAGGAGCACGTCGAAGACGACGAACTCGGCGGGGATCTCTGCGGCCAGCCTCCGGATCCGGCTCTCGGCCGGGTGGAGCCGCATCTGCATCGCTTCGAAATCGAGGACGCCGTCGCGCGCGATCACGATCTCGCCGTCGAGCGCCGAGTGCGGCGGCAGCACGTCGCCGAGCGGCCGGAGCTCCGGGAAGTACCGGAGCAGCGGGCGCTCCTTGCGCGACCAGAGCGCGAGCTCGCCGCCGTCGTTCTCGAGCACGCCCCGGAACCCGTCCCACTTCGGCTCGTACTGCCAGCCGTCGCCGAGGGGCAGCTCGTTGACGAGCTCCGCCTCCATCGGCGGGAAGGGGACGTTTCGCCCGGGCATCGTGCGGAAGGCTAGCCGCGTGTCGGAGCTCGAGGATCCGAGGCTCGACGGTCACTGGGACGTCGAGCGCGTGAGCGGCCTCCTGCCGCCGCTCCTCGGCGTGCGCAAGCGGATCCACGGGACGCGCGGCGTCACCGCCGTCGGGCGGCTGCCGGGCGTCGCCTTCGACGTCGTCGGCGCGGAGCTGCGCTACCGCGGGCCGCTCGCAGGTTTCGTCGACGTCCTCGAGCCCGACGGCGACGGCTTCAGTGGGCGCGCCCTCTTCCGGGGCGCGGAGTACGCGAGATTCCGGCTGCGGCCGGTGAAAGGAGCAGGAGTGAGCTCGATCAACGCACAGCTCATCAAGCACATCGACGAGGCAATCGCGATGGAGGAGAACGTCAAGCGGATGCTCGACTCGATGATCAACACGATGGACGACCCGCAGATCATCGACATCCTCGAGCACCACAAGATGGAGACGGAGCAGCAGTCGCAGCGGCTGCGGCGGCGGCTCGAGGCACACGGCGCATCGCCCTCGATGGTTCGCGAGGCCGGCGGCATCCTCGGCGCGCTCGCGAAGATGCCGCTCGACGCCGTCCGCGGCGACAAGGCCGGTCGCAACGCGCGCGACGCCTATGCGACGGAGCACATGGAGATCGCGTCGTATCAGCTGCTCGAGCGCGTGGCGAAGCGGGCCGGCGACGAGGAGACGGCGCAGGTCGCCCGCGAGAACCGCGGCGAGGAGGAGTCGATGGCCCGGAAGCTCGAAGAGCACTGGGACACGTTCGCGGAGCTCTCTCTCCGCGCCGACGGCGTCGCCGTCTAGCGCGGCCATCCCTCCGCGCGAGACGTGACCGCGCGTCAACCGGAGTTGCGGGGACTGTCCCCGCTACTCCGGTTGACGGCGGGACGTGGCCGGAACCGGCGCGTCTAGCGCAGCCAGGGGCCGAGCAGCTGCTCGATGTCGCGGCAGCCGCGCGGCCGCTCGAGGCGCGCGCGCTCACGCCGGCCGTCGACGACCACGAGCGTCGGCAGCTTCGTCACGCCGAAGCGCTCGACGAGGTCGGGACGCTCGTTCTCGTCGACCCGGTAGAGCCTGAACGTTCCATGGTTGCGGCGCCGCTGGAGAACCTGGGCGAGGAAGCCCTCGACGCGTCGACAGTGTCCTGACACGGACGACGTGAAGAAGATCAACCTCGGCTTCGTGACCCCCCTGGCGGCGACCTCTGCCTCGATTGTCGCCATGCCTGGCTGGTGCCCAGGACGGCTGCATCCCTAACTACGATCAGCGGCATGAGGCGAGTGGCGATCACCGGGCTCGGCGCGATCACGCCGATCGGCGGCGACGCGCCCTCCACGTGGCGTGCGGCCGTCGCCGGCGAGAGCGGCGTCGACTTCATCAAGAGCTTCGACGCCGCCGAGTACCCGGTGCGGATCGCGGCCGAGGTGAAGGACTTCGACCGTGCGGCCGTCGCACCCGCGAAGGAGGCGCGGCGGATGGACCGGAACGTCCAGCTCGCGCTCGGCGCGGCGCAGGAGGCGTGGCGCGACAGCGGCCTGAACGGGGTCGACCGGTCGCGCGTCGGCATCGTCGTCGGATCGGCGATCGGCGGCCTGCCGGGGATCGCCGAGCAGCACGACGTCCTCCGCGAGCGCGGGCCCGACCGCGTCTCGCCCTTCTTCCTCCCGAGCGTCCTCGTCGACTCGGCGAGCGGCCAGATCGCGATCTCGCTCGGCCTCCGGGGGCCGAACTACGCTCCCGTCTCCGCGTGCGCCACCGGCTCGCACGCCGTCGGCGAGGGCGCCGAGCTGATCCGCCGCGGCGCGGCCGACGCCGTGCTCGCAGGCGGCACCGAGTCGTGCATCCACCCGCTCGTCCTCGCCGGTTTCTGCGCGATGCGCGGACTCGTCGCCGAGGAGGAGGATCCGACCCGCGCCTCACGCCCCTTCGACGCGACCCGCGCGGGGTTCGTGATGGGCGAGGGCGCCTGCATCCTCGTGCTGGAGGAGCTGGAGGCGGCGCAGGCGCGCGGGGCGACGATCTACGCCGAAGTCCTCGGCTACGGCGCGTCGAACGACGCGCACCACATGGCGCAGCCCGATCCCGACTCCGTCGGCGTCGCGGAGATGATGCGCTCCGCCCTCGACCGCGCGGGCATCGAGCCGGAGCGCGTCGGCTACCTGAACGCGCACGGCACCTCGACGCCGCTCGGCGACAAGGCGGAGACGCAGGCGATCAAGCAGGTCTTCGGCGACCACGCCTACCGGCTCGCCGTCTCGTCGACGAAGTCCGTCACCGGGCACCTCTTCGGTGCGGCCGGCGCCGTCGAGGCGATGATGTGCGCGCTCGCGCTCCACCACGGCGTGCTCCCGCCGACGATCAACTACCGGAATCCCGATCCCGACTGCGACCTCGACTACGTGCCGAACGAGGCGCGCGAGACGCAGGTCGAAGTCGCGCTCTCCAACGCGATGGGCCTCGGCGGCCACAACGGCTGCGTGCTCCTAGGCCGCTTCCACTAGCTCCGGCGTCAGCTCCTCCGGCGACCGCAGAACAGCGTGCGCGAGCGCGAGCGCGTCGGCCGCCGGCGGGTAGTGCGGGTTCGGGAGCGCGAGCACGCGCATCCCGGCCGCGTGCGCGGCGCGGAGGCCGTTCGAGGAGTCCTCGACCGCCGCACAGCGCTCCGGCGGCACGCCGAGGCGCCGCGCCGCCTCGAGGTAGACGTCCGGCGACGGCTTGCCGCGCGGGACCTCCTCGGACGACACGGTCGCGGCGAAGCGGTCGGCGATCCCTGCCCCCGCGAGGACGGCCTCGATCAGCGGGCGGTTCGACGACGACGCGATCGCGAGCGGCCAGCGCGCCGCGAGCCGTCTCACCGCCTCGACCGCGCCGGGGAGGAGCGGGAGACGCTCCTCGTAGCGCCCGAGCATCCGCCGCACGACCTCGTCGTTGATCTGCTGCGGCGACTCGGCAAGCCCCAGCGTCTCGTGCATGTACGTCGACCACTCGACCGAGCTCATGCCCATCATGTCCGCCTGCGCGCGCTCGTGCCACCGGCCCCCGCGCTCGCGGACGAGCGCCTCGCGCACCTCGTCCCACACCTGCTCGGTGTCGACGATGACGCCGTCCATGTCGAAGACGACTGCGTCGATCATGCGTAGGCGCCGCCGACGCGGACGAGCGGCTCGGCGGCGTCGCCGGGCATCGCGTGCTCGACGAGCCCGACGAAGAGCGTGTGGTCGCCCGTCGGGTGCTCCGCGTGGAGGTCGCACTCGAGCCAGGCGGTGGCTCCTGCGAGGAGCGGCGCACGGGCACCTTCCCGCGTCGCGATCCCCGTCCAGAGCGCGATCGGCGGCACGCCGCGCGCGAAGTGGTCGGCGAGCGCCTCCTGCCCGCGCGCGAGGACGGAGACCGCGAACCCTCCCGCCTCGCGCAGCAGCTCGTGCAGCGCCGCCTGGCGCGACACCGCGATCCCGACGAGCGGCGGCTCGAAGGAGAGCGAGACGAGCGTCGCGACCGTCAGGCCGAGTCGCTCCCGCCCCGTGTCGACCGTCGCGACGGCCACGCCGCTCGGGTGGCGGCGCAGCACGTCGCGGAGGTCGTCGCCCGTGACCACGGGCGTGATGCTAGGCGGCCGTCAGACGGCCTTGCAGTGCGTGCCGCCGCCGGCGTAGAACTGCTTCTGGAACGCGTGCATCTCGAGGTCGAACGCCTGGTCGTACGCGCCCGGGGCGTCGGCCTCCCAGTAGATGTCGGGCAGCACGCCCGGGCCGATGATCGTGGCGCGGTAGCGCTCGCCCATACCGGACGGGTAGCTCTTGCCGGCCCACTTGTGCTCGTAGAAGCCGTAGCAGAACTTGCCGCTCCCCTTCTGCATCAGGAACGAGTTCTCGCGCTTCCAGCCCTGCCCGTACGCCGAGTTGAACGTGTCGACGTAGAGGTTGCGGCCGAACGTGTCGAGCGGCACACCGGTGCTCGTCGACTTGAAGCCGTGCACGGGCTTCCCGAGGTAGGTGAACGAGCCGAAGATGTGGTGGTACTTCCGGTACGCCCAGTTCTGGTGGATCGTGAGCACGGGCAGCTCGCCCTTCCAGTGCGAGAGCCGGAGCTCCCACACCGAGCCCTTCGCGTCGGGCTTCGCGCCGTAGTTCGGGAGCATCCGCTGCCACGACTGGAGCGCCCAGTACGAGCCGTCCGGCGCCTTGCACGCCGTCACGAGCCACTGGAGCTCCGGCCCGTCGTACGGCCTGCACGCGTTCTTGAACGTCTTCCAGACGTCGCGCTTGTACGTGCCGTAGCCGCCGGAGTAGTCGAGCTTGAACTCGACCTGCTTGCGGGCCGTCGTCGGGTGGAGTGCGTTGACGGCGCCCCACGCGAGGACGTTCCAGCGCTTCCCGCGCGCGTTGAAGCTCACGAGCGCCTGGCCGTTCGTCGCCACCTGGAGCGTCACGTTGGTGGCGTTGCGGTCGATGATCTCGGACGCCGAGGCGGTGCCCGGCAGAGTGGCTGCGACCGCGATCGCGATCAGGCCGAGGGTGGTGCGAAGGCGCATGCGAGAGCTCCCTGGTCGGAAGAGGACGACGTGCCATTCTTCGGCACGAGGCCCGACGCTAGCACCACCCTTCGGGGGGATTCGGCAGATTTACAAAACCTAAAAGAAGGTGCGAGACGGTTCGGCGGGCCGGGCGCTCAGGCCACGGATGCCGCCCGGCGACTGCGCGTGAGCGCGACGCCGGCGCCGATCATCCCGAGCCCCAGCGCAAGGTGGAGCCAGTGGTCGGCGGCGTTCACGGGCAGCCAGTCGAGCCCGCCGACGAGCCCGAGCACCCAGAGCACGAGGTACAGACCGCCGCCGCCGACGAGGTAGGTACGCGCGCCGCTGACGGTGCTCGCGAGCGCAAGGCCCGCGACGCCGAAGAGCAGGTGCACGATGTTGTGCAGGACGCTGACCCGGAAGAGGCCGAGCAGCTCCGCCTCGCTGCCGTCGCCCGCGAACGCGAGGCCGCCGTAGAGGTGCGTCGTCACGCCGGGGACGAACCCGAGGCCTCCGACGAGCAGGAAGGCGATGCCGACGACGCGGACGGTGCTTTGCACGGGCATGCGGTTCATCGGTGTCCTCTCCGGATGTGCGGGGCCGACGCGGCCGGTCGCGGTGTTCCGCGCCGCGGTCTCGCTTCCTGCCGGACGCCCGCGACGGCGGTCACGTGAGGCGGTGCTCGTAGACGAGCTCGAGCCGCGGGTGCGCCTCCGGATCGTCCCGCTCGGTCTTCTCCATCCGCAGCGTCGTGCGGTCGCCGTCGAGCGTCAGGGTCGCGACCGCGTTGTCGAACCACGGGCCGCGCACGAGCCGCCACGGGGGCTGCGGCGGCGGGACGCCCGCGCCTCTGCGCAGGAGCGCGCCGATCGCGCGGCCCACCGGCGAGATCGCGAACCGGCCGAGGTTCCGCCGGCCGCGCGCGAGCGGGTTGCGGAGCGGCGAGCACGTCGCCTGGAAGATCCGCTTCCCCTGCACCTGGGCGAGGTAGGAGTAGTGGACGTCGCCCGAGACGACCACGACCGGCGCGCGCGGCTCGAGCTCGAGCGCGAGCCGCATCATGCGGTGCCACGACGTCTCGAACGACGCCCAGTGCTCGAGGTCGAGCGCCTCGCGCACGCGCTCGCCGAGGCGCGCGGCGAGCCGCCCCCAGCGCCCGCCCACGATCCGCTCGTTCCAGCGCTGCAGGCCGTCGATGCCGCGGGGGAGGAGGAACGGGAGCGACGAGGCGAGGACGACGTGCGAGGCCTCGCCGCGTGCCTCCGACTCGATCCAGGCCCACTCTTCGTCGTCGACCATCAGCCTCGTCTCCCCGAGCACGCGGCCGCCGCGGGAGTCGACGACGACGAGGCGGACGCGCCCGAGGTGGCGCGCGTAGCTCCACCGTTTCGCCGACACGTCGTGGTCGGCCTCCTCGGCGAACTCGAACAGGATATCGGCGGCGTCGTCTGCGCCGCGGACGCGGGCGTAGAGATCGCTCGCCGCGAGCTCGCGGGGCGAGAGGTTGCCGAGGTGCTGGTAGATCCAGTACGAGGCGATCGCCGCACGGATCCGCGTCTGCCACCACCCGTGGCGGCGGACCTCCTCGAGCCACTCGAGCGACGTGTTCCAGTCGTCGTGGACGTCGTGGTCGTCCCAGATCGTCGCGGTGCCGACCGTCGAGTGGAGCCAGCGGAGCGGCGGGTCGCTCCACGCCTCCCGGTAGAGGTGCGTGTACTCCTCGAAGTCGAGGACCTCGTCGTGCGGAGGGCGCGTGACGTCGCGGCGGGAGCGGATGAACGCCCGCGTCTGCGGCGCGAACTCGTCGACGTACACCTGGTCGCCGAGGAGGAGGACGAGGTCGGGGCGCTCCTCCTCGCCGTTCGCGAGTCGCAACGCGTACGTCCAGAGGGCGTCGGCCTCGCAGCCGAGCTCGTGGTCGTCCGGCGAGAGCGTGTACGGCGGCTCGTGCGGCGCAGCCGCGCGGCACGAGCCGAAGACGACCGCGACTCGCCCTCCGGGGTCGAGCGTCCTGAGCGAGGGCGGCGGCAGCTCGTAGTCGGGCGGCGGCCACACGCGCTCGCCGTCCAGCGCGACGTCGTACTCGTAGCTCGTCGCCGGCTCCAGATCCTCGATCACGACGAGCGCGTAGTGGTGGCCCGCGACGTGGAACGTGTGCGAGCGGTGCCCGAGGATCTCGACCTCGCAGGCGCCGTCGGTCTCGACCCACACGGTCGCGTCGGTCGTGCCGACGTGCCGGAGCATCGGTCCGAGCACGAGCGCGGTCACCCGGCCGTTGTCGCCCGAGGCCCGGAAGCCAAACGCGGGGTCGGGAGCCGCGGCGGCTGCGAGACTGCGGTCGTGGCACGGTCCCTCCTCGTCAACGCGTTCTGGCTCGCGTTCGTCTTCCTCGTGATCGGCACCGGCGTCGGGATCGCGACGCTGTGGCCGGCGGACGACGCGGCGGAGCTGCCCCCGGGGCTCGCTCGGCCGCAGACCTTCACGGCCGAGGTGGTGGCCTTGGCCGCTGCGCCGTGCCCGGCGCCGGGCCAGGTCGACTGTCGTCGGGCGACGATCGTCCTCCGGGACGGCGAGTCGGCCGGCGAGCGCGCGCAGCTGACGATCTCGGAGCCGGCCGGGCGCCTCGGCCTCGACGTCGGCGACGAGATCCGCGTCTCGGAGAACCAGTTGCCGCCGGACGCGCAGGTCGGCGGCGTCGGCATCGAGCGCTTCTCGCTCGCCGACTTCGAGCGCCGCGCGCCGCTCCTGTGGCTCGCGCTCGTCTTCGGCGTCCTCGTCGTGGTGCTCGGCCGCTGGAAGGGGATCAGGGCGCTCGTCGGGCTCGGCGCGAGCCTCGGGATCGTGGTCGGTTTCGTCGTCCCCGCGATCCTCGGCGGCGAAAGCCCGGCGGGCGTCGCGCTCGTCGGGTCGCTCGCGGTGATGCTCGTCACGTTCGTCGTGACGCACGGGTTCGGTCCGAAGATGCTCGCGGCCGCGCTCGGCACGGCTGCAGCCCTCGGCGTGACGCTCGGTCTCGGCTCGCTGTTCGTCGAGCTCGCGCACCTCACCGGTCTCTCGTCGGACGAGGCGCTCTACCTGCGGACGGCCGTCGGCTCGCTCTCGATCGAGGGCCTCCTCCTCGCGGGGATGGTGATCGCTGCGCTCGGCGTCCTCGACGACCTCACGGTCACGCAGTCGTCCACGGTCATGGCGCTGCGGCGCGCGAACCCGCAGCTCGGCTTCCGCGGCCTGTTCCGCGCCGCGATCGACGTCGGCCACGACCACATCGCCGCAACGGTGAACACCCTCGTCCTCGCGTACGCCGGGGCGTCCCTCCCGGTGCTGCTCATCTTCAGCCTCGGCGACACGAGCTTCGGCGACGCCGTCAACAGCGAGGCGGTCGCAGCCGAGGTCGTGGCGACGCTCGTGGGCTCGATCGGGTTGATCGCAGCCGTCCCGCTGACGACGGCGCTCGCCGCCGTCCTCGCCGCGCGGCTCGACCCGGGGGCGCTCCCCGACGAGCACGCGGGCCACGCGCACTAGCCGCGCGGGTCAGCGGTCGGCGCGCGGCAGCGTGAACGCGAACGTCGACCCGGCGCCGGGCGTGCTCTCGACGTCGATCGTGCCGCCGTGGAGCGAGACGATCCGCTCGGCGATCGCGAGGCCGAGGCCGGTCCCGGCGGCGTGGGTGGCGCCGACGCGGACGAACGGGCTGAAGATGCGCTCGACGTCGTCGGGTGCGATGCCGACGCCTTCGTCCTCGATCTCGACGCGGACCTCGGCCGGCGTCGTCCTCGTCCGGATCCGGATGGGCGCATCCGCGCCCGAGTACTTGATCGCGTTCGAGAGGAAGTTCGCGACGACCTGCTCGATCCGCCCGCGATCCGCGTGGACGGTCGCATCCCCGGCCGCGACGTCGAGCTCGGTCGTGCGGCTCCCGAGCTGGGGCGCGAACGCGGCGAGCTCGCGGCGGAGGACGTCGTGGAGGTCGAGTGGCTCCTTCCGCAGCACGTCGCCCTCGCCGAGGCTGCGGAGCTCGAGCAGTTCGTCGACGAGCCGCTCGAGGCGATGCGTCTGCGTGCGGATGATGCCGAGGTAGCGGCGCTGCTCCTCCGGCGGAAGCTCGCGCGCGAGCAGCGTCTCGGCGAAGCCGATGATGCTGGTGAGCGGCGTCCTCAGCTCGTGCGACACCGCCGCGAGCAGGTCGGCGCGCGCCTGCTCGTGCCGCCGCGCCACACGCAGCTCCTCGACGGCGCGCCGCGCCGTGTCGTCGTGGACGACGAGCAGGTCGCCGCCCTCGGGCAGCGTCGCGCGTGTGATCAGGAGCCAGCGGAGGTCGCCGTCCTTCCGCCGGATCCGCGTGGCGTACCGCGACGGCGGCGTCGCGTGCTCGTCCTCGTACGGCTCCGCCTCGAGGACGGCCCGAACGTCGCGCAGCGAACGACCGCAGATCTCGTCAGCCCCGTAGCCCGTGATCGCCGCGCACGCGGCGCTCCACGTCGTGACGGTGCCGCGCTCCCCGACGACGAGGATCCCGTTCGTCGACGAGTCGATGATGTCCTGCAGCTTCTCGCGCTCCGCGCGCGCACGGCCGTGGCCCTGGAGCGTGAAGTGGAGAACCGCGAGCGCGGCGAGCGCGACGGGCAGCGCGACGAGCGTCTCGCGGGCGGCCAGCCCGGCGAGCACGCCGAGCGCGGCGTTCGTCGCGAGGAAGAGCGCGCGCGACCGGATGTCGTCGACGACGGTCGTCCGGAACGGTGACGCCCCGGCGACCGCGAGGACACCGGAGAGGAAGAGCCGGTTCGCGAGCGAGAAGGCCATGACGGCCGCGAGCGCCGCGCCGATCGCGCCCGCGTCTCCGCCTCCGCTCCCGCCGAGCGCTTCCGCTGCGAGCATCCCGACCGCCACGGCAGCGGTCGTGGCAGCGACGTTGTAGAGCGCCTTCAGGAGCGGGCGCCGGACGAGGACGCTGCCGATCACGAAGCCGGCCGCGATCGCGACGACGACCGAGAGCGGCGGCTCGAGCAGCGCGAGGAAGACGATGTACGCCTCCTCGTGGGTCGTCGTCTCGCCGTGGCCGCGACCCCGGCGGATGCGGGTGCCGAAGAGGTGCTCGGCCGCGACGAGAGCGGCGACGGCCGCGACGAGAAGCGGACGCTCGACGTGTGTCCCCTCGCCGGCGGCCGCGACGACGGCCGCGACGGCTCCGGCAGCGGCGAGAGCGACGAGCGCGACGTAGAGGTGGAGCCTCGCGGGACGCATGCGCCGGCAGTGTGAAAGCTTTTGCGGCCGGGGCGACGGCTCAACTTGTGTCCAACGCTGCCGATTGACGGATCGTGGGGGACAAGGCACTCGTCGACCGCGCAGGCGCTGACGCCGGCGCCGCACGCATGCGCAACGACGCTCCGCCGCGCACGCGGCTCGACGCGCACATGCGCGCGCCGCTGGACGGCGTGGGCGACGCGCAGCGGCTCCGGGTGCTCGAGCGGCTCGGGATCCTCGACACGCCGCCGGAGGAGGAGTTCGACCGGCTGACGCGCATCGCCGTGGATGCGACGGGGGCCGACGCGTCGCTGCTGTCGTTCGTCACGGCGGAGCGGCAGTTCTTCAAGAGCGCGTGCGGCGACGTCGCTGCGCTCGACGGCGCGCGCGAGACACCGATCTCCCAGTCGTTCTGCCAGTTCGTGGTCGCCTCCGGCGAGCCGCTCGTCGTCACGGATGCCGCCGCCGACCCGGTCCTCTGCACCAACGGGGGCTTCACCGACCTCGGCGTCCGGTCGTACCTGGGTGCGCCCGTCGTCGGCCCCGACGGCGTCGTCCTCGGCAGCTTTTGCGTCCTCGGCCCGACGGTCCGTGAGTGGACCGCGAAGGATCAGTCGATCGTCTCGGCGCTCGCGGCGACCGCTTCAGCGGCTCTCGAGTCGCGTCGGCGCGAAGCGGCGCTCGCGGCGAGCGAAGGCCGGATGCGCGCGCTCCTCAACGGCGTCGCAACCGTGCTCTGGGAAGCGGACGCGACGACGTGGGAGCCGAGGTTCGTGAGCGAGGGTGCGGAGAGGCTGCTCGGGTTCCCCGTGGACGCGTGGCTCGGTGGCCCGGACTTCTGGATGTCACGTCTGCACCCGGACGATCTCGGCCGTGTGGTCGAGGCGAGCCGAGCGGCGGTCGCGCGCGCCGAGGCGCACGAGACGGAGTACCGCATGATCACCGCCGCAGGGGAGACGGTGTGGGTACGCGACCTGGTCGAGGTCATCTGCGACGAGAGCGGCGCGCCGGAGATGCTCCGCGGCGTCATCGTCGACATCACCGAGGCGAAGGCGGCCGAGCTCGAGCGCGAGCGCGTGGACGAGCGGTACCGGGCGCTCGTCGAGCACTCGCCGATCTGCAGCTACGTCCAGAACGGCGACGACTTCCGTGTCACCTACATGAGCCCGCACGTCGAGGTGCTGCTGGGCGTCGGCGCCGACGAGTGGGTCGCCGGCGAGCAGGATCTGTACCCCGACCTCCTGCATCCCGACGACCGGGAGCACGTGCTCGCCGAGGTCGAGCGGTGCCGCGAGACCGGCGACCCGTTCCAGCTGGAGTACCGGATGATCGCCCGCGACGGACGCGTCGTCTGGTGCTACGACGTCACCGTGCCGGTGCGCGACGACTCCGGTGCGGTGGCGTTCCGGCAGGGGTTCCTGATCGACATCACCGAGATCAAGGCGGGTCAGAACGCGCTCCTGAAGAGCGAGCGCCGGCACCGCGACCTGCTCGACAACACGACGGACCTGATCGCGGTGATCGACGAGACGGGGCGCTACCGCTTCCTCTCGAAGTCGTACGAGCAGCAACTCGGCGACGACGTCGCGGAGCTCATCGGGACGAGGGCGAGCGACCTCGTCCACGAGGACGACCTGCCCGCGGCGGCCGCGGCTATCTCGGCCGCCCTCGACGGCGCGGATCCGCGAACGATCCGGGTGCGCCGCCGCGACGCCGCCGGGCGCTGGCGCTGGATCGACGCGACCGTGCGGCGCCTCGAGGACGCGCCCGGGCCGCGCGCGCTCGTCATCGGCCGCGACGTCACCGCGCGCGTCGAGGCGGAGCGCGCGAGCGAGCGGTACGCGCGGCAGCTGCAGATGCTCGCGATCGCGTCGGTGGAGATGACCCTGCCGCGCACGCTGCCCGAGATCACCGATCGCGCCGCCGCGCTCGCGCGGGAGATCGTGGCCGCGGACGCCGCCGTTGCGACGGTCGTCAGGCACGAGCCTGCCGAGAGCGCGACGACCGCCGCGGCGCTCGCGGCCGGACGATCCGGAAACGAGCAGGACGTCGCGGCGATCGCGCCGAGGCTCCACGGTCTCGTCGTCGGCCGCGATGAGCCACTTCGGCTGACGCAGGCGGAGCTCGCCGCACGCCCGCCCGCGGAGGTGCTCGATCCCCGGCACCGGCTGGACCGCGGCCTCCTCGCCGTGCCGCTCGTCGCGACGAGCGGCGAGAACCTCGGCTCGATCCACCTGATCGGGAAGACGGACGGGTCGGACTTCACGTCGAGCGACGAGGCGATCCTCGTGCAGCTCGCACAGGCGATGTCCGCGGCGGTCGAGCGCGCGCTGCTCGAGGAGCAGCTGCGCCAGGCCCAGAAGATGGACGCGATCGGCCAGCTCGCGGGCGGCGTCGCGCACGACTTCAACAACCTCCTCACGGCGATCACGGGCTACACGCACTTCGCCGCAGCCTCGGGCGATCTCGACGAGGTACGCGCCGCGCTCGCGGAGGTCTCGGCGGCGAGTGACCGGGCCGCGGCCCTGACGCGACAGCTGCTGACGTTCAGCCGCAAGCACGTCGTCAACCCGCAGGTGATGCGGATCGAGGACGAGGTGGTCGCGATCACGCCCATGCTCGAGCGGCTGATCGGCGAGAACATCGAGGTGAGGCTGCAGCTGGCGACGGATCCGGCGCCCGTTCGCGCGGACGCGGCCCTCGTCGGCCAGGTGCTGCTGAATCTCGCGACGAACGCCCGCGACGCGATGCCCGCGGGCGGCGTCCTCACGATCGAGACCGCACGGGTCGAGCTGGGGGAGCCGCTCGACCTCGACGCGCGGCGGCTCGACCCCGGCAGCTACACGTGCCTTGCCGTTCGCGACAACGGCACGGGGATGGACGAGCGGACTCGCCTGCGCGCGACGGAGCCGTTCTTCACGACGAAGGATCCGGGTGCCGGAACCGGCCTCGGGCTCGCGACGGTGCACGGCATCGTCTCGGACTTCGGCGGCGCGCTCGCGATCGACACCGCACCCGGCGCCGGGACGACCGTGCGCGCGTACTTCCCGTGCGCGGAAGCGGCGCAGGCGGTGGCTCCCGGCGCGAGCTCACCGGCCGCGGCCGCGCCTCCCGACGCGCCGGCGGCGACCGACGAGCCGCGGCGGCGCGTCCTGCTCGTCGAGGACGAGGAGATCGTGCGGGACCTCGTCGCGAAGATGCTCCGCCACGACGGTTACGACGTGTCCGAGGTGGCGTCGGCGCGTGAGGCGGTCGAGGCCGGGCGCGACGGCCGCTACGACCTCCTGATCACCGACGTCGTCATGCCCGAGATGACGGGGCCGGAGCTCGTCCGCGCCCTCGGGGAGAAGGCGCCGCCCGTGCTCTTCACGTCGGGTTACACCGGCGAGGACCGCCTCCGGCACGGCCTCGAGGACGGCGTCGCGTTCCTCCAGAAGCCGTTCACACGCGCGGTGCTCGCCGAGCGGATCGGCGCGCTCCTCGGCTAGAGAGCTCGCGGGCCAGGCCGCCTACCGGACGGATTCGACGTCGGCGAGGGCCGACGCGATCGCGGCGCGGTCGGCGGCCGACGCGGCGGCGTTCGCCCGTTCGGCGATCTCGCCCGCGACAGCGCGGAGCGCGTCGAGGCGGTCGCGCATGCCGGCACGCGCCGCGGCTCGCGCTGCTGCTGCGGCCGCGGCGAGAAGCGCGACGGCGACCCGTGCGTCCGGTGCCGCGTACCGCCCCAGCTCGACGAGCGCCGTTTCGAGGTAATCCTCCCACGGGCGTGCCCGCGCCACGAGCGTCGCGGCGCCGTCCCCGTACCGACGAACCGGCCGCGGAATCGGGCGCACCGCCAGGTGCTCGAGGATCTCGCGGATGTAGCCGATGCACGTCACCGCCGTCGTCGGGTCGTTGACGCCGGGCGAGATCGCCTTCAGCGCGATGTCCGCGAGCTGCCGGAGGCCGAACGCGACGTCCTGGTGCATGTCGCGCTCGTTCTGCACCGAGACCGCCCGCAGGATCGCCTGCTCGAACGACTCGTCCCGCTCGTCCGCCCAGTACTCGACGAGCCGCGTCGCCTGCGTGACGAAGTCGCCCGGCGCGTGGACGACCCGAGCACGCACGTCCGGGGTGCTGGCGAGCGACGGCAGGTCCTCGAGCGCGACCGATTGCACGTAGCCGGCGCGGCGAGGGTGCACGACGTAGCGCGCGTGCTGCTCGTCCCACGCCCGGACGACGTCGTCGGGATCCTCCTCCGAGCCGACGCCGAACGAGTCCGCATAGAGCGGGTCGAGCGACGACAGCGTCGCCTCCGCGATCCCGGCGGCGATCGAGGACACCTGGATCGTCCGCGCCATGTGGTGGATGAAGACGAGCAGGAGCGCGATCGACGCGACGGCGAGGACGACGGCGACGGAGATGCTGAGGGCCGGCACGAACGTCTCGCGCTCGTCGCTCGCCTCCGTCACGGTCCGGAGGACGAGGACGCAGTAGACGAACGTGCCGATGAACGTCCCCACGACGACCTGGTTCAGGCGGTCTCCGAGGAAGCCTCGGAGCGCCCGGGGCGAGAACTGCTGCGAGACGAGCTGGAGGCTGACGATCGTGATCGAGAACGTGAGGCCTGCGACCGTGATCAGCGACCCAGCGATGGTGGCGAGGACGGTTCGCGCGGCATCCGGCTCCGCGTGGAAGCCGATGCCCACGCCTTCGCCGCCGCCCGTGCGGTCGATCGCGAGGAGAAGAGGCGCGGACGCGGCGACAAGGGCCGCGACCGCGCCGGGGAGGAAGAGGAAGCCGTAGCGGACGTCGTGGATCCGCGCGCGGACGCCCGCGACGGCGCCCCTCCGTGACGTCCTCATGCTCGCCAGCTCCGGCAGAGCGTCACGCGCGGGCTTGCCACGGCCACCGCCCCTCGAGCTCGACCTCGAGCGCGATGCTCAGGAGCGTCCGGATCGTCATGCCGCTGCGGTCGTGCCCGATCGCGGGCGGCCGCGAACGCGGGTCGACGCGCTCCGCCGAATCGTGGATCGAGGTCCCCGCATCGAAGCCTGTGGACGCACGACAACAGAGGAGGGGTCCGTGAAAGCGATCTGGAATGGCGCCGTCGTGGCAGAGAGCGACGACACCGTCGTCGTCGAAGGCAACCACTATTTCCCGGCTGCGTCGCTCGACCGGCGCTACCTCGTCGACAGCGAGAAGCACACCGTCTGCCCGTGGAAAGGCGTCGCCAGCTACTACAGCCTCGACGTCGACGGCCGCCGCAACGACGACGCCGTCTGGTACTACCGCGACCCGAAGCCGGAGGCGGAGCGCGTCGCCGGCCGCGTCGCGTTCTGGCGCGGCGTCGACGTCGTCGCTTCGGACACGGATGAGGCCGCATGAACACGCCACGCCTACCCGCTCTCACGCTGCCGACGCTCGACGGCGGCGACCTCGACCTCGGCGCCGCGCACGACCGACGTCTGCTCCTCTTCGCCTGGGCGTCGTGGTGACTGTGTAGAGAGCAGCTGCCCGGGTGGCAGCGGGTCAGCGAACGGCTCGGCGACACGCTCCGGTTCGTGTCCGTCGCGGTGGACGTCCAGGGCTCCGCCGCAGCACGGCCGTGGGTCGAAGCTGCAGGAGTCACGTTCCCGACGGTCGTCGACGGCAGCAACGAGCTCGGGCGCGCGCTCGCTGCCGGTCGTCACCTTCGATGACGACCGGCAGCTCGGCGGGGAGCGCGTCGACGGCCGCGAGCGCCGCCTCGGCTTCGGGGGTCCCAGCCTCGAGGAACCGGTGTGGTTGTGCGGCTCGTGTCAGGAAGTCGCGCAGCCGATGGTGTTCGGGTTCGAGCGGCAGGCCGACCACGGTGACCTCGCGCCGGGAGGGCTCACGTCGGAGACACCATCGGCGGGCGGTGGCTAGCAGCCATCGTCGGGTGGCGAGGTCGCCGCCGCGCGGAGCTGTGACAGCAGCCCGTTCAGAAGCGTCCGGTCTTCGTGGGAGAGCGGCGCGAAGAACGCATCCTCCGCTGCGCGGAATGCTTCGTCGGCCTGCGCGAGTCGACGGGTCCCTGCGGGCGCGATCGTGACCATATGGCGGCGCCGGTCGACGGCGTCTCGTTCCCGCTTGACGAGCCCGTCCGCCTCGAGGGGATTGAGGAGGTTGACGAGGACGCTGTGGTCGACGTGCATGAGCGCCGCGAGCTCCCGCTGGCCGATCGGCCCTCGGTCGGCGAGGAGGTCCAGGATCCTCAGCTGCCGAGGTTGAAGTCGGTGCTCTGCGAGGACGTCTCGGATCCGCCGCCCGAAGGCGTCACCGAGCGTGGTCAGCGCGAAGCCCGCTCTCGTGTCTGCGCTGTGGAGAACCTTGCCGAACTCGAGTGGGCCCGTCGCTTCCATTCGTTTGATCGTACCTCCTTATCGTTGCCGGACATCAATGATCGACTGCGAGTTGATGGTTTTATGGGATGAGAACGATCGTGTTGCCGGCCGGATCGCGCACGAGGTGACCTTCCGGGTGCGTCTCGACGTCGGCGAGCCGCGTGAGCGTCGTCTGCAGGCGCTCCGGCGTGTCGAAGCGGATCGTGAAGTAGCGCAGCCCGGCGGTGCCGGCGGGGGGCTGCGTCGCTCCGATGCCCTGCCAGACGTTGATCGCCATCCGGTGCTTGAAGCGACCGTTCGCGTGGAAGTCGACTCCGCTGCCGAAGTCGTTCGCGTCGATGAACCCGAGGCCGTCGCGGTAGAACCGCCGGTTCGCGTCGATGTCGCCGACGTGCAGGTGGATGTGGCCGATGGTCGTTCCGACGGGCAGCGGGCGGGCCAGGTCGTCGTCGGGGAGGGTGGAGAGGACCTGGCGGACGTCCAGCAGGTCGCGGCCGCTCCGCCGCTGCCCCGTCGCGTCGATGATCTCGGGCCCGGTCGGCGTCATCCGCATCGAGCCGACACGCTCGGGCGTCTCGAGCGTCAGTTCGAGCCCGATGCCGTCGGGGTCGTCGAGGTAGATCGCCTTCGACATGACGTGATCGGTCGGCGACATGAACGTGCGGCGCTCGAACAGGCGCGCGAGCACTCGAGCGAACTCTCCTTCGTTCGGGAGGTGGATCGCCAGGTGGTAGAGGCCCGCGTAGCCACGCCGCACGGGCGAGGTGGCCCCCGGGTGCAGCACGACCAGCGTTTCCGCATCGGTGCCGAGCCTCACACCGTCGGACTCACGGTCGCGAACCTGCAGCCCGATCAGGTCGTGCCAGAAGCTCAGCGAGCGATCAAGGTCGGTGACGTCGAGGTGCACCGGGCCGAAGGTCGCGAGTTCGGTCGGTGCCGCGGTCTGATCTTGGAGGGGAGACAGGGAGCGCATGGCGTTCCTTTCGGTTGAGGCGTGCTGACGATGCAGCCTATCATATCATTGACAATCTTCAACCGTATGCTACTGTCCACGACACACCGCC
>DATMJW010000045.1:0-8185 GCA_035553355.1 Gaiellaceae bacterium | reverse complement strand
AGGCGCTCACCAGATCGAGCGGAGAAGCTCGGCCACAGCGGCCGGTTCGGGGTGACGCGGGTTCGCTTTCGCGCCGGCGCGCTCGACGACGGCCGCAGCGACCTCCTCGAGCTCCTCCTCCGGGACGCCGTAGTCGCGAAGGCGCCCGAAGCCGCCGAGACGCGCGAGCTCCTCCACTCCCGCAGCGGCGTCGTCGGCGCCGATCGCGTGCCCGAAGCACGTGACGGCGTCGGGTGCGACCGCGGCGTTGTACCGGAGCGCCGGCGGCAGGCAGAGCGCGTTCATCGCGCCGTGCGGCAGCCCGTAGCGCCCCCCGAGCGCCTGCGCCATCGCGTGGCCCAGCGCGAGCATCGAGCCCGCCAGCGCCGCGCCCGCGTGACATGCACCGCGCAGGAGCTCCGTCCGCGCGAGCAGGTCCCGGGGCCGCTCGACGACCTGCGGCAGCCATGTCGCGATGAGGGTCGCGCCGGCGAGAGCCTCCCGGTCGGCGGCCGCGTTGTGCCCCTCGGCGTACAGCGCCTCGGCGCAGTGGGCGAGGGCGTTCAGCGCCGTACCGACCGTCTCCGCCCGCGGGAGGTCGACCGTCAGCTCGGGCTCGTACACCACCGCGTGAAGGCGGGCGCCGGCGCCGCCGCCACGGAGGCGCCGGTCGCGGTCCCGGACGCCGAAGAAGCCTGTCCACTCCGCCCCGGAGTACGTCGTCGGCACCGACACGACGGGGATGCCCGTCGCGGCCGACGCGGCCTTCGCGGTGTCGATCGCGCTGCCGCCGCCGACGGCGACGACGACCTCGACGCCCGCGGGAACCTCGGTGCGATCGGACGGCACCTCCTCCCAGCGCTCCGCCTCGGGTAGGACGTGGCGCCAGCGCGGGCTCGCGACGACGAACGGCCGCTCCCCCGCGAGCGCCGGCAGCTCACCGAGGCCCCAGCGGACGATCACGCGGGTAACCTCTCCCGGGCGAAGGCGACGAACGCCTCCGCCGCGCGCGTCGGCGTGCGACCGGCCGCACGGACGAGCGAGATCTCGCGCGTGGGGTCGAGCCCCTCGACGCGTGCGGCTGCCACCGTCCCCGCCGCGAGATCGGTCTCCACGGCGGAGCGCGAGATGAACGTGATCCCGTATCCCGCCTGCACGGCGCTCCGCACCGACTCCTGCAGGCCGAGCTCGAGCCGCACGTCCAGGTCTCGCAGCCGCAGACCGCGCTCCCGGAGCTCGTCCTCGACCATCTGGCGGACGCCCGCCCCCTCCTGCATCACGATCAGCTGCTCCTCGCGCAGCTCGTCGAGCCCCACGGTGCGCCCGGCGAAGCGGTGGCCCGGAGGGCAGATGAGGATCACCTCGTCGCGGAAGAGCGGCTCGAAGCGGACCGACCGGTGCCGCCGCGCGGCGCCGACGATCCCGAGCTCGAGCTCGCGCTCGGCGACGAGGTCGACGACGGACTGCGTGTCGTGCACCGTCAGCAGGACCTTGACGCCGGGGTTCTGCTGCGCGAACTCGCAGAGGAGGAGCGGGATCACGATCGCCGCAGGCCCGGTGGAGGCGCCGATCGAGAGCTCGCCGGAGAGGTCGCCCCCGTCCGCGCCGGCGACCTCCTCCACGAGCTGCTCCTCGAGCGCGAGCAGCCGCTGCGCCCCGCGGTAGAGCCGGAGCCCGGCCTCGGTCGGCTCGACCCGGCGGCCGGAGCGGTCGAGGAGCTGCGTCCCGAGGCGCTTCTCGAGCGCCCGCACCTGGAGCGAGATCGCAGGCTGCGTTACCCCCAGACGCTCCGCGGCCTGGGAGAAGCTCTTGCGCTCCACGACCGCGCAGAACGCGGCAAGCTGGCGCGTGTCCATAAGCAGATGTTATCGCTGCGGAGCCTCGACACCGTCTGTGGCAAGCTGCCGCGCATGGAGCCGACGCTCGCGCAGCGCTACTCCGAGCTCGCGCTGCAGGGACTCGAACGGCCCGAGATCGACCGCACGCTGCGCAGCCTCGACGTCGCGATCGCGGCGACCTCGCTCGTGCTCCTCGCGCCTGTCGCCGTCGGGATCGCGATCGCGATCCGCGTCACCTCGGGGCCGCCGATCCTCTACCGCGGCGAGCGGGTCGGCCGCTACGGCCGCATCTTCACGATGCGCAAGTTCAGGACGCTGAAGCCGGGCGCCGAGGCGCGGCTCGGCCAGTGGTACGGTGCCGAGCTCGACAAGCGCACGCCGGGCGAGGTGACGGAGCTCGGGAAGCTCCTGCGCGCGTCGCAGCTCGACGAGGTGCCGCAGCTCTGGAACGTCCTTCGCGGCGACATGTCGATCGTCGGGCCGCGCCCCATCCGGCCGCGGTTCTTCGAGGAGCTCTGCGAGGAGATCCCCGCGTACTGGCAGCGGCTCGTCGTCCGCCCCGGGCTGACGGGGTTCGCGCAGACGCGGATGGGACGCGAGCCGTCGTGGCGGGAGAAGCTCGCGCACGACCTCGAGTGGATCGCCGACCGCTCCGTCGGCCTCTACCTGCGCATCGTCGTCGCGACGGCGTGGCGCGTGCTCCGGCAGTCGGCGGCGGCGCTCGCCCGCGGCGGCGACTCCGGCCGCCCCTAGACTGCCGCGGATGTGCGGGATCTGCGGGATCGCGGCGACGGCAGGAGCCGACCGCGCGCGCCTCGAAGCCATGAGCGGCACGCTCGTCCACCGAGGGCCGGACTCGGCGGGAACCCACGTCGACGGCCCCGTCGGGCTCGCCGCGCGGCGGCTCTCGATCATCGACCTCGCGACGGGCGACCAGCCGCTCGCGAACGAGGACGGCACCGTCACCGTCGTCCAGAACGGCGAGATCTACAACTACCGCGAGCTGCGGGCCGAGCTCGAACGCGCGGGCCACCGCTTCCGCACGCACGGCGACACCGAGGTGCTCGCGCACGCCTACGAGGAGTGGGGAGACCGGTTCCCGGAGCGGCTGCGGGGGATGTTCGCGCTGGCGGTGTGGGACGCACGGCGACGACGGCTCCTGCTCGCGCGCGACCGCTACGGGATCAAGCCGCTCTACGTGCGCAAGCGGGACGGCGGGCTCGAGTTCGCGTCGGAGCTGCGCGCGCTCCCGCGCGGCGACGTCGACCTCGACGCGCTCGAGGCGTTCCTCGCGTTCAACTCCGTCCCGGGCCCGCTCTCGATCTTCGCCGGCACGCGGAAGCTGCTGCCCGGGCACGTGCTCGTGTGGGAGGCGGGGACGACGCGCGAGGAGAGGTACGCGCGGCCGGCGCCGGTCGCGTCCGGCGACGTGCGCCGGGAGGGCGAGGAAGAGCTCGCGGCGGAGCTGCGCGACCGCCTGCGCGACTCGGTGCGCGCCCACCTCGTCGCCGACGTCCCGGTCGGCGTCCTGCTCTCGGGCGGCGTCGACTCGTCGCTCCTCGCCGCGTTCGCGGCGCAGGAGACGGCCGAGCCGGTGCGCACGTTCTCGATCGGCTTCGAGGAGGGCTCCTTCGACGAGCGCGCGGACGCGCGCCGTGTCGCGGAGCGGTACGGGACACGGCACCGCGAGCTCGTGCTCCGCCCCGACGCGGCGCTCCTCCTCCCGGCCCTCGCCGACGCGTTCGATGAGCCCTTCGCGGACTCGTCGGCGCTGCCGACGTACCTCGTCGCGCAGCTCGCGGCGGAGGACGTGAAGGTCGCGCTCTCGGGCGAGGGCGGCGACGAGCTCTTCGGCGGCTACTACACCTACCAGGCCGACCTCCTCGCGCTGCGGGCCGGCCGCCTCGCGCGGCTCGCGCGGCCGCTCGTCGAGCGGCTGCCGGTCTCGACGGCGCGCGCGAGCTTCGACTACAAGGCGAAGCGGTTCGTTGGCGCCGCCCACCTGCCGCCGCTCGAGCGCCACCACGGGTGGAAGGAGATCTTCGACCCCGAGGTGCGCGCCGAGCTGACCGGCCGCCGCCACACGTGGGATCCCGTCGACCTCCTGCGCGAGCGCTTCGCCGAGACGGCGGGTGCGGAGCTGCTCGCCCGCCTGCAGGACGTCGACGCGCGCACGTACCTCGTCGACGACCTGCTCGTGAAGACCGACCGGGCGTCGATGGCACATTCGCTCGAGGCGCGGGTGCCGTTCCTCGACCCGGTCGTCGACGAGCTCGCGGGCGCGCTCCCGACGCGCATGAAGGTGCGCGGCGGCCGCAAGAAGGTGCTGCTGCGCAAGGCCGCCGAGCCGCTGCTCCCGCCCGAGATCGTCGGCGGCCGCAAGCGCGGCTTCTCGATCCCGGCCGCGGCGTGGCTGCGCGGCGAGCTCGAGCCGTTCGCGCGTGACGTGCTCGCCACCGAGACGCTTCGCCGGCAGGGGTACTTCCGGCCCGAGGCGGTCCACCGCGTGCTCGACGACCACGTCGCCGGCCGCGCCGACCTCAGCCGCCAGCTCTGGGGCCTGCTCGCGTTCACGCTCTGGCACGAGCGGCACGTGGCGCGGACGCCGGGCGCGCTGCGAGAGCCGCGGCTCGCGGGGGCGGTGGCGTAGTGCGCGTCTGGATCGACATGACCGCGAGCGCGCACGTGCTCGTGTTCCGGCCGCTGATCGCCCTCCTCCGCGGGCAGGGGCACCAGGTCGAGATCACGTCGCGCGAGTACGCGCAGACACAGCAGCTCCTGCGCCTCCACGGGCTCGAGTCCGTCGTGATCGGGCACCACGGCGGCCGCTCCGCGCTCGGCAAGGCGCGCTCGCTGGCCGGGCGTCTGTACGCGCTGCACGCGTGGGCGCGCGGGCGCGACTTCGACGTCGCGCTCGCCCACGGCTCGCACGAGCTGACGATCACCGCGCGGCGCCTCGGCATCCCCAGCTCGACGACCTTCGACTACGAGTGGGCGACGCTTCAGCACCAGCTCGGGTGCCGCAGCGCGACGAAGGTCGTCGTCCCGCAGGCGATTCCCGCGGAGCGCCTCGCCGCCTACGGCGCGCGGCCGCCGAAGCTCCTCCAGTACCCCGGCCTGAAGGAGGAGTACTACCTCGCCGACTTCGAGCCCGACCCGGCGGTGCTCGAGCGCCTCGCCGTCGACACCGAGCGGATCGTGGTCGTGCTGCGGCCGCCGCCGGACGTCTCGCTCTACCACCGCCACTCGAACCCGCTCTTCCCGCAGACGCTCGAGTACCTGGGCGAGAACCCGGCGGTGCACGCCGTCGTGATCCCGCGGACGGAGGAGCAGCGGGCGTTCGTGAGCGGGCTCGCGCTCCCGTCGGTGATCGTGCCGCCGGCGGCCGTCGACGCGCAGAGCCTGATCGCGCAGGCCGACCTCGTCGTCTCGGCCGGTGGGACGATGAACCGTGAGGCGGTGGCGCTCGGCGTCCCCGTCTACACGACGTTCGGCGGACGCCTCGGCGGGGTCGACGAGGCCCTGATCCGCGACGGCCGTCTCGTCCCGCTGACGGACCCGCGCGCGCTCGCGCTCCACAAGCGCGAGCGCAGCGGCCACGTGCGCGTTCGGCGCGACCCGCAGGAGCTGCTCGACCTGCTCCTCGCGGCGCGCGACGGGTAGCGCCGCGCGCGTCCCTCCAGAGGGGCATAATCGCCCTCCCACACCCGAGGAGGGGAGACATGACGGACATCTTCGAGTCCGCGTTCGCGGAGTCGATGTCGAGGCGGCGGCTGATCCAATCGATCGCGGCCGCCGGTGCGGCCACGTGGGTCGCGGGGAGCGCCACCGGGCGCGCCCTCGGCGCGACGGCCGACCACATCGTCAAGAACGACTTCGCGCATTTCCGTGCGATCGCACCGAGCGCCGCCGACGCCCTCGAGGTGCCCGACGGCTACAGCGCGGACGTCGTGATCGCGTGGGGCGACGAGTTCGCCCCGGGGATGAGGTTCGGCTACAACTGCGACTACTCCGCCTTCTACCCGCTCGAGGGGAAGTCGGATGAGGGGCTGCTCTGGATCAACCACGAGTACGTGATCCCCTTCTTCACGAGCGACTGGACGCGCTCGATGGACGCCTCGTGGAACCCGCGCACGACGCACCGCGCGATCATGGAGCGCGAGATGAAGGAGGTGGGCGGCTCGATCGTCCACGTCAAGCGCGCGTCGAATGGGAAGTGGAACGTCGTCGAGGGGTCGCGCTTCTCGCGCCGCTTCTACGGCGACGGGCCGCCGATCCCGTACGACGGCCCGGTCGCCGGCACGAGCCTCGTCCCGTCGTCGAACACGTCGCTCGGGACGCTCGCGAACTGCTCCGGCTGCCACACGCCGTGGGGGACGGTGCTCTCCTGCGAGGAGAACTACCAGAGCTACGGCCTGCGCCGGAACATGCCGTTCGCGCTCGGCTGGATCAAGGGGAACGGGTCGACGACGGAAGAGGTCAACTACTACATCGGCGAGCCCGGGACGAACGTCGACGGCCAGCGCGTGCAGGACCGGTGGCCGTTCTACGGCTACGTGACCGAAGTGGACCCCTACACCGGGAAGGCCGTGAAGCACACGGCGATGGGTCGCATCCACCACGAGAACGTGGCGCTGAGGATCGCGAAGGACGGCCGCGTGGTCGCCTACAGCGGCGACGACGCACCTGCCGCCGACGGGATGTTCTTCAAGTTCGTCTCGACGCGGAAGTGGCGCAAGGGCATGTCTCGCGAGGACGGGATGAAACTCCTGTCCGAGGGCCAGCTCTACGTCGCCCGCTGGTTCCCGGAGGCGAACGACCCGAACGTCCAGAACGGGCACGGCAAGTGGGTGCCGCTGAACATGCGCGATCCGGAGGCGCTCGCGTTCACGACGCCGTGGATCGAGACGAACATCGTCCCCGCCGAGAAGGCCAAGCTCTCGGAGTTCCGCGTGCCGCGGGCCGAGGACTGCGAGATCATGCCGGGTGCGCCGCGGCGCGTCCTCATCGCGCTCACGAGTGCGAAGGGCCGGCCGGCCGACAAGGACGCCTACGGCGTCGTGCGGCTCCTCCAGGAGGACACGGAGGACCCGGACGGGGCGACCTTCAAGTGGGTCGACCTGCTCGAGGGCGGGCCGGAGACCGGTTTCGCCAACCCTGACAACATGGCGTTCTCGTCGGAGCGCGAGCTGTGGATCGTGACCGACGTCTCGAGCTCCCGGCTCAACGTCCCCGGCAGGAACTTCGAGTTCCACGGGAACAACGCGCTGTTCTACGTGCCGCTGCGGGGGCCGAACGCCCGCACGGCGTTCCGCTTCGCGAACGGCCCGGTCGAGGCGGAGCTGACCGGCCCGACGTTCGTGCCGAGGCAGAAGACGCTCTTCCTGAACGTCCAGCACCCGGGCGAGGAGACGCCGAACAAGGCGGGTGCCGACCCGAAGAACCCGCAGACGTTCACCTCGTGGTGGCCGAGCGGGAACCGGACCGCGGGGACGGGGACGCCGGCCAAGCCGAAGCCCTCGCTCGTCGCGATCACGAAGAGGCGCTAGCCGACGGACTCGGTTGCGGGGGCCGCCTCGGCGGCCCCCGCGGCCGGCGCCGCCTGCGCGCCGTTCCGCCGCTTCGGCTCGCGCACCATCGCCGCCAGCCGGCCGACGAGGCCGAGCGTGTCGCCCTCGGCGACGAGCCGCTCGAGCTCCCGGAGCTCCGCGTCGAGCCACCCCTCGTCGATCCCGTGGCGTGAGACGCGCAGGATCGCCGGGTGCTCGCTCGGCGCGACCTGCTCGTCCTCCGTCCACAGCTCCTCGTGCAGCTTCTCGCCGGGGCGCGCGCCGACGATCTCGATCGCGATGTCGCGCTCCGGCTCCTTCCCGGACAGCCGGATCATCTGGTGGGCGAGGTCGAGGATGCGCACGGGCTCGCCCATGTCGAGCACGAACACCTGCCCGGCCCCGCCGATCGCGCCCGCCTGCACGACGAGCTGCACCGCCTCGGGGATCGTCATGAAGTACCGCGTCATGTCCGGATGCGTCACCGTGACCGGGCCGCCCTTCGCGATCTGCTTCCGGAAGGTCGGGATCACGGAGCCGGACGAGCCGAGGACGTTGCCGAAGCGGACGGCGACGAAGCGGGTGCGGACGTCGGTGCGGGCGCCGAACGCCTCCACGA
This sequence comes from Gaiellaceae bacterium, assembly GCA_035553355.1. Classification (GTDB taxonomy): domain Bacteria; phylum Actinomycetota; class Thermoleophilia; order Gaiellales; family Gaiellaceae; genus Gaiellasilicea. Next base: position 200 of record DATMJW010000045.1, on the reverse strand, counting down.
TCCACTCGCACACCGCCTTCGACTGCCCCATCACCGTCTTCGCCTTGACGGCCTTGTCCGTCGAGATCAGGACGAAGCGCTCGACGCCGTACTCGACCGCGATCTCCGCCATCGTGCGCGTCGCCAGCGTGTTGTTGCGCACCGCCTCGATCGGGTTCGACTCGATCAGCGGCACGTGCTTCCACGCCGCGGCGTACAAG
>DATMJW010000044.1:0-6425 GCA_035553355.1 Gaiellaceae bacterium | reverse complement strand
CGGCGGCCGCATTCTCGGCATGGCTCCTGGCGTCGTCCGCCGTGAACGGCGCGACCGCACTCGTCGCCGCGGGGAAGCTCCTTCTGTACGGGTCGCTCGCGCTGGGCGTCGTCCTCTTCGTGCGCCGACGCGTCCAGTTGTGGATCACGGTCGCACTCGTGGCGGCGTTCGCGCTCGCAGCGGCCGCGTGGGGCGGGCTCGCGTTCTTCGGGCTCGTCGACACGGCATTCACCGGACGGCGGCAGGATTCGTTCACGGGGCAGCACGAACTCGCGCTGCTCTCGACGATGACGCTCGCCGCTGTCCTGGCGACGCTGTACGCGCGGAGCCCACGGGTGCCACGCGCGGCACTGGTCGCCGCCGGCGTCGTCGCCGTCGTCGGCGTCGTCCTCGGCGGCGCGATCGCGAGTCTCCTCGGCGTGTACGCCGCGACGGGAGCGATCGTCGCAGTGGCGCTGTCGCGCCGTTCGGCGACTGCGCGCGCTCTCGCCGTCACGGCGGCAGCGGTGCTCGCAGTGACCCTCGGTACGCTGGCGCTCCGCTCGGGCGACCTGGTCGCGTTCACGCGCTTCCTCGGACTCGCCGAGCGCAGCGAGCGGCAGGAGGAGAACGTCGCCGGTTGGAACGAGCGCCTCGTCTACGTCTACGTCGGTGGCCGCATCTTCCTCGACCAGCCGCTGCTCGGGACCGGCTGGCATGGGGAGCTGCCGCCCGAGGAGTACGTGCGTTATCTCCCGGATGCGCGCAAGCGATTCCCTGAGGTACCGGCTAGCTACCTTCCGCCCCGAACAGGCTTCGTTCCCCAACAGACGTACGACCAGGTGCTCTACGAGCTGGGCGTGGTGGGAGGCGTCCTCTTCCTCGCGCTCGGCGTGATCACGATTCGTTCGACGCTGCGAGTCGCGGGCACTTGGCCGCGGCGGGACCAGGACGAGGCGGCGGCGTACGTGCCGCTGGCGTGGACAGCGGCACTCGCGTGCGCGTTGATCGGCGCGGCCCTCTTCGGCGGCAGTGCACTGCCGGCGGCGTTCTGGCTCGTGCTCGGTCTCGCGGCGGCGGCGCCGTCGCTCGTGCCGCAGGGACGGCCGACCGAACCGATAACGTCGGCCTCATGAGCCGCAGCGTCCTCGTCACCGGCGGCGGCGGGTTCATCGGCTCGAACCTCGTTCGCGCGCTCCTCGAGCGCGGCGACCGCGTCCGCGTGCTCGACAACTTCTCGACCGGGAACCGAGACAACCTCGGCGGGCTCGGGGACGACGTCGAGATCGTGGAGGGCGACCTCCGGAGCTACGAGCGGGTGCACAATGCCGTCCGCGGGGTCGAGGTCATCTTCCACCAAGGGGCTCTGCCGTCGGTGCCGAGGTCGGTGCAGGACCCCCTGACGACGGGCGCGGTGAACGTCGATGGGACGCTGAACGTCCTTCTCGCGGCGCGAGACGAGAGCGTCGGTCGCGTCGTGTTCGCGTCCTCGTCGTCCGTCTACGGGAACTCCGGCACGCTGCCGCGTCAGGAGTCGCAGACGCCGGACCCGATCTCCCCGTACGCGGTCGCGAAGCTCGCGGCGGAGCGGTACTGCGTCAGCTTCTTCCGCGTCTACGGGCTCGAGACGGTTGCGCTCCGCTACTTCAACGTGTTCGGCGAGCGGCAGGACCCACTCTCGCAGTACGCGGCAGTCGTGCCGCGGTTCGTGACGGCAATCGCGGAGCGCCGCCCGGTGCCCATCCACGGAGACGGGACGCAGTCACGAGACTTCACGTACGTCGGCAACGTCGTCGCCGCCAATCTCCTCGCCGCCGAAGCCCCCGGCGTCGGCGGGGCGGTCCTCAACGTCGCGACGGGGCAGCAGGCGAGCGTCAACGAGCTCGCCGACGCGATCGGGGACGCACTCGGCCTCCCGGTGGAGAAGGAGTACCTCCCGACGCGCGCCGGCGACGTCCGTGACTCCTGGGCCGACGTGTCGGAGGCCGCGCGTCTTCTCGGCTACACGACACGGGTCGACCTCGCCGAGGGGCTTCGGCGGACGGCGGAGGCGCTGATCGCTGCGAGCCGCGTCTAGCGGAGCCGCTGGAACGCCGCGAAGGCCGGCTTCTTCCGACCGTCCGCAGTCAGCAGGCCCGACTGCCAGCCTTCGTCGAGCTTCGGCCGGCGCTCGTCGCGAAGCAGGAACCACAGGAACATGTCGATCCGCGGATGCCGCTTCGCGATCCCGTGCGCCTGGGTGAGGTACTTCGCCTGGTTCGCGTACGAGACGCCGAAGATGCGATCGGGCGGATTCGTCTGGTAGCCGTACTCGGTGATCCAGATCCGCTTGCCGCCGTAGAGGCGCGTCACCTCGCGGATCAGCACGTTGATATTCCCGAGCGTGACGGCCGTCGGCGCCTGTCCGCGCGCACCGGCAGGCGGTGGCGTCGCCGGAGTCTCCGCCGGCGTCCCGTAGTACGGATGGTGCGCGTATGCGTCGAAGCCCTTCGCGCCGAACGTCTTCATCGCGCGCAGGAACGCGAGCGGCGAAACGGCTGGACGTGGTGAGCGCGGCTGGTTGTTGCCGCGGGGAGCCGTGACGCCGCACGCAACCTTCATCGCGCCGATGCTCGTCGTCCGGATGCCCTTGACGATCGCGTTGCAGATGCCGGCGTAGTCCTTCGCCGCCTGCATGAACGGCTTGCCGTTCACCGTCCGGTACTGCGGCCGCAGGAACGCGGGATTGTTCGGCTCGTTCCATGCGAGCCAGCTCCGCACGGGCGGGAGGATGCGCCCGTCCGGCCCCTTGAAGCGGCCGCTGTAGCGCGTCGCGGCCGCGGTCGCGAAGCGCTGCAGGTCGAGCGGGTTCTTCGGCGCGACGTTGAGTCCAGCGGCCGAGTTGGCCCACGGCGGCGTGCCGATGATCGCGAACACGGGCTTGATCCCGTACTGCTGCGCGTAGTGGACCGTCCGGTCGTAGACGCTCCAGTCGTACGCGGGGTCGAGCGGATTCGCCGGGTTGCGCGGCCGCCGCTTCGCGACGCCGTTCACGCCGCCCCACTCGAGGTTGATCCGGAGCAGCTTCGCGTTGAGCTGCCTCAGCACCGGGAAGACCTGGTCGGGGTTCCCGTAGTGGATCTGCGCGTCGTCGAAGATCCCGTGCTGGAGATAGCGGGACGCACTCGCGGCAGGCACGCAGACGGCCGCGGCGGCGAGTGCCGCCGCGACGAGAACGAGCGCCCTACGCAACGATCGCTTCCGGAATCAGCGCGGTGCGCAGGCGCCGCAAGCCTTCGTCGAGCCCGATCTCCGGCTGCCAGCCGAGCACCTGGCGGGCGCGCGTGATGTCGGGCTGCCGGACCTTCGGGTCGTCGGTCGGGAGCGCCTCGTAGACGATGTCGCTCGGGCTGTCCCAGATCTCGATCACCTTCTCGGCGAGCTCGAGCAGCGTGAACTCCTGCGGGTTGCCGATGTTGACGGGCAGGTGCTCCTCGCTCTCGGCGAGCAGGATGAGACCCCGGATCAGGTCGTCCACGTAGCAGAAGCTCCGCGTCTGGGAGCCGTCTCCGAAGATTGTGAGCGGCTTCGCCTCCATCGCCTGGCGCACGAACGTCGGGATCGCGCGGCCGTCGTACGGACGCATCCGCGAGCCGTACGTGTTGAAGATCCGGACGATGCACGTGTCCACGCCCTGCTGGCGGTGGTAGGCCATCGTCAGCGCCTCGGCGTAGCGCTTCGCCTCGTCGTAGACGCCCCGCGGGCCGATCGGATTCACGTGGCCCCAGTACGTCTCCGGCTGCGGGTGCACCTGCGGGTCGCCGTAGACCTCGCTCGTCGACGCGAGCAGGAACCGCGCGCGCTTCCACTTGGCGAGGCCGAGCGCGTTGTGCGTCCCGTAGGAGCCGACCTTCAGCGTCTGCAGCGGCAGTCGCAGGTAGTCGATCGGGCTCGCAGGGCTCGCGAGGTGGTAGACGAAGTCGACCGGCTCGCCGATCTCGAGGTGCTCCGTCAGGTCGTGGTTCAGGAAGAGGAAGTCTTCGCTCCGGTTGTGCTCCACGTTCTGCAACGATCCCGTTTCGAGGTTGTCGACGCAGATCACGCGGTGGCCTTTCGCCAGCAGCGCGTCGCAGAGATGGGAGCCGAGGAATCCGGCGCCGCCGGTGACGACGGAGGTGGTCATCGCGCGGCGATCATAGCCGCGGAAGCGGCGATTTCCGCTGGAGCTTACGAAAGACTAACGCGCCGCCTGCAGCGATCAGCACGAAGAGCCACGGGAGTGTGACGTAGAGAAACCGCGGGTGCAGGTGGGTGTGCTCGTAGAACGTGTAGAAGGATGCAGTCGACGCGACGATCCCCGCGAAGAGGAACGCACACGCCGGCGACAGTGCGAGCAGCCCGAGAACCGCGAGGGGTAGGAGCACGAGCAGCACCTGCGGCTCGAAGATCGACGACTCGCTCCAGCTGCGGCCGGCTTGCGCGAGCGAGAACCCGGGCACGTTCGGGATGCCCGGGTAGCCCTTCGGCCAGTAGACCGCCACGAGCGGGAGGAATGCGGCACCGGACGCGACGAATGGGACGGACGCACGAACGCCGGCGCGACGCAGGACGAATGCGAGCGCAACCGCCGCGACGATGGCGTTCGACACCTTCACGACCGTCGCGAACCCGAGGAGCGCTCCGGCACCGGCGAGCAGCCGCGGCGACGACGAAGGCGCGAGGACGAGCACGATGCCTGCGCTGACGACCGCTGTTGACAGCGGCTCCGTGTACAGGTGCAGGCCGACGTCGACGTTCCACTGGCCGTTCTCCCACGCGCTCGGGCCGGCGACGCCGCGCACGAGCAGCGGCCACGCTGCGACGAGCGCGGCGGCCGCGATCCCGATTCCGCGCCGCCCGGTAGCCCACAGGCCGCTGTAAGCGGTCACGACCACGGTGGCCGCGTTCGCCACGAGCGACAGCGCGAGGCCGACGACGAACGCGGCGTCGACATCGAGCGCCCCGACGACGCGGAGCGGCAGGAGCGGGACCGCCCAGACGAGCGGCCACCCGACCACCGCGGCGCCCGCAGGGGCCGTCGCGAGGACGAGCACAGACGCAGCGAGCGAGACCGCCGCCGCCGCGACGGCAACGCCCTCCCAGCGCTCCCGCCACCTCCACGTCATCCAGGCACCGACGCTCGCGATGACGAAAGCTGCGGCTCCGCTCGGCCCGAACGTCGCCGAGATCAGCTCCCGCGCCTCGGCGTAGAAGCCGGTCGCGTCACCGTTCAAGGGCTCGTACTCGTACGGAGGGAGCGCCGGGAGGTCGGATCCGGCGGCGGCTAGGACGACGAGCGGGACGGCGAGGCGGAGCGCGACGAGCGCCAGGAGCGAGACCTTCCACGCGCGCGGCGACACGGCGCCCAGCGTAACGCCACCGGCGGCGCCTCCTACACTGCGGCCGGTGGTTCCTTCAGCGCGAAGGTTGGCGACGCTGCTCTCGCTCCTCGTCCCGGGCGCCGGCCACGCCTACCTCCGCGCCTGGCGCCGCAGCGGCGCACTCCTCGCTGTGACCGCCGTCGTGGTCGGCCTCTTCCTCGGCATCGCCACTTCGATGTCGCTCGGCGGAAGCTTTCTCGCCCTCCTGCTCGTTGCGAACGTCGCGCTGCTCGCCATTCGCGTCTTTGCGGTGGCCGACGTCGCCCGCGGCTTCGGCGGCGTCGCGCTCGCCACGCTCGCCGGGCTCGTCGCGGCGCCACACGTCGCGTTGGCATACGTGGGGGTGCGCGGGTATGGCGTCCTCGACGAGGTCTTCGCGGACGCGGAGCCGACGGACGTCCTCGCACACGACGGCGTCTTCCTCTCGATCACGACGCCGCTGCCGCGGTACGTCGCGCCCGACACGTGGACGTTCGGCCTCTCGGAGCAGCTCGGCCCGGCGGAGCTGAAGCCGGTGCAGGGATCCACGGAGGTGCTCGTCGCGGAGGAGCCGGCGGAGCGGCCGTGGACGACGATCCTCCTGCTCGGCACCGACGAAGGTCCCGGCAACTGGGGCGCGCGCACCGACACGATCATCCTCGCCGCGATCCAGCACGGAACGGGCCGCGCGGCCGCGTTCGGCATCCCGCGGAACCTCGCCCAGGTGCCGCTCGGGCCCAAGCGCACGCCGTTCAAGCAGCCGCTGAACGCGCTCTACGGGAAGAAGGGCGGCGCGGCCGGTGCCTCTGCGGTCAAGCAGGCGGTCTCGACGCTGCTCGGCGTCAGGGTCGACTACTACGCGCTCGTCAACCTGCGCGGCTTCGCCGATCTCGTCGACGCCCTCGGCGGGGTGCGGATCCGCGTCAAGGAACGGCTCGTCGACGAGGTGACGCGCCCCGCGTGGGGTGAGCCGAAGCCGAAGATCGACGTGCGCCCGGGCGAGGTGCGCCGGTTCTACGGGCGCGAGGCACTCGCGTACGTCCGCTCCCGGAAGGACTCGAGCGACTA
>DATMJW010000043.1:0-6986 GCA_035553355.1 Gaiellaceae bacterium | reverse complement strand
GGCGACACTCGCCGCGAAGGCGAACGTCTCGAGCATCTCCTGCACGAGGTCTGCGAGCCGGTTCGGGTCGTGCGAGCGTGCCTCCGCCTCGAGCGTGCACCACTCGGGGACGATGTTCCGTGCGCTCCCCCCGACGATCGTGCCCACGTTCGCGGTCGTGTCGTCGTCGAGACGCCCGAGCCGGAGGTCCGCGACCGCCCGCGCCGCAGCTGCGATCGCCGAGCGTCCCTCCTCCGGCACCATCCCGGAGTGCGCGGGGCGGCCGTGGTAGCGCACGAGGAACGAGTACTGCGAGGGCGCGCCGAGGATCACCTCGCCGATCGGCGCTGCCTGGTCGTAGACGAACCCGAGCTGCGCCTCGAGGCGCGTGTGGTCGAACGCGCCCGCGCCGAGCAGCCCGACCTCCTCCTTGGGCGTGAACACGAGCTCGACACCCGCATGCGGTCGCCGCTCCTCCACGAGCCGCCGCGCCGCCTCGAGCATCGCCACGACCGCGGACTTGTTGTCGGCGCCGAGGATCGTGCCGCCCGCGTTCCGGACGACACCGTCGACGACGACCGGCTCGAGCGGCCCCTGCGGCGGGACGGTGTCGAGGTGGGCGCAGAGGAAGAGCGGCGTCCCGCCCTCGCTGCGGGCGGGCAGGCGGCAGTAGAGATTCCCCGTGTTCGAGCCGACCGCCGCGCCGGCGGAGTCCTCGTCCACCTCGATCCCGAGCTCGCGGAGGTACCGGAGCACGCGGTCTGCGACCGCGCGCTCGTCGCCGGGCGGGCTCGGGATCGCCGCGAGCTCGAGGAAGAGATCGAGCGCCTCGGACACGGCGCGACTCTACGCGCGCGCTAGCCGGCGGCGCGCAGCTCGACGACGTCGCGCGAGCGGGCGCGGTCGAGCGCCGCGCCGACGAACTCGCGGAAGAGCGGCGACGGGCGCGTCGGCCGCGACTTGAACTCCGGGTGGAACTGGCTCGCGACGAACCACGGGTGGCCCGGCAGCTCGACGATCTCGACGAGCCGGCCCTCCTGGAACGTGCCGGAGACGACGAGACCGGCGGCGACGAGCTGGTCGCGATACTGGTTGTTGACCTCGTAGCGGTGCCGGTGGCGCTCGTGGATCACGGGCTCGCCGTAGACCTCCCGAACGCGCGTCCCCTCCGCGAGCTCCACGGCCTGCGCACCGAGGCGCATCGTGCCGCCGAGGTCCTCGATCTCCTTCTGCTCCGGGAGGAGATCGATCACCGGGTGCGGCGTCTCGGGGTCCATCTCGGTCGAGTTCGCGCCGTCGAGACCGCAGACGTTGCGCGCGAACTCCGAGACCGCGACGTGCATCCCGAGGCAGATGCCCAGGTACGGGATCCCTCGCTCGCGTGCCACCCGGCAGGCGAGGATCTTGCCCTCCCACCCGCGCGACCCGAAGCCGCCGGGGACGAGGACGCCGTCGACGCCCTCGAGCAGCTCCGCCGCCTCGTCGTAGGACATGTTCTCCGCGTCCACCCACTGCACGCGGACACGGCAGCCCTGGTGGACGCCGGCGTGCTTCAGCGCCTCGTGCACCGAGAGGTAGGCGTCGTGCAGCTTCACGTACTTCCCGACGAGGGCGATCGTGACCTCGCCGCGGCGCTCGCCGATCCGGTCGAGGAGCTCCTGCCACTCGCCGAGCTCCGCCGGCGGTGTCTGGAGGCCGAGCTGCTCGCACACGAGCTCGTCGAGCCCTTCCTCCTGCAGCACGCGCGGCACGAGGTAGACGTCCGGCACGTCGGGGCAGGCGACGACCGAGCGGCGGTCGACATCGGCGAAGAGGGCGATCTTGTCCTTGATGTCCTGCGACAGCTCCTCGTGCGAGCGGCACACGATCACGTCGGGGTGGATGCCGATCCGGCGCAGCTCGTTGACGGAGTGCTGCGTCGGCTTCGTCTTCAGCTCGCCCGCCGCCTCGATGAACGGGACGAGCGTGCAGTGGAGGTAGAGGACGTTCTCCGGGCCCACCTCGCGGCGGAACTGCCGGATCGCCTCGAGGAACGGCAGGGACTCGATGTCGCCGACGGTGCCGCCGATCTCGCTGATGACGACGTCCGCCGGCGTCGACTTCGCAACGCGCTTGATCCGCGCCTTGATCTCGTTCGTGATGTGCGGGATCACCTGGATCGTCGCCCCGAGGAACTCGCCCTTCCGCTCCTTCCGCAGCACCGCCTCCCAGACCGCACCAGCGCTGTGGCTCGCGTTCCGCGACATGTTCTCGTCGACGAAGCGCTCGTAGTGGCCGATGTCGAGGTCGGTCTCGGCGCCGTCCTCCGTGACGAACACCTCGCCGTGCTGGAACGGGCTCATCGTCCCGGGGTCGACGTTCAGGTACGGGTCGAACTTCTGCGCCTGCACGCGCAGGCCGCGCGCCTTCAGCAGCCGCCCGAGCGACGCCGCCACGATTCCCTTCCCGAGTGCCGACACGACGCCGCCCGTGACGAAGACGTACTTCGTGGCGGCGCCGTCGCTCACAGCGGTTGCCTGCCCAGCGCGTCGAGCTCGCGGACGACCGGTGTCGCCTCGATCAGCTGCCCGAGCGACCGGCGCTCGCCGAGGAGGGTGAGGCCCGCGAGCGCCGCGATCGCGCTCCAGCGCTGCCTCCGTGAGAGCCGCTCCACGGAACCGAAACCTAGCACGGCACCGAGCGCGTTCGATCCGGAGTCGCCGAGCATCGCCATCTCCCGAAGATCGTAGGGCGCGAGCAGGACGGCGGCTGCGACCGCGCCGCGCGCGCGCGGACGGGCGACGAGGGCGCCGAGCGCGAACGCCTTGAGAGCCCTGCCGGGGCGCGTGTCGAGCTGGTTGAGGGCGTTCGCGCAGAGGCCGACGAGGAGCGCGTCCGAGAGGGAGCGCGTGCGCAGGAGCGCGTAGAGCGGGATCCCGACCAGCTTCAGCGTGCCGGTCGTCGCGCCGGCGCGGACGTGTGCGCGGAACCCGCGCTCGGGGCCGCTCCAGAGGTCGTCGGCGAGGCCGAGTGCGGCGACGGGCGCGACCGAAGGGGACGCGACCCCGACGATCCAGCCGACGAGCGGGAGCCGCAAGCCGCGCGCGCTCCGGGCGTTCGGGCCGAAGGCGAGCAGGACGTCCCGGAGCTGGCGGCCGCGGTGGAGGAAGCCGCGGACGTCGCGGCCCGTCGCCCGGTGCTCCAGGTCGAGCTCGAGTTCGACGACGTCGAGCCCGGCGCGTGCGGCATCGGCCGTCATCCGAGACTCGACGCCGAACCCGGCGGCGAGGGGGAAGAGCGTCCCGCGCGCGCGCTCCGAGAGCGCCCGCTGGCCGGAGAGCGGCTCGCGCGCGTCGAACCCGGACGCGCGTGCGACGAGATGCCTAGCCGTTCGCTTCGCGAGCCCGAAGCCGCCACCCTGCCGCCGCGCGAAGGCCGCGACGACGACGTCCGCTCGCGGCTCGACAAGCGGGCGCAGGTCTCCGCGCAGATCGGCGTCGCAGAGGAGGAGCGGGCCGGGTGCGGCCTCCCGCTCCGCGAGCGTCAACGCCTGCCCCTTGCCCCGCCGTGGCAGCCGCACGACCCGCGCTCCGGCGGTCGCCGCGACATGGGCGGTTCCGTCGCTGGAGCCGTCGTCGGCGACGATCACCTGGGCGTCGGGGAAGAGCCTGCGCAGGTGCGCGACGGTCGTCCCGATCCGCGCCTCCTCGTCGCGCGCCGCGATCAGGATCGTCGGCCGGCCGTCAGCCACCCGTCGTGGTCACCGACGGCAGCGCCTCGATCGGCGGCAGGATGCCGTCGTCCGCGGTGTCGCGGACGCCGTAGTCGCCCCGGGCGCCGCCGCCGAGCAGCAGCACGAGTGCGAGCCGACCGACCGGGGTGTCGACGCCGTCGACGGTCGACATGCGGTGCCGCTGGAAGATCGGGATCGCGCTGTCGTCCGCGCGCGACCCCTCGACGCCGACGACTGGCTCGCCCACGCTCGCGGTGCCCGAGTAGAAGCCCGCGAGGAACCGCGCCGTCTCGGCCCCCTGCGGCGGCGCGGCGCGGACGACGACGACGGCGTCGGCCGCGCCGGTCATAGCGCCGGAGCGCTCGATCACGACCTCCTGCTCGAGCGCGTCCCAGAGCGGCGTCGTCCCCCCGGCTGCGAACTCGCGGCCGAGGTCCCGCCCCACGTCCTCCAGGTACTCGTCGCCGACGTAGCCGCCGAGGGACGGCTGCGACTCGAGAATCGCGGCGACCTCGGCGATCCGGAGCGGCGCGCGCAGCGCGCGCAGCCGCAGCAGCCGCGCGTCCGCCTCGTCGAGTGCGCGCAGCACCCAGTCGAGCGTCGCGTCGGGTGACCCGACGACCACGACGGCGACGTCGCGACCGGCGAGGCGGTCGTCGACGAGGACAGGGTAGGCGCCCTCGACGAACTCCTCCGCCGCGGCCTGCCGGTCCTCGAGCTCGTCGTTCCGGACGCGCGCCTCCTCGACCGACGCCTGCAGGCGTGCGATCTCCGCGTTCAGCTGGCGGCGCTCCGCGTCGTCGACGAACCCGCGCCCGGAGATGCCGACGCCGACGAGGATCCCGATCGCGAGCGCGAGGAACACCGCCGTCAGCGACGCGACGTGGTAGCGCAGGTCGAACACGCGCCCCAGTGTCGCAGTTCGCGGCGCGCGGCTAGAGGCCGGGGAGGCGCGCGGCGACGTCCGTGAGCACGTTCCGGAGCGCAGGCGACGCAGCGACCGCCGCCGCGATCGCCGCGAGCCCGGCTGCACCGACGGCGACGAGCGGCCCGAGCCCGAGCCGGCGGCTGACGAGCTGCGACACGCCCTTCGCGTCGACGAGGATCTCCCCCACCTTGAGCCTCGTCACGAACGTCGACGACATCCCGCCGCGGTTCCGCTCGAGGAACTCGACGAGGTTGAAGTGCGTCCCGACGGCGACGATCAGCTGCGCCCCCTTGTCGTGGGCGAGCAGGAGCGCGACGTCCTCGGAGATGCCGGGCGCGGCGACGCGGTGGTACGGGATGCCGAGCCGTGTCAGCCGCTCCTCCCCGGGGGCGTGCCCCTCGGCGTAGGCGTGGACGACCACCTCCGCGCCGGAGCGGAGCGCCCGGTCGGAGACGGAGTCCATGTCGCCGACGATCACGTCCGGCTTCCAGCCCGCCTCGAGGATCGCGTCCGCTCCTCCGTCCACCGCGACGAGCACCGGCCGGTAGTCACGGACGTACGGCCGCACGATCCGCAGATCGCGCTTGTGCCCCGGCCCGCGCGCGACCACGAGCGCGTGCCGGTCGCGGAACGACGTGCGCAGCTGCGGGAAGTCGGGCCCCCGCGCGAGGAGCTTCCCCTCCTCGCGCAGGTAGCGCATCGTGTTCTCGGCGAACTCCTCGAGCGCCTCGGTCACGCGCCGCTGCTGCTCGGCGAGCGCCCGCTCGAGCTCGTGCACGGTGAGCGAGCGGCCGGTGACGAGGCACTCGCCGTCCCGGAAGATGCTCGCGCCACGCACCGTCAGCTGCTCGCCGTCGGAGACGCGGTCGAAGAGGTCCGCGCCGGGAACGTCGATCAGGCTGACGCCGCCCCGCACGAGCTGGAGCGGCGCCGGGTTCGGGTACCGGCCCGTGTGCGACGGCGCGACGTTGACGACCACGCGCGCCCCCGACTCGATGAGCTCCTCCGCGGAGACACGGTCGAGGTCGGCGTGGTCGATGATCGCGATGTCTCCGTCGCGCAGGCGGCGCACGAGCTCCTTCGTGCGCTTCCCCAGGCGCGCGGTGCCGCGGTGCTCGACGACGGCCACGTCAGCCGAGCGCGGAGAGGAACTCGCGTCCTCCGAGCATCCGTTCGAGTTCGTCGCGCCGCTCGGTATCGTCGAGGAGGTCGATCCGCGTGTGCGTCGGGTCACCCGGCACCTTCTCGACCTTGAAGTGCCGATCGGCGACGCTCGCGATCTGCGGCAGGTGGGTGATGGTGATCACCTGCGCACGCTCCGCGAGGCGCTGCAGCGTGGACGCGACAGCGTGCGCGGTCGTCCCGCCGATGCCTGCGTCGATCTCGTCGAACACCATCGTCGCGCCGCCGCCGACAGCGGCGATCGCGAGGGCGACGCGTGAGAGCTCGCCGCCGGACGCGGTCTCGGCGACCGGGCCGAAGGGGAGCCCACTGTTCGGCCGGATCAGGAAGACCGCTTCGTCGGCGCCGGCCGGGCCGGGCTCGCGCTCGCGCACCTCGACGCGAAACTCGCCCTCGCCCATCCCGACGCCGCGCAGCTCCGCGCCCACGGCGTCCGCGAACGCCGGCGCGGCAGCGACGCGTGCCGCACGGAGTTCCGCGGCGAGCGCCTCGATCCGAGCCTCGGCGGCGGCGAGCGCCTCGGCTGCGGCCGTCGCGGGGTCCACACCCTCCGCGAGGCCCTCGAGCTCCGCCCGTGCGTCGGCGGCGCGAGCGAGCAGCTCCTCGTAGGTCGCGCAGCGGAACCGCCGCTTCGCGTCGGCAAGCCGCTCGAGCTCCGCCTCGACGTGCTCGAGCCGGTCCGGCTCCGCCTCGAGCGACAGGAGGAAGCCGCGGAGGTCGCTGCCGAGCTCGCGGAGCCGCAGCTCGATGTCGCGCAGCTCGTCGCCCGCGCGCGCGAGCTCGGGCGCCAGCCGCTCGAGCGGCGCGACCGCCCGCTCCGCCCGCCCCGCCAGCGTCGCCGCTCCGTCGCCGTCGTCGGGGGAGAGCGCCTCGGCGGCGGTCGCCGCCGCCTCCGCGAGCTCGCTGACGTGCCGCATGCGCTCCCGCTCCGCGCGGAGCTGCTCCTCCGTGTCGGGCTCGAGCCCCTCGGCCGCTGCCGTGAGCGCCGCGAGCTCCGCGAGACGCGTCTCCTCGGCCGCGGCGTCGCGCGTCAGCTCGTCGTGCCGCCGCCGGGCGGCGAGAAGCTCCCTCCACGCCGCGCGCAGCGCGCGCCGCCGCCGCGCCTGCTCGTCGCCGCAGAACGCGTCGAGGACGTCCAGCTGGTACGACGGCCGCGCGAGTCGCCGCTGCTCGAACTGGCCGGAC
>DATMJW010000042.1:0-40181 GCA_035553355.1 Gaiellaceae bacterium | reverse complement strand
ACGGTGGGATCGCGGACAACGTGATCCCGGACGCCGTCACGGCACACGTCAACTTCCGCTACGCGCCCGATCGGACCTCCGCGGATGCCGAGGCGTACCTCCGCGCCCTCGTGCCCGAAGGCGCGACCTACGAGGCGGCCGGGGACTCCCCTGCTGCCCGAGTCGTGACCGACTCGCCGCTCGTGCAGCGCCTGCGCGCCGTCGGCGATCTCGCGCTCGAGCCGAAGCAGGCGTGGACGAACGTCGCCGACTTCACGACGCGCGGCATCGACGCCGTCAACTTCGGCCCCGGCGCGACGCGGTACGCGCACCGCCGCGACGAGCGGGTCGAGGTGGCCGCGCTCGTGCACGCGTACGAGGCGCTCTGGCACTTCCTCACCGGCAGGTAGCGTCGGGGCGTGCCCATTTCCCCCGTGCTCACGAGGCAGACCGAGTACCCGTTCGTCCGGCTGAACGAGGCCGCGCAGCGTGTGCGCGAAAGCGGTGTCGAGGTGATCGACTTCGGGACGGGAGACCCGCGCGAGCCGACGGACGCGCTCATCCGCGACGCGCTCGTCGAGGGGCTGCGCGAGCGCATGGGATACCCCGCGTCGGTGGGCCTCCCCGAGCTCCGGCAGGCGATCGCGGCCTGGATCGGCCGGCGCTTCGGCGCGTCGCTCGACGCGGACGCGCAGGTCGTCCCGACGCTCGGCAGCAAGGAGGCGATCTTCACCTTCGCGCTCGTGGCACTCGACCGCGAGCGAGGCAAGGACGTCGTCGCGTACACCGAGCCCGGGTACCCGGTGTACGAGCGCGGCGCGCTTTTCGCGGGCGGGACGCCGCTTCCGGTGCCGCTGCGGGAGGAGAACGGCTTCCTCCCCGACCTCGACGCGATCGACGCGGAGACGTGGTCGCGGGTCGCGGTCTTCTGGGTCAACTATCCGAACAACCCGACCGCCGCCGTCGCGCCGCTCGCGTTCTTCGAGCGGCTCTCGGCGCTCGCGCGCCGGCACGGCTTCGTGCTCGCCTCGGACGAGGCCTACAGCGAGCTGTGGTTCGAGGAGCCGCCGGCCTCGGCGCTCCAGCTCGACGACCTCACGAACGTGCTCGCGTTCCACACGCTCTCGAAGCGCTCCTCGATGACGGGCTACCGGAGCGGGTTCGTCGCCGGCGACCCGGCCGTCGTCGCGGCGCTCAAGGCGTTCCGGCCGACGCTCGGAACGGCGCCGCAGGAGTTCGTGCAGCGGGCGTCGATCGCCGCGTGGAACGACGAGCGGCACGTCGAGGAGGCGCGGGCGCGGTACGCACGGAAGCGCGCTCTCTTCCTCGACCTCTTCGCGCGCAAGGGCGTCCGGGTCGCGGGCAGCGCCGCCACGATGTACCTGTGGCTCGAGGTGCCCGGCGGCGAGCGCTCGGAGGCGTTCGCGACGCGGCTTCTGCAGCACGGGATCGTCGTTGCGCCCGGTGCGTACCTCGGCGCTGCGGGGGAAGGCTACGTCAGGCTCGCGCTCGTCCCGGACGAGGCGGAGTGCGCGCGGGCGGTCGCGATCCTGGAGGAGGTGCTGTGAACCCGGAGCAGGTCGAGGAGATCGTCGCCGCGCTCGACCGCGGCGAGCGGCGGGTCGCGTACCCGGACGGCGACGAGTGGACGGTCGACGTCGAGGCGAAGACTGCGATCCTCGAGTACTTCAAGCTGCGCAAGGTCGAGCCGATGGAGGTCGGCGGCCTCCACTTCCTGGACAAGATCCCCGTCAAGACGGATTACGCGCAGCGCGGCGTGCGCGTGGTGCCGCCCGGGATCGCGCGCTACGGGTCGTTCCTCTCGGAGGGCGTCGTCCTGATGCCGGGGTACGTCAACATCGGCGCCTGGGTGGGGCCGCGCACGATGGTCGACACGTGGGCGACGGTGGGCTCGTGCGCGCAGATCGGCGCGGACGTCCACCTCGCCGGCGGGGTCGGGATCGGCGGCGTGCTCGAGCCGCCGAACGCGCGGCCGGTGATCGTCGAGGACGGCGCGTTCATCGGCTCCCGCTGCATCGTCACCGAGGGCGTACGCGTCGGCGCCGGTGCCGTGCTGTCGGCGAACGTCTCGCTGACCGCGTCCGTCCCGATCATCGACGTGACGGGCGACGAGCCCGTCGAGCATCGCGGCGCTGTCCCGCCCCGCGCCGTCGTCGTGCCGGGGACGCGGCCGCGGGAGTTCCGCGCCGGGACGTACCAGCTCGACTGCGCGCTGATCATCGGCTGGCGCAGGGAGTCGCACGACGAGCGCCTCAGCCTGAACGAGACGCTGCGCGAGTTCGAGCTCGCGGTCTGACGCCTGCCGCGCGCGGCGGCGCTTGTGTTGAAACAACACAAAGTTCGGGCCGCGCGCCCGGCCGTTGCGGCTGCGTCAGAGGACGAGCTCGCCGCGGGCGATCTCGACCGCCGGCCCCGTCAGCCACGCGCGGCCGGCGGCGTCGAGCGCCACCGCGAGGTCGCCGCCGGGCATCGAGACGGTGACCGGGCTCTCGGCCCAACCGCCCGCGACAGCCGCCGCGGCGACCGCGACGGCGCTCGACCCCGACGCCGACGTCTCCCCCGCCCCGCGCTCCCATACGAGAGCGCGGACCGTCCCTGCGCCGGCGGCGTCCGCGAGCTGCACGTTCGTCCGCTCGGGGAACCGGTCGTGCCGCTCGAGGAGCGGGCCGAGGCGCAGGAGCTCCTCGCGTACCGGCGCGCGACGGACGACGGCGTGCGGGTTCCCCACGGACACCGGGACGAACTCGACCTCGTCGCCGTCCACCGCGAGCGTCTCCACGGGTGCGACGCTCACCTCCCCCACCTCCATCTCGACGAGCGCTCCGCGGCGGCGGGCCCGGTATGCGGCCGTGCCGACACGCACGGCGACCTCGTCGGCGCCCGTGCGCTCGGCGAGCCACATCGCCGCGAGCCGTGTGCCGTTGCCCGAGAACTCGGCCTTCGAGCCGTCGGGGTTCCAGATCGTGATCTCGACCTCGGCCCCGTCGACGCGCACGATCTCGAGGACGCCGTCCGACCCGACGCCGCGCCGGACGTCGCAGACGCGCCGCACGAGGTCGGCGTCGACCGGCCGCGCGGCGGCTTCCGGCTCGACGAGGAGGTAGCTGTTGCCGAGGGCGTGCCACTTCGAGAAACGCACGAGCGTAGTCAACCGCACGACGGCCGATGAGCGTCCGCGACGAGCGCGACGATCTCCCGCGCGACCTCTCGCGGATCGCGATCGGCGCGGACCGAGACGAGTCCGGGGAGACGCCGCATCCACTTGCGCTGGTACGCGGCGTAGCGGCGGGTTCGCACGACTATCCGCTCCTCCGCCTCCGCCCGCGGCAGCTCGGCGATCTCGCGGAGCCCGAGCGTCTTCGCCGCGGTCGACGACAGCGGCTGCGCGACAGCGCGTCGCACCTCCTCTTCGACACCTGCGGCGAACATCGCTCTCGTGCGCTCCTCGATCCGCCGGACGAGCACGTCCGGCGGGACGTCGAGGCCGACGACGACGCTCGGATGCCGTGTCTCGCTGCCCCAGAGCCGGTCGGCGGGTGGCCGCAGCGATGCGCCGGCCTCCGCGAGCTCGAGCGCGCGCACCACCCGGCGCCGGTCGTTGGGATGCACGGCCGCGGCGGCGTCCGGGTCGCGTGACGCGAGCTCCGCATGCGCCGCCGCCGCGCCCGCGCCGTCATAGAGCTCCTCCCAGCGCCTCCGCGCCCCCGGCGCCGGCGGGGGCGGGAGCTCGAGGTCGGCCAGTGCGGCACGGAGGTAGAGCCCGGTACCGCCGACGACGATCGGCAGTCGCAGCGCCGAGAGGATCTCGTCGACGGCCGCGTGCGCCAGCCGCTGGTACTCGCCCACCGACGCCTCGTGGTCGAGCGGCCAGATCCCGACGAGCCGGCCCGCGCCCTGGTTCGTCAGGATCGGGAGCCCGCGGTAGACCTGCATCGCGTCCGCCGACACGATCTCCGCAGGGACGAGCGCCGCCACGGCTTCGGCGACCGCCGTCTTCCCCGATGCCGTCGGCCCGAAGATGGCGAGGACGGTCACCCGCGCAGGCGCGCCCGGACCGCATCCAGGTGCGCAGGCGGTACGCCCGCCGCACGCAGATACGCCTCCTCCCCGCCCGCAGCCGCGAGGTCGGCCAAGACGAGCTCCATCGCGCGCGCCGGTGTCACGATCATGCGCTGCCGGCGCCGGCGGTCGTCCTCGTCACGGGCGCGCTCGACCCACGGCAGCGAGACGGAGGCGAGGTTCACCTCGCTGAGCGCGTAGTCGGCCGCGACGCGCTCGGCGGCCACGCCCGCGAGTCGCAGCAGGAGCGCGGCAACGAGGCCGGTCCGGTCCTTGCCGACCATGCAGTGCACGACAACGGCACCCGGAGGAGCCGTCCCGACGGCGGACACGGCAGCCGCGAACCCGGCGGCGTAACGCCGCAGGAACTCGCCGTAGACGGCCGCAGTCGCGGTCGCCTCGTCGGGCGCCTCGTCCCTCAGCGCGTCGATCTCCGGCCAGTCGGGCGACGCGGGGTCCGGCAGCACCGGCACGTTGACCACCTCGACGGGGATCTCGGCCGGCGGATCGGCTTCGAGCTCGTCGCGGAAGCGGAGGTCCACGATCCGCCCGACGCCGTAGGAGACGAGCGCCTCCCACCCGCGCGGAGAGAGCTGCCGAACGCTGTCCGCCCGCACGACGGCGCCGTACGCCGTGACGCCGCCGTCCTCGGTCGGGTGGCCGCCGAGATCGCGGACGTTCAGGCACCCGTCCCACGCGAGCGCGCGGGCGACGGGCTCAGGAGGGACTGGCGGCGAGGGTCTTCCAGCCAACGGCGTCGCCCTCGTTCACGACCGGCCGGTCGTCCTCCGGGTGCGCCTCGCGGTGCGCGCGGAACCACTCGACGGCGCGCGGGATCCCGTCGTCGAGCGGGACCTGCGGCGTCCAGCCGAGCAGGTCGTGCGCCTTGCGGATGTCGGCGACGTAGTGCGTGACCTCGCCGAGCAGGGACGGCGCGATCGTGATCTTCGGCTCCACGGCGAGCTCGGCAGCGATCAGCTCCGCCGCACGGACGAGTGTGTTCCCCTGCCCGTAGGCGAGGTTGATCGTCTCGTTCACGACACGCCCTGCCGCGAGCGCCTCGATCCCGCGCGCGATCCCGTCCACGCAGTCGTCGACGTAGGTGAAGTCGAGCACCTTGTCCGAGCCGCCGTAGACGGTGATCGGCTCGTCGCGCAGCATCTGGTGGATGAAGAGCGGCAGGACCCTCGACATCCGGTGCAGGTCGTTGTCGAAGCGGCCGTAGACGTTCGAGAAGCGGAACGCGAGGTACTTGAGCCCGTAGCAGCGCGCGTACGAGTAGATGAACGCCTCGCTCGAGATCTTCGACGCCGAGTACGGCGACTCGGTGTAGGCGAAGTCGGCGGTCGCCTCTCCGTAGCCCTCGAAGCGGTGGACGTCGCCGTAGACCTCGCGCGTCGAGGAGAAGACGAGCGGCAGCCGCGCCTGACGGCAGTACTCGAGGACGTTGAACGTCATCATCAGGTTCTCGAGCGCGCGGTGCGGCTGCGCGACGAGCTGGTGCACCTTCGCGTGCGCGGCGAGGTGGACGACGAGATCGGTCTCGGGGTACGGGACGCCGCCGATCCCGTCCGGGAACGGCGGGTAGTGACCGGAGAGGTCCTGCAGGAGGTAGCGGAACTCGTCGGTCCACGTGTTCTGGCGCTGGTCGACGCCGAACACCTCGTGCCCGTCCGCGAGCAGACGGAGCGCGAGGTTCGTGCCGATCTGGCCCGACGAGCCGGTGATCAGGATCCTCATGCGGCCACCGCCGTCCTCTGCGCGCCGCGGAGCGTCGTCGACGTGGCGCCCTCGATGACGACGTCGACGAGGTCGCCCGGCTGCGCGTCGCCGGCGAAGTTGACGGTGGTGTTGCGGCGGGTGCGCCCGCGGAGCAGCCGGGCGTCGGTCCGGCTGCGGCCCTCGACGAGCACCTGCTCGACGCGGCCGACGCGCTCCGCGTTCCGCTCCGCCGCGATCCGCTGGACGACCTCGACGAGTCGCTCGATCCGGTCGCGCTTCACGTCCTCGGGCACCTGGTCCGGCAGCTCGGCCGCCTCGGTGCCGCGACGCGGCGAGTAGACGAAGGTGAAGGCGCTGTCGTAGCGCACCTGCTCGACCGTCTCGAGCGTCTGCCGGAAGTCGTCCTCGGTCTCCCCCGGGAAGCCGACGATGATGTCGGTTCCGAGCGCGAGGTCCGGGATCGCCGCGCGGAGGCGCTCGACGAGCCGGAGGTAGCGGTCGCGGTCGTAGGTGCGGCGCATCGCCTTCAGGATGCGCGAAGAGCCGGACTGCAGCGGTAGGTGGACGTGCTCGCAGACGGCCTCGGCGTCTGCGATCGCGGCGATCACGGGCTCGCGGAAGTCCTTCGGGTGCGGGCTCGTGAATCGGATGCGCTCGATCCCGGGAACGGCGTCGCAGGCGCGGAGCAGTTCCCCGAACTCGGTATGGAGGTCCGGCGCGAGGTCCCGCCCCCACGAGTTGACGTTCTGTCCCAGCAGCGTGATCTCGCGCACGCCCTCGTCGGCGAGCCGCGTCACCTCGGCGAGGATGTCACCGGGGCGCCTGCTCACCTCACGGCCGCGGACGGCGGGGACGATGCAGTACGAGCACTTCGAGTTGCAGCCCATCGAGACCTGGACCCACGCCTGGAAGCGGCGTTCACGGGCGAGCGGCAGCGTCGCCGAGAAACGCCGCTCGTCGCCCGTTCCGAAGGAGCCGCGCTGCACGCCCTCGCCGTTCGCGCCGATCCAGTCCGCGAGGTGCGGGATCGTGCCGGGCCCGAACGCGACGTCGACGTCGGGGTAGAGCGAGAACAGCCTGTCCCGCTGCGCCTCCGCGTAACACCCGCCCACCGCGATCACCTTCTCCGGGTCGCGGCGCTTCAGCGCAGCGGCCTGCGCGAGGTGCGCCGCGAACTTCGTGTCCGGCTTCTCGCGAATCGTGCAGGTGTTGAAGACGAGGACGTCGGCCTCGTCCGCCGAGGCGGCCTCCCCGAGGCCGAGCGACTCGAGGGTGCCCTTGATGCGCTCCGAGTCGTGCGCGTTCATCTGGCACCCGAAGGTGGTGACGTGGTACCGCCTCACCGCGCGGATGGTACCGGCGTCATCGCGCGATCTCGACCGCGCGGGACTCGCGGATCACCGTGACCTTCACCTGCCCGGGGTACTCGAGCTGGTCCTCGATCTCGCGTGCGATCTCGTGGGAGAGGAGGACCGCGGCGTCGTCGTCGATCTCCGTGGGCTCGACCATGACGCGGATCTCGCGGCCGGCCTGGAGCGCGTACGCCTTCGCCACGCCGTGCCGCTTCGCCGCGATCTCCTCGAGCGCCGCGAGGCGCTTGATGTAGTGCTCGATGTTCTCGCCGCGCGCTCCCGGGCGCGACGCGCTGATCGCGTCGGCGGCGATCAGCAGCACCGCCTCGACGGTCTGCGGCTGCACCTCGTAGTGATGCGCCTCGATCGCGTGCACGACCCCCTGCGGCTCGCCGTACCGCCTCGCGAGCTGCGCCGAGACGAGGGCGTGCGACCCCTCCATCTCGTGCGTCATCGCCTTGCCGATGTCGTGGAGGAGCGCCGCGCGCTTCGCGGTGCGGACGCTCGCTCCCAGCTCCGCCGCCATCAGCCCCGCGAGGTGGACGACCTCGAGCGTGTGCTTGAGCACGTTCTGGCCGTAGCTCGTGCGGAAGCGCAGGCGGCCGAGCACCTTCGAGAGCTCCTCGTGGACGTCGCCGCAGTTCGCCTCGAAGACCGCCTGCTCACCCGCGGTGTCGATCTGCTCCTCGAGCTCGGCCTTCGAGACGTAGTACATCTCCTCGATCCTGGCGGGGTGGATCCGCCCGTCCTCGATCAGCTTCTCGAGCGTCATCCGCGCGAGTTCGCGGCGGATCCCGTCGAACGACGAGAGCACGACGGCCTGCGGCGTGTCGTCGACGATGAAGTCGACGCCGGTCAGGTGCTCGAGCGTCCGGATGTTCCTGCCCTCGCGGCCGATGATGCGTCCCTTCATGTCGTCCGACGGGAGCTCGACCACCGTGACGGTCGCTTCCGCAGTGTGGCTCGCCGCGACGCGTTGCAGCGCATCCGCGACGAGGTTCCGCGCCCGCCGGCGCGCCTCCCCGCGCGCCTCCTCCTCGGCCTGCCGGACGCGTCGCGCGAGCTCGTGCCGGATCATGTCCTCGGAGCGCTCGAGCAGGTGCTGCTTGGCGTCGGCGACGGTGAGACCGGCGATCCGCTGCAGGGTGGTGAGCGCCTCGTCGCGCGCCGCCTTCAGCTCGTCCTGCAGCTGACGCGCGTGCGCCTCGCGGTCCGCGACGCCCTGCTCGCGGCGGGCGAGCTCCTCGGTGCGGCGCTCGACCTCCTGCTCCCGCGCGACGACCCGCTCCTCGACCTTCGCGACCGCCGTCCGCCGCTCCGCGAGCTCCTCTTCGAGCGCTGCGCGCAGCTGCACTGCCTGCTCACGCGCCTCGATCTGCGCCTCACGGCGGATCGTCTCGGCCTCGCGCTGCGCGACGCGCACCCGCGAGCCGCTGCGCGTCACGAGCAGGACTGCTGCGAGCGCAGCGCCGACGGCGAGTCCGACCAGAGCGGCGAGCAGCGTGAGCATCCGTCCTGCCTCCAGGGAGAAGGGTCGATTGGCCGCAGGCGCTGGCGGGCGCGTGCGGGTGCTCACATCCGGCGCCTGGCCCGCCCGGCCGGCTCCGGCTCTCGCGCGTCAACTCGTTGCTGCTACGGCGTCCTTTCGCTGTCGCCGGGAACGCAGGGGAGTTTCGTCGTGTCGGGGAGAGAAGACTTCATCAGGTTTCGGAACGGCGGGCTTTTGCAGGCAAAACGTCAGATGGAAGCCCCGTCACTCTAACGCTTCGGCGCCATCGCGCGCAACGGCGAGCGCGACCGCTTCCTCCGAGAACCCTCGGGCGGCGAGATAGCGGGCGGTCTTGGGGCCGGGCCCGCGACGCGCGACGATCGCGGCGGCGCGCTCGTGCTCCGGCTCGAGCGCCGTCACCGCCGCGTCGAGCGCCTCCGCGGCCACCCCACGACGCTCGAGATCCTCGCGGATGAGCTCGTCCCCCGAGCCCCTCTCGGCGAGTGCGCGTGCCCGCGTCTCCGCGAAGCGGCGGTCGTCGACCAGCCCTGCGGAGGCGAAGACGCCCACGGTTCGCTCCCGCTCCCGGGCGCCGACTCCGTGCACCTCCAGACGTTCCTCGAGCTCGCGCGCGGAACGCGCCCTCGTCCGCAGCGCCGCGGAGGCCACGCGGACGGCGCGGACGCGGCGCAGCGCCTGCGCAAGCGACCGCGCGCGGGCGCGGTCGAGCGGTGCTCCCGCCTCGACGCCCGCGGAGATGACCGCCTCGAGCGGGAGCGTGCGCCACCGCTCGCCGTCGAGCTCGACGGCGACCCGCCCCGGGCCGGCGGCGCGGAGCGAGGTCACCGTCTTCGCCACGACGTGCGGGTCGCGCTACGCGGCCGCGGTCTCTTCGACCTCGGCCTCGTCCGTCACCGGCTGGACGTCCTTCTCGGCGAGCGTCGACGGCAGAAGCCGCGCCGACACCACCTGGTCCGCCGGTGCCTCCGCCTGGATCCGCGCGAGGATCTGCTGCACGAGGTCGGGGTGCTCGCGGAGGAACGCCGTCGCGTTCTGGCGGCCCTGTCCGAGGCGCTCGTCGCCGAAGCTGAAGTACGAGCCCGACTTCTGCACGATCTTCCGCTCGAGCGCCACGTCGAGCACCGAGCCCTCCCAGGAGATCCCGGAGCCGTAGAGGATGTCGAACTCGGCCTGCTTGAACGGCGGCGCGACCTTGTTCTTGACGACCTTCACACGAGCGCGGTTGCCGTACGCCTCGGCCCCGTCCTTGAGCGTCTCGATGCGCCGGATGTCCATGCGCACCGACGCGTAGAACTTGAGCGCACGGCCGCCGGGTGTCGTCTCGGGGCTCCCGAACATGACGCCGATCTTCTCCCGCAGCTGGTTCGTGAAGAGGCAGATCGTGTCCGTGCGGTTGAGCGTCCCCGCAAGCTTGCGCAGCGCCTGGCTCATGAGGCGAGCCTGGAGGCCGACGTGGCTGTCGCCCATCTCGCCCTCGATCTCCGCCTTCGGCGTCAGGGCGGCGACCGAGTCGACCGCGACGACGTCGAGTGCGCCCGAGCGGACGAGGAGCTCGGTGATCTCGAGCGCCTGCTCGCCGGTGTCCGGCTGGGACACGAGCAGCTCGTCGACGTTGACGCCGATGCGCTTCGCATACGTCGGATCCATCGCGTGCTCCGCGTCGATGAAGGCGCAGATCCCGCCGCGGCGCTGCGCCTCGGCGATCACGTGGTAGACGAGCGTCGTCTTGCCCGAGCTCTCCGGGCCGTAGATCTCGACGACGCGGCCGCGCGGCAAGCCGCCGATCCCGAGCGCGAGGTCGAGCGACAGCGCGCCGGTGGAGACCGCGCCGATCGAGACCTGCGCCTGGTCGCTCATCCGCATCACGGATCCCTTGCCGAACTGGCGCTCGATCTGCCCGAGGGCGACGTCCAGAGCTTCTTCGCGATTCATCTCTCTCTCCTCATCAGACTCGGCCTCCTGGTTCTGCCTCTCCTAACGGACACGACTCGAGCACCTCGTAGCGAGCGCCGGACGGGTGCAGCCGAGATAGGTAAGCAGCCGCGTCGGACGGAACAAGTGTTCCGACCGCCGGCAGCGACGGCCGCAGGCGCGGCGGGCTCCGGTAGCGCACGACGGTGACGTGCGGGAGCCACGGACGCGATTCGCGGCGGTACACCCCGAGCTCCTCGAGGTGCCGCTGAATCTCGCCGGCGAGCCGGGTCGCACGTCCACCGGCGTCCTCCAGCACGAGCATCCCGGCCGAGCGCGTCTCGCGGTACCGCACGGGTTCGAGCTCCGGCCGCTCCGCACCGGCCGCAGCGGCGCGAAGCGCGTCGACGATCGCACCGAGCTCCCGCGCCGGCCGCGAGCCGAGGAAGGCGAGCGTGACGTGGAGGTTGCCGCGCGGCACGCGACGCCCCGCCGTGAGCTCTCGCTCGCCCCAGCGCTCGAGCTCGCCGGCCCAGACGTCGGGCACGCGGAGTCCGAGGAAGAGACGCAGTTGCTCATCGGCCGCCACGCTAGCCGCCGAAGTCACACGGGAATGTGCCGGTTCTGTGCCAAGAGACGCCGGACGAGATGCAGCGCAGCCACGACCGACCGGCGTCTGATCGACTCGCGGTCGCCGGGAAAGGTGAACGTCGACCCTTCCGCCGCGTCGGGCGTCTCTGCATGCAGGTACACGAGCCCGACCGGCTTTTCAGGTGTGCCGCCGGAGGGACCTGCGATCCCCGTGACGGCCACGGCCACGTCGGCGCCGAGGCGCCGCCGCGCGCCACGCGCCATCGCCTCCGCGACCTCCGCGGAGACGGCACCGTGCTCTTCGAGGAGCTCCCGCGCGACCCCGAGCTCGCGCTCCTTGACGTCGTTCGCGTACGCGACGATGCCGCCGAGGACGACGTCGCTCGAGCCGGGGACCTCCGTCAGCCGGGCCGCGACGAGGCCGCCGGTGCACGACTCCGCCGTGGCGACCGTGAGGCCCCGCTCGCGCAGGCGGTCGAGGACGACCCGCTCGATCGTCCGGCCGTCGTCGGAGTAGAGGTGCCGGCCGAGGCGCGCACGCAGCGATCCGACCAGCTGCTCGGCGCGCTCCTCCTCGCCGGGCTCGGCGAGCAGCTCGAGCACGATCTCGAAGTCCCGCGCACAGATCGTCGCCTCGAGCCCGCCGCGCTCGCCGCCCGCCTCTGCGAACGCCTGCGCGACCGTCGACTCGCCCGCCCCGAAGAACCGCAGCGTGCGACGGTGTGGCTGCCGCGCACGCTCGAGGACTGCGCGCACCGCTGGTACCTCGAGGGCGTTCGGCCACAGCTTCTGCAGCTCCGGCGGCGGGCCGGGAAGGACGACGACCGGCGTCCCGCCCGCGTCCACGACCATGCCGGGCGCGGTGCCCGCGAGGCCGAGCGAGACGGCGCCGTCGGGGAGCGTCGCCTGCTTGCGGACGCCCTCCGCGAAGTCGGCGTACGGGCGGCGCATCCGCTCCGCGACGGCGCGGGAGAACGCCTCGATCTCCCGCTCGAGCGGCTCGTCGAGCCGGAGCGGGCGCCCCGCGACACGCGCGACGACCTCGACCGTGCGGTCGTCGTGCGTGGGGCCGAGGCCGCCGGAGACGGCGACGAGGTCGGCGCCCTTCACTGCGTCCCGCAGCGCCGCTTCGAGCTCGTCGGCGGCGTCGCCGACGACCTGGATGCGCGCAGGCTCGATCCCGAGCGAGAGGAGTTGCCGTGCCAGGAACGGGCCGTTCAGATCCGTCCGCTCGCCGCGGACGAGCTCGCTGCCCGTGACGACGAGGACCGCGCGCGGGCGCGTCAAGCGGCGCCGGCGGCGACGATCCGCTTCGCGGTGACGAAGACGCCCCGCGTCGTCGCGGCCTTGGGCAGGCGGACGCGATTCCCGTTCAGCCGAACGACGACGTTCGCCGGCGTCCGCACCTGCAGCCACAGGACGCTCCCGGTGAAGCGCTGCCGCTGGCCGCGCTCGATGGTGCCGGTGAACTCGGCGATGCCGATCGCGTCGCCCCGCCGAACGTCGACGAACGAGTCGCCGCGCGTCGCGATCACCTCGAGCACGACTCGCCCGTCCGGCCGCGGCGCCGCCGCCGTCGTCCGTGCTGCCGTCGTGTCACCGAGGCCGGGCACGCGCGGCTGCTCGGGGTCGCCGAAGCGCCACGCCGCGATCACGAGCGCCGTGAGGACACCGATCGACGTCAGCGCGAGGAGGACGACGCGCGACTCCCTGCGCTCGGCGCGCCGCCTCTTCGCCGCCGGAACGCGGCGCGTGCGCACCGGAGCCTCGTCGTCACCGATGACGTAGCGGGAGTTGTACTCGTCGACGTAGAGCTGGCCGTCGAGGCCGAGCTCGTCGGCGTAGGCGCGGAGGAAGCCCTTGATGTACGTGTGCGACGGGAGCAGCTCGAACCGCTCGTCCTCGAGGGCGCGCAGGTACTTCGCCCGGATCTTCGTCGCGTGCTCGAGCTCGGGGAAGTCGAGCTGTCGGCGCAGGCGCGCCTCGCGGAGGCTGTTCCCGATCTCGAACACGTCCCGATCGTAGCGGGACGTCCTCCGCGGGGACAGGCGCGCTCAGGCGTCGACGGCGGCCAGCACGTGGTACACGCCGACGGCCATCGCGGCCGTGACCGACAGGAGGAGGCCGGCGAGCCCGAGGAGCCGGCCGGCACGCGCGGCTCTGCCTCCGCGGGCGCCGAGGATCGAGCGCGTGAGCCGCCGCCGGGCGCGTCGCGCGAGGAGGATCGCCGCGAGCCCGAGCAGGACACCGACCGGGATCGAGACGACCGCGTCGAGCAGCTCGTAGCGCCGCGACACGTTCGTCGCCGCGATCGCCGCGGGTACTGTCGCGAGCGACAGCACCCCGAGCAGGACCGACAGGCGCGCTCCGGGCGCGCGGCCGGACCCGTTACTGCTTCTTGTAGGGCCGACCAACCGCTGCGGGCGGGATCGAGCGGCCGATCACGCCGGCCACGACGATGAGCGTGAGGACGTACGGCAGCGCCTGGAACAGCACCGCCGCCGACTCGGAGTACGCGGGCAACCGCTGCGCGAGGGCGCTCGAGAACCCGAAGAGCAGTGCGGCGGCTGCGGCGCCGAAGGGCCGCCAGCTGCCGAAGATGACGGCGGCCAGCGCGATGAAGCCGCGCCCGGCGGTCATGTTCTGGTTGAACGAGTTGACGAACCCGATCGAGAGATAGGCGCCGCCGAGCGCCGCGAACATCCCCGAGAGCGTCACCGCGGCGTACCTGGTCGCATAGACGGAGATGCCGACCGTCTCCGCCGCTCGCGGATGCTCGCCGACCGACCGGATCCGCAGGCCGATGGGCGTCTTGAAGAAGACGAACCACGTGAGAACGATCGTCAGGGCCGCGAGCCAGATCATGAGGTTCAGCTGCCCGAGGATCGGACCGATGAAGTACCAGTCCTTGAGGAACCCGAGGTGCACGTCCGGGATGCGCGAGACGTTCGGCGGCGTCCCCTCGCCGCCGTAGAGGTCGAGGAAGACGTAGCCCGTGATGCCGAGCGCGAGGAAGTTGATCGCGAAGCCGCTCACGATCTGATCGGCTCGGAGGTGGATCGAGAAGAACGCGTGGACGAGCGCGAAGAGCCCGCCCGCGATCGCCGCGCAGACGAGGCCGATCCACCAGGAGCCGAGCTTGTCGGCGGCGAGGATCCCGAAGAACGCGCCGGCGAGCATCATCCCCTCGAGCCCGATGTTCACGACGCCGCTCCGCTCGGAGAAGATGCCGCCCATCGCCGCGAACGCGAGCGGCGTCGCGAACCGCAGCATCGCCGCGAAGAGCGCCGACCAGACGACAACCTGCTCGAGGTTCCCGACGCTCGAACGCGTCGCGAGCCAGCCGAGGCCGATCCCGGCGACACCCGCGACGATCGCGCCCCACGCGAGACGGCGCACGCCGCCCCGGAGCGCCCACGCCCCGAGTGCGATCGCGGCGACCCCGATCACGAGCGGCACGACCGGCGTCCGCACGTTGACCGGCGGGAGCGCGACCCAGAACGCCGCGAGGCCGACGAGGATCCCGACCCACGCGACCGCGCGCGCGCCGCGCGGCAGGCGGCGGAGCAACACGTCAGCCAACCGTCTCTCCCTCCATGGGCGCGGCCGCCGTGCGCCGCCGGCGCTTCCGCAGGTTCAGGAGGTAGAGGATCATCACGTCGGCGCCGACGAAGAGCACGACGAGGCCCTGGATCAGGAGCGTGAGGTTCGACGCGAGCTCGGGTCGGAAGATCTCGGGGTCGAGGTTCCGCGTCGAGGTCCCGGTCACGAGCGCGGCGAAGAGCAGACCTGCCGCAGCGACTCCGAACGCGGTGTTCCGGCCGAGGAGGGCGACGGCGATCCCGGTGAAGCCGATCGTCGAGAGCAGGATGTCGTTCGTGTTCAGCCGGTACTGCCAGCCGAGGATGTCCATCGTCCCGGCGAGGCCGGCGAACGCGCCCGAGATCGCCATCGCGAGGAAGTAGTTGCGTGCGACGGAGATGCCGCCGTACCGCGCGGCCTCGGGGCTGTAGCCCACCGCGCGCACCTCGTACCCGAGCGTCGTCCGGTTGAGCGTGATCCAGTAGAGGACGAGCGCTGCGAGCGCGACCAGGACGCCGACGTGCAGGCCCTGCAGCAGCGGGTCGCCCCAGAACACCGAGAGCTTCGCGCCCTCGTGGATGTCGTTCGAGACCGGCACGGACTCGCCGCCCGGCTGGTCGTTCTGGAGCGGGCCGCCGAGGCCGAAGAGGAAGACCCCGACCCAGACGGCGATCCAGTTCAGCATGATCGTCGAGATCACCTCGTGGGCGCCGACGGTCGCCTTCAGGAGCCCGGCGATGCCCGCCCAGGCCGCGCCGACGAGCGTGCCGGCCCCGGCGGCCAGGAGGATGTGCAGCACGCCCGGGAGCTGCGGCAGCTCTGACCCGATCCAGACGGCCATCACGGCGCCGACGAGGTACTGGCCCTGACCGCCGATGTTGAACATGCCGCACCGGAAGGCGAACGCGACGGCGAGCCCCGTGAGCGCGAGCGGCACCCAGATGATGAGCGTCTGCTGGAGGTTGAGCCCGGCGAGGGAGGCCGTGTCCCACGGGAACCAGACCTTCGTGTCGGTGAACGGGATGCCGACGCTGTGGTTCCCGACCTGCAGGAACCAGTCGAGCCCGGCGCCCTGGAAGATCGCCTTGTACGTCGTGAGCGGGTTCTTCCCCGTCGTGATGATCACGACGAGGCCGCCGATCAGAAAGGCGACGATCGTCGTCAGCAGCGGGACGGCGAACCCGCCGGCCCTCTGCCAGAGCGCCAGGCGCGCGGCCACGCTCGGGGCGTAGTCGCCGCCGGTGCGCGGGTTCTCGACCTTGCCGGACCCCTCGGCGCCGCCCCCTTCGCTCATGCCGCCTCCCGGCGGCCACCGCCGGTCATCGCGATACCGAGCTCCTCGTCGCTGACGCCGGGCTTGAACTCGCCGACGATCTCCCCCTCGTACATGACGAGGATGCGGTCGGAGAGCGACTGGATCTCGTCCAGCTCGAGCGAGACGAGGAGCACGCCGCGGCCTGCGTCCCGCTCCTCCACGAGGCGGCGGTGGACGAACTCGATCGCCCCCACGTCGAGGCCGCGCGTCGGCTGCGCGGCGATCAGGACCTGTGGGTTCCGCTCGATCTCGCGCGCGAGCACGACCTTCTGCTGGTTGCCGCCGGAGAGGCCGGCAGCGGGGGTCTGAGGGCCGCCGCCGCGCACGTCGAAGTCCTGGAGGAGCTTCCGCGCGCGCGCGACCATCCGGTTCGGGAAGAGCCAGCCGAAACGCGAGGTCGGCGGCGCGTCGTAGTCGTGCAACGCGAGGTTCTCCGCGAGCGAGAAGTCGAGCACGAGTCCACGCCGCTGGCGGTCCTCCGGGATGTGGCCGAGCCCCGCGTCGAGCGACTCCTTCGGCCCGGCGCCCGTCACGTCGTGACCGGCGACGACGATCTGCCCGGACGCCGCCTTCCGCAGCCCGGCGATCGCGTCGATCAGCTCCGTCTGCCCGTTCCCGTCGACGCCGGCGATGCCGACGATCTCGCCCCCGCGGACGTCGAACGAGAGGCCGCGGACCTTCTCGACTCCGCGGTCGTCGACGACGCGGAGATCCTCCACCCGCAGCAGTGCCTCCGACGGGCTCGCCGCGTGCTTGTCGACGCGCAGCAGCACCTCGCGGCCGACCATCAGCCGCGCGAGCCCCTCCTCGGTCGCGCCCTCGGCCGGGAGCGTCTCGATCTTCTTGCCGCGGCGAAGGACGGTGATGCGGTCGGCGATCTCGGTCACCTCGTTCAGCTTGTGGCTGATGAAGATGATCGACTTCCCCTGCTCGGTGAGGCTGCGGATGATCGTGAAGAGCTCCTTCGCCTCCTGCGGCGTCAACACCGCCGTCGGCTCGTCGAGCACGAGGATGTCGGCACCGCGGTAGAGCGCCTTCAGGATCTCGACGCGCTGCTGCTGTCCGACGCTGATCTTCTCGATCCGGGCGCGCGGGTCGACGGCGAGGCCGAACCGCTCGGAGAGGTCGCGGACTCGCTGCTCGGCCGCGGCGAAGTCGAGCAGCACGCCGTTTCGCACCGGCTCCGTCGCGAGCACGATGTTCTCGGCGACCGTCATCACCGGGATGAGCATGAAGTGCTGGTGCACCATCCCGACGCCGTTCTCGATCGCGGCCTTGGTCGAGCCGATCTCGACGGGCTTGCCGTTGATCCGGATCTCTCCCTCGTCCGGGCGGTACAGCCCGTAGAGGACGTTCATCAGCGTCGACTTGCCCGCGCCGTTCTCACCGAGCAGCGCGTGCACCTCCCCGCGCCGCAGGTCGAAGCTGACGTCGTCGTTCGCGACGATGCCGGGGAACCGCTTCGTGATGCCGCGGAGCTCGAGAACGGGCCGCTCGTCCATTCGCGCCGCGATCCTACCCCGCTGGGGCGGACGGCCCGAAGCGGAAGCGGCTGCTGCTACCCGCCGATGGTCTCGGGGATCTCGATCTCCCCGGCGGCGACCTGCTCCTGCACGTCGTTCACCTGCGAGACGATGTCGCCGGAGACGTCGTCCGAGACCTCGCCGAGGCCGACGCCGCCACCGGCGACGTCGAAGACGGTGTCCTCGCCGCCGGCGAACGTGTCCTCGCGGACGGCCTGGATCGTGTCGAAGACGGCGA
Source organism: Gaiellaceae bacterium (assembly GCA_035553355.1). Classification (GTDB taxonomy): domain Bacteria; phylum Actinomycetota; class Thermoleophilia; order Gaiellales; family Gaiellaceae; genus Gaiellasilicea. Next base: position 22,378 of record DATMJW010000042.1, on the reverse strand, counting down.
CGTCCACCTTCTTGAGGGCGCTCGTGAGGATGTGCGGGCCGAGGTTCGACTGGTCGGCGTCGACGCCGATCCCGAGCACGTTCTGCTCCTGCGCAGCCGAGAGCGCGCCCAGGCCGCACTGGCCCGCCACCTGGAAGACGACACGCGAGCCGCGGCCGATCTGGTCGAGCGCGACCTCCTTGCACTTCGCCTGGTCGACGAAGTCCTGCGAGTAGCCGTTCAGCGTCTGGATCTCCGGGTTCGCCGCTTTCGCCCCCGCCTGGAAGCCCGCGATGTAGCGGTCGACCGGCGGGATCTTCTGGCCGCCGACCGAGCTGACGACCTGGCGGTCGCCCGCCTCCTCCGCGACGACGAGCCCCGCGAGGTAGCCCGCCAGGTATCCCGCCTCCTGCTCCTTGAAGAGCAGCCCGCGGACGTTCGCCGGCGTCCCCTCGAGCCCGGCGTTCGGGAAGTCGACGATCGCGAAGTTGACGTCGGGGAAGCGGGCCGCGACGGTCGCGACGGCCTCCGCCATCAGGAACCCGACGGCGATCACGAGGTCGTAGTCCTGCTGCGCGAGCGACGAGAGGTTCGGGACGTAGTCGGCGTTCGAGCGCGAGATGACGACGCGGCCCTCGACGCCGAGCTCCTCCTCCGCGCGCATCAGACCCTGGTTCGCGAGGAAGTTGAACGAGCGGTCGTCGAGGCCGCCGATGTCGGTGACGAGGCCCACGCGGAGGGTCGGGCCCGTCGTCGCGCCCGTGTCTCCTGCGGCGCCCGTCTCGGCCGCGCCGGTGTCGGTCGCGCCGCCCGTGTCGCCGTCGCCGCCACCGCCGCCGCACGCCGCGCCCACGACGAGCAGCAGCACGGCCAGGAGGGCGGTCGCGAACGGGAATCGCTTGCGGCGAGAGAGAGTCACCACAGCGACGGTTACCGTGAGGGGCGGGCTCGAAACCCGCCCCTCACAGAACCTTTAGGAACTACCCCTGCGAGGCCGGCGGCGACTGCGCCGTGACCTTGATCTTGCCCGAGGCGATCTGCTGGCGGACCGACTCGAGCTCCTTCTTCCAAGCGGCGGGGACGCGGGTCGAGATCCTGCCGTACCCGACGCCGCCGTTCTTCACCGTGAAGATGGCGTTGAAGTTGGTGCGGAACTTCGCGCCGTTCGCCTTCGCGGCGCCGATCGTGCTCGACACGGCGACGTCGACCTTCTTCGTCGCCGAGGTGAGCACGTGCGGGCCCAGGTAGCCCTGGTCGGCGTCGACGCCGATGCCCCACATGCCCTTCTCGCGTGCGGCCGAGAGGACGCCGAGGCCGCACTGGCCGGCGACCTGGAAGACGACGCCCGCGCCGTTTGCGATGTGGTTCAGCGCCTGCTCCTTGCACTTCGCCTGGTCGACGAAGTCCTGCGAGTAGCTGTGCATGACCTGCACCTGCGGCCAAACCTTCTTGGCGCCGACGTAGTAGCCCGCGATGAACCGGTCGACCGGCGGGATCTTGAGCCCGCCGACGGCGGCGATCTTCCCCTGCGACCGCGGCCGGTTCTTCATCGCGCGAGCCGCGAGGTAGCCGGCGAGATACCCGGCCTCCTGCTCCTTGAACAGCAGACCGCGGACGTTCGTCGGATTGCCCTTCAGCTCCTTCGCGACGCCCGTGTTGTCGACGATCGCGAACTTCGTCTGCGGGAACGCCTTCGCGGCCGTCGCGATCGAATCGGCCATGAGGAAGCCGACGCCGATCACGAGGTTCGCCCGGTATTGCTGCACCGCGGCGCGGAGGTTCGGGATGTAGTCCGCGTTCGACTTCGAGATGTAGACGCGGCCCTGGACGCCGAACTTCCTCTTCGCGTCCTGGAGACCCTTGTTCGCGAGGAAGTTGAACGAGCGGTCGTCGAGACCGCCGATGTCGGTCACGAGGGCGACCTTGAACGGCGTCGCTTCCGCCGCCGCCGTCGCCGTCGGGGCGACCGCCGGCTTCGCCGCGCCGGTGCCGGCCGCGCCGAGCGCGAGCACGGCGAGGAGTGTCACTGCGAGCAGCGACATGAGCAAACGAACTTTCACTGACCCTCCCTTTGAGATGAGACCACCGCCAAGCTTGGACGCCTGATCTAACCGCAAGTTGGCGCCGAAGAAAAGTAGCTGCGGCTGCGGACGCTACTGCGCCGACACGAAACGCTCGAGCTCGGCCTCGTCCACGAGGACCCGACGGGGCTTCGACCCCTCGTACCCCGAGATGATGCCGCGTCGCTCGAGCATGTCGATCAAGCGTCCGGCACGCGTGTAGCCGACGCGCAGGCGGCGCTGGATCAGGCTCACGGACGCCGTCTGCGTCTGCACCACGATCTCGATCGCCTTGTCGAGCAGGGGGTCCTCGTCGGGGTCGAAGTCCCCGTCGTGGTCGTCGAGGTCGTCGTCCGCGAGCGACTCCGGAACCTCGAGCAGCGTCTCGTCGAGCTCCTGCGGGCGCTGGTGGCGGCACTGCTCGACGACGAGGGAGATCTCCTCCTCGCTCACGTACGCGCCCTGCACGCGCTGGAGGCGCGAGGTGCCGAGCGGCTTGAAGAGCATGTCGCCCTGACCGAGGAGGCTCTCGGCGCCGGCGCCGTCGAGGATCACGCGGGAGTCCGTCATCGACGACACCGCGAACGCGATGCGGCTCGGGACGTTCGCCTTGATCATGCCCGTGATGACGTCGACGGACGGCCGCTGCGTCGCGAGCACGAGGTGGATCCCGACGGCGCGCGACTTCTGCGCGAGCCGGATGATCGCGTCCTCGACCGCCTGCGGGCTGATCATCATCAGGTCGGCGAGCTCGTCGATCACGACGAGGAGGTACGGCAGCGGGTCCTCCCCGCGCGCGCGGAACGCGCGGTTCGCCTCCGGCAGGTTGCGCGCGCGCACGATCGACAGCCGCTCGTAGCGGCGCTCCATCTCGGCGACGACGTTGGTGAGGACCGCGCTCGCCTCCTTCGGACTGGAGACGACCGGCGTCAGCAGGTGCGGGATCGACTCGTAGTAGTTGAGCTCGATCCGCTTCGGGTCGATCAGGATCATCCGGACGTCGTCGGGCGTCGAGCGCAGCAGGATCGAGGTGAGCAGCGTGTTGATGCAGCCGGACTTGCCGGAGCCGGTGGTGCCCGCGATCAGGATGTGCGGCATCCGCGCGAGGTCCGCCCAGACCGCGTTCCCGGAGATGTCCTTGCCGAGCCAGACGCTGAGGGGGCTCGCGCTCGGCGGGAGGTCGTCGTAGATGTCGCCGAGCGTGACGATGCGGGGGCTCGTGTTCGGCACCTCGACGCCGACCGCCTGCTTGCCCGGGATCGGCGCGAGAATCCGGATCTCGGTCGTGGCGAGCGCGTAGGAGAGGTCGTCCTTGAGGCCGGCGACCTTCGACACCTTCGTCCCGGGTGCGAGCTGCAGCTCGTAGCGCGTGACGCGCGGCCCCGCGATCTGCCCGACGATCGTCGCGTCGACGCCGAAGTTCGCGAGCGCGTTCACGAGCGTCTCGGCCGTTCGCTGGTTCGCCTCCGTCGCGTTCCCGGCCTGCGGCGGCGAGCGCTTCAGGACGGTGCGGTCCGGGAGGACGTAGTCGCGATCGCCGCGGTCGACGTCGAACGTGGGCGGCGCCCACCCCTCGGACGGCTCGTCGTCGCCCTCCGGCGCGAGCGGCAGCGGCTCCTCGGAGACGACGTCGGGGTAGTCCTCGACGACGTCGACCGGAGGCTCGTGCACGAGTGGCGCCGGCGGCCCCGCCACCGTCCCGTTGGGACGAGGGACAGTCCCGGGGACAGTCCCTTGCCTCGAAGGGACACGTGCGCGGCTGCGCGCGGCGGTGCCGGCGCGGCGGAGGCCGTGGCCGGTGCTGCGCAGGATCGCGCCGGCGGACGCGCCGGTGAGCAGGAGCATCGCGGCGACGAGGAGCGTCAGGCCGACGAGGAACGAGCCCGTGTCGCCGAGGAGCTTCGCGAGGCCGCCGCCGAGGACGCGGCCGACGAAGCCGCCGTGGTCGGAGCCGAGCGTGACCATCAGCGCGACGACGCCGAGCGCGAGGCCGGTGCGGAACGGGCGGACGTCGACGAGCGCGCTCCGGAAGAGCATCAGCGACCCGACGGCGACGAGCGCGACCGGCGCCGCGTAGGCGGCACCGCCGATCAGGTCGCGCAGAGCGTCCTCGACGTTCTCGCCGACGATGCCGCCCTCCCACCCGAGATAGAGGAGAGAGGCGAGGAAGAGGCCGAAGGCGGCGAGCCCCAGACCGACGAGCTCGGGATGGTGGTGCCCCTTCGGCCCCTTCTTCTTCCGCGTGCGCTTCTTGACGCGCGACGGCGTCCGCGGCTCGAGCGGACGCTTCTTCTTGGTGGCGGGCATACGCGAGCCGTTCGACGTCCCGGCGCGAACCCCTCCGCAGGCACACTCGCGCGATGCCGCGCGCTGCTCGGATCGCCGTCACCGTCGTCTTCTTCACGAGCGGCGCGGCCTACGGGAGCTTCGTCGCGCGCATCCCGGCGTTGAAGGAGACGGTCGGCGCCGACGCGGCGGAGCTCGGGCTCGTCCTGCTTGCGGGCGCGGTTGGTGCGGTCCTCGCGCTGCCGTTCGCGGGGTGGCTCTCGGCGCGCATCGGCAGCAGGCGCGTGACGCGAGGATCGCTCGTCGCAGTCGCGCTCCTCCTGCCGGTGCTCGGGCTCGTTCCGAACCTGGTCGCGTTCGCCGCGGCGTATCTGGCGGTCGGTGCGGCCACGTCCGTGCTCGACCTCGCGATGAACGCGCACGGCGCCGCGGTCGAGGAACGGTACGAGCGTCCGATCTTCTCCTCGTTCCACGCGGCGTGGAGCCTCGGCGGGCTCGCGGGGGCGGGACTCGGCGGCGGCGCAGCCGCGCTGGGAGTCCCACCGTTCCCGCAGTTCTGTCTCGTCGCCCTCGGCGTCCTCGCGGTCGCGGCATGGTCGCGGGCGGGTCTTCTGCCGCGGGAAACGGATGCGCGCAGCGACGGGCCTGTCCTCGGACGCCCTTCGACCGCCCTCATCGGCCTCGGCGCCGTCGCGGCAGCGGCCCTCCTCGTGGAGGGAGCGGCAGCGGACTGGAGCGCCGTCTACCTCGACGAGACCGTCGGCACCGGCGAGGGGGCGGCGACCGCGGGCTTCGTCGCCTTCGCCGCCACCATGACGGTCGGCCGTCTCGTCGGCGATCGCCTCACCGCCGCGTGGGGCAGCGTCTCGCTCACGCGCCGAGCAGCAGTCCTCGCCGCCGCGGGAATGGGCTTCGCGCTCGCGGTCGGGGACGCGGCCGCCGCGATCGTGGGGTTCGCGTGCGTCGGCGCAGGCTTGGCGACGATCGTCCCGACGGTCTTCCGCGCCGCGGGACAGCGCACTCCCTCGCCGGGCGCCGGCATCGCCGCCGTCTCGACCGCCGGCTACTCCGCGTTCCTCGTCGGCCCGCCCGGGATCGGCTTCCTGGCGGAAGCGGTCGGGCTCCGCGCCGCGCTCCTCGTGATCGTCGCGATGATGCTCGTCGTCGCCGCGCTCGCGTCGCTCACCCGCCCGGCCTGAGCAGCGTCCAGGCGAGAAGGACGACGCCACCGAGGACGATCGTGATCCCGGCCGTGCGTCCGTTCGCCGCCGCGACGGCGCCGATCGCGACGGCTGCGGCACCGGCGGCGGCGACGGCGACGCGCGTCAGGCCGGGCGGCATCAGCCGAACGAGGCGACGCGCTCGAGCAGGAGCTCGAAGAACGCATCGGCGTCGACGTCGATCCCGACGTCCGCGTTCGGCGGTCGCTCCGTGCGCCGCCACCGGTCGACGACCGTCCGCCCGCGGCAGAGCTCCGACTGGAGCTCGACCTCGACGTTGACGTGCACCGTCTGCACGAGGTCGGGGCGGAACGCCTGCGCGAGCGCGACCGCGTCGTGGATCGGCGCCCCGTCCCAGCCGTAGGTGTGCTCGTGGTAGCGCTTGAAGAAGTCGACGAGCTCGGAGACGAACGTCCCGACCCGACCCGCGGCACGGAACCGCTCCGCCCACGGCGGCGTCAGCAGCGCGCGGTGCGTCACGTCGAGGCCGATCATCGTCACCGGGAGGCCGCTCGAGAAGACGCGCTGCGCCGCCTCGGGATCGGCCCAGATGTTGAACTCCGCCGCCGGCGTCATGTTCCCCTCCGCGATCGCGCCGCCCATCACGACGATCCGCTCCGCGCGGAGGCCCCGGTCGAGCGCGAGCGCGACGTTCGTGAGCGGTCCCGTCGGCACCAGCACGACCGACTCGTCCACGTGCTCGAGCAGGAAGTCGACGGCGTGCTGCGCGACCGGCTGCGTCGTCGCGGGCGGCAGCTCCGGCCCGTCGAGGCCGCTCTCGCCGTGGACGTGCGCCGCGACGTGGAGCTCGCGCACGAGCGGCCCGTCGGCGCCGCGTGCGACGGGAACGTCCGTCCGGCCGACGAGCTCGAGCACGCGGAGCGCGTTCTCGGTCGTCTTGTCGAGCGTCTGGTTGCCGTGGACGGTGGTGACGCCGAGCAGGTCGACCTCGGGGCTGCCGAGCGCGAGCAGGAGCGCGATCGCGTCGTCGTGACCGGGGTCGCAGTCGAGGACGATCTTCATCGGCTCAGTATCGCGTCCACCTCGGCCGCCGTCGGAAGCGACGGCTGCGCGCCGAACCGCGACGCCGCGAGCGCACCGGCGGCGCACGCGCGGCGAAGCGCGTCGTCGTGGTCGCGACCCTCGAGCAGCGAGACGAGCAGGCACGCCGTGAACGCGTCGCCGGCGGCGGTGCCGTCGACGGCGTCGACGGGCGGCGGCTCCGCGCGCGCCACCTCCTCCCCGTCCTCGAGGAGGACCGCGCCCTCGGCGCCGAGCGTCAGCGCGATCAGCCCGTCGCGCCGGGACAGGGATTCGAGCTCGTACCGGTTCACGACGGTGAGGTCGGCGTCGACGGCGACCGGCCGCGCGGGCGCGGCGTTCAGGCAGAAGAGGCCGGTCGCGCCGTGCCAGGCAGAGACGACCGCCGCATCGGGAACCTCGAGCTGGCAGAGGACGGCGTCCGCCTCCCCCACGTCGACCTCGCCGAGGTGCGCGTTCGCGCCGGGAGCGACGACGATCTGGTTCTCGCCGGCGTCGTCGACGAGGATGAGCGCGACGCCGGTCGGTGCCTCCACCCGCTGCGCCTGCACGGTCAGCCGTTCCTCGGCCGGCAGCGCCTCGTCCGCGAAGGGATCGCGGCCGACGGCGCACACGAGCGTGACCTCGGCGCCGAGCCGGGCCGCGGCGACGGCCTGGTTCGCCCCCTTGCCGCCCTTGACGCGGTCGAAGCTCGCGTCCGTCAGCGTCTCGCCCGGCCGCGGCAGACGCTCGCAGCGCGCGACGAGGTCGAGGTTCACCGAGCCCACGACGGTGATCCGCGGAGCCACTGCGACAGCTTCTACGCGGCGATCGCGCGGAGGTCGTCGACCGTCGTACCGAGCAGGGTGTCGCGGAGGTCGAAGAGGCCCGCCCAGAGGGACGACGCGTCCGGCGGCGCGTCGATCCGCGCCGCGTCGTCGAGGCCCTGCAGGGCGCGCACCAGCACTGCGAGCTCGAGGTACGCGGCGGCGACGCGGTTGGGGCACGCGCTCACCCCCGCGCGCGTCAGCACCGGCCGCCACTCGACGAGCTCGCCCGCGCCCGGCCCGCCGTACCACGAGCGCCCCTCTGCCGTGTCCGCCTCGAGCTCGAGCAGATAGCGCGCGAGCGGGGTCTCGAGCCCGGCGAGCGCCGTCTCCACCCGGTCCGCTGCGTGCCGCAGCGCCGCCTCGCGCGCACCGGGCGTCGAGGGATCGGCGTCGCCGCGACCCCAGCGCTCGAGCAGACGGCAGAAGGCGAGTGCCGCCGCCTCGCACGCGCGCAGCTGCGCGATCAGGCGCCGCGCCGTGAGTTCGCTCGCCGCGTGCCGCACGAGCACGTCGGGCCAGCCGTTCAAACCTCGATCACGACCGGCAGGATCATCGGCCGCCGCCGCGTGCGGTCGTAGACGATCTGGCCGACTGCGTCGTGCAGGTGCTCCTGCAGGAGCTTGATCTCGCTGATGCCGTCGGTGGCGAGCTCCTCGACGACACGCCCCGCCTCCAGGCGCAGCTCGTCGAGCAGCGCGTCCGACTCGGCGAAGCCGCGCGCGATCAGCTCGGGCGGCGCGAGGTCGCCGCCGTTCGAGCTCGCGAGCGTCGTCACGATGATGAGGACGCCGTCCTCGGAGAGGCGCCGGCGGTCGCGGAGCGCGACGTCCTTGACGTCGCCGACGCCGAGCCCGTCGACGAGGGTGACGCCGGAGTCGACTCGCCCGGCAATCCGCGGCGGCCGGCCGTGGTCGAGCTCGACGACCGAGCCGTTGTCGGCGAGGACGATGTTCGCCCCGGGGATGCCCGCGTCGCGGGCGAGCCGCGCGTGCGCCGCGAGCATCCGGTACTCGCCGTGCGCAGGCATCACGCAGCGCGGGCGCAGGAGCGCGAGCATCGTCCGCAGCTCCTCGGAGTTCGCGTGGCCGGAGACGTGCACCGGCGCAACCTCCTCGTGCAGCACCTCGGCACCCCGCTGCGCGAGCCGGTTGATCGAGTCGTGGACGCGAAGCTCGTTCCCCGGGACCGGGCGGGCGGACAGGATCACCGTGTCTCCCCGCTCGACGCTCACGGCCGGATGGTCGCCGTACGCGATCCGCGTGAGCGCGGACATCGGCTCGCCCTGGCTCCCGGTGCACACGATCAGCACCTGGTCGCGGGGGAGCTCCATCGCGTCCTGCGGCTTCACGATCGCGTCGTCCGGGACGTCCATGTAGCCGAGGCTGCGCGCGATGTTGAGGTTCTTCCGCATCGAGCGGCCGACGATCGCGACCTTCCGGTTGCAGCGGACGGCGACGTCGATCGCCTGCTGGAGCCGGTGCACGTTCGACGCGAACGAGGCGACGAGGATCCGGCCGGTGCGCACGGGGATCAGCTGCTGGAACGCCTCCCCGACGAGCCGCTCGGAGCCGGTCATGCCCGGCCGCTCCGCGTTCGTCGAGTCGCCGAAGAGGAGGTCGACGCCCTCGTTGCCGAGCGATGCGAGGCGGCCGACGTCGGTGTGCTGGCCGTCGACGGGCGTGTGGTCGAGCTTCCAGTCGCCCGTGTGGACGACGCGGCCGGACGGCGTGTCGAGCACGACCGCGACGGCGTCCGGGATCGAGTGCGCGACACGCACGAAGTCGAGCCGGAACGCGCCGATCTCGATCACCTTCCCCGGCTCCGTCTCACGGAGGGTCGTCGCGCTCGCGAGCCCGTGCTCGTCGAGCTTCGACTTGATCAGCCCGAGCGTCAGCCGGGTCGCGATCACCTCGTCGCAGTCGACCTGCCGCAGCAGGTACGGGAGCCCGCCGACGTGGTCCTCGTGCCCGTGGGTGAGCACGACCGCGCGCACGCGGCGGTCGCGAAGGTACGAGACGTCCGGCAGCACGAGGTCGACGCCCAGGTGTTCGTCGCGCGGGAACGCGAGGCCCGCGTCGACGACGATCACGTCGTCGCCGTGCTCGTACACGCACATGTTCTTGCCGACCTCGCCGAGGCCGCCGAGCGGGATGATGCGAAGACTCACGCGGCGCAGTCTACGGAGGTCTCAGGCGACCGCAGGCTGGAGCAGCCCGAGTCGCTCCAGGCACTTCCGCACCGCCTCGCGCTCCTCCTCCGTCGCGGCGACGAGCGGGAGCCGGTGCCCGCCGACCTCGTAGCCGAGCAGGTTCAGCGCCGCCTTGATCGCGATCGGGTTCGTCTGCACGCGGAGGAGGTCGATCGACGGCCGCAACGCCTCGTCGAGCTCGCGCGCGCGATCGACGTCGCCGGCGCGGAACGCGGTGACGAGCTCCTTCACCTGCGGGCCGACGACGTGCGTGTGGACGCAGATGCCGCCGATGCCGCCGAGCTCGAGGAACGGCAGGATCAGGTCGTCGTCGCCGGCGTAGAGGTCGAGGCCGAGCTCGGGGATCCGCCGCGCCTGCTCGAGATCGTCGTTCGCCTGCTTCACGGCGCGCACCGTCGGGATCTCCGCGAGCTGCGCGAGCGCCGCCGTGTCGAGGTTGAGGACGACGCGGCCGGGGATGTTGTAGACGACGAGCGGCTTGTCCGTGACGTCCGCGATCGCGCGGAAATGCTCGACGACACCGCGCACCGGCGGCTTCGAGTAGTACGGCGTGACGACGAGGAAGCCGTCGACGCCGAGGTCGTGCGCGCGCTCCGTCAGGTGCACCGAGTGACGGGTGTCGTACGTGCCGGTGCCGGCGAGCACGGTCGCGCGATCGCCCACCTCCTCGACCGCCGCGGCGTAGAGCTCGAAGCGCTCCTCGTCGGCCAGCGTCGGCGACTCGCCGGTGGTGCCGGTGACGACGAGGCCGTCGGAGCCGTTGTCGACGAGGTGGCGCGCGAGCCGGCGGAACGCCTCGAGGTCGACGGCGCCGTCCGCGCGGAACGGCGTCACGACTGCCGTCAGGATCTCGCCGAGCACGTGCGGATCCTAATCGCGCGGCAGCGGTGCCGGCGCGTGCGCGCTCGGCACGCGGAACGCGCGCGCCAGCGCGACCGCTCCCGAGGGGGGACAGGCCCGGGGCCAGGCCCCGAACGGAAGCGTCACGGGGTCGTCACAGAAGTGCGTCGAGGCCGACGGTGAGGCCGGGCGGGAGCTCGCGGATCCGCTCCAGCGCGCGCAGGACGCCGGGGACGAACGCCTCGCGCGACGTCGTGTCGTGGCGGATCGTCAGCGTCTCGCCCGGGCCGCCGAAGATCACCTCCTGGTGCGCGACGAGCCCCGGCAGCCGCACCGAGTGGATCGGGACGCCCCCGCCGAGTCGCTCCGCGGTCGCCTTCGCCGTCCCGGAGGGCGCGTCGAGCTTCGTCGCGTGGTGGAGCTCGACGATCTCCGCGCCCCTCATCAGCGTCGCCGCCTCCTCGGCGAAGCGCATCATCAACACGGCCCCGATCGAGAAGTTCGGCGCGTAGAAGACGGGCAGCCCGTGCGTTCGCGCGAGCGCCGCGACCCGCTCCTCGTCCCAGCCGGTCGTCCCGACGACCACCGGCACCCCCGCCTCGAGGCACGACCGGACGTTCGCCTCGACCGCGTCCGGCCGCGTGAAGTCGACGGCGGCGTCGGCCTCGCCGACCGACTCGACGAGCTCGTGCCCCGCCTCCTCGAGCGCCGGGCCGAGCACGGATCCCACCTTCCCGCGCCGCCCGAGGAGGAGAACCCTCACGCGGCCGCGCGCTCCAGGAGCGCCGGGTTGACGCGCTCCACCGCCGCCTTGAATCGGCGCACGCTCGGGCCGATGCCCGCCGCCGAGAGCCGGTCGAGCGCGAGGAGGTCGCCCGCGAGGGCGGCGACGTCGTCGGCGCCGACGGCGTCGATCCGCTCGATCAGCTCGTCGAGCGTGAGCAGCTCCGTGTCGGTCAGGAGCGACCGCCCGAGCCTGCTCATCCGGTTCGAGGTGGACTCCATCGAGAGCAGCATCCGCCCCTTGAGATTCTCCTTCGCCCGCTCGAGCTCCCCCGGCCGCACGTTCCCGGCCGCGACGTCCTCGAGCTCGCGCGCTGCGATCTCGAGGCACTCGACGAGGTTCTCCTCGCGCGTCCCCACGTAGAGCCCGATCTGACCCGCGTCCGAGTACTGCGACGCGAAGCTGTAGACGGAGTAGGCCATGCCGCGCTTCTCGCGGATCTCCTGGAAGAGCCGCGAAGAGGCGGAGCCGCCGAGGATCGCGTCGAGGAGAGAGGCGGCGAAGCGGCGCTCGTCGCGCCGGGAGATCCCGGGGGCGCCGAGGCAGACGTGGTACTGCTCGGTCGCCTTGCGCTGGAACCGGAGGCCCGGCGCCGGCCTGCGCGTCACCGGCCTGCGCGCGCGCCGCACACCGGACGGCGTCTCCGGGAGCCGCTCCGCGAGCAGCCGCTCGAGGCGCCCGTGCTCGAGGTTCCCGGCGGCCGCGACGACGACGTTGTCGGCCGTGTACGCGTTCCGGTGGAAGGTCGCGAGCGCGCGCTTCCCGACGCTCGAGATCACGTCCGCGCGCCCGATCACGGGGCGGCCGAGCGGATGCCCGCCGAAGACCGCCTCGGCGACGACGTCGTGGACGAGGTCCTGCGGGTTGTCCTCGACCATCGCGATCTCCTCGAGCACGACCTCGCGCTCGGAGTCGACGTCGACGAAGGCCGGCTCGTAGACCATCCCGACCATCACGTCGAGCGCCGTCTCGACCCGGTCGTCGGGCACCCGCGCGTAGACGACGGTCGTCTCGCGCGACGTCGCGGCATTGAGCTCCCCGCCGAGGCCGTCGAAGATCTCGGCGATCTCCTGCGCGCTGTGCCGCCGCGAGCCCTTGAACAGGAGGTGCTCGATGAAGTGCGAAACGCCTGCACGCGCGTCCGTCTCGTCGCGGGAGCCCGCGCCGATCCAGAAGCCGAGCGAGACCGAGCGGACGCTCGGCACCGCCTCGGTGATCAGGCGCTCGCCCGTCGGGAGCGTCGAGAGTTCGTACTCCTGCACGGGCTGGATCCTAGTTGGACGACGAGGGGCGGCTCCCGCCGCCCCTCGCCTGCACCTGTGCGCTCAGCGGCGCAGTCCCTGCGCCTCAGTCTTCGCGCCGGGGACCGCGATCGCGGCCGCCGCGGCCGCCACGGCCACGGTCGCCCTCGCGGCGCGGCCGCTCCTCCTCCGGGGGCCGCGGCGGCGCGTTCTTCGCCCGCTCGATCAGCTCCTCCGGCGAGACGAAGCCGCCGTTCTCGTGCTTCTGGACGAGCTTCAGGCCGATCCGGCCGCGGGCCTTGTCGACCTCCTGCACGACCACGTCCACGACGTCGCCGCGCGCCATCACGTCCTCGATGTGCGCCACGCGGCCGGGCCCGACGTTCGAGACGTGGAGCAGGCCGTCCGTGCCCTTCTTGAGCTCGACGAACGCGCCGAACTGCGTCGTCTTGACGACGCGGCCGGTGTACGTGTCGCCGACCTCGGGCTCCTTCGTCAGCGCCTGGATCGCGGAGATCGCGGCGTCGCCCTTCGTCCCCTCGGTCGCGTAGACGAGGATCGTGCCGTCCTCCTCGATGTCGATCTGGACGTCGAAGTCGGCCTCGAGCGAGCGGATCGTCTCGCCGCCCTTGCCGATCACCATCCCGATGAAGTCCGGGTTGATCTGGATCGACTGGATCCGCGGCGCGTGCTCGGCGAGCGACTCGCGCGGCTCGGAGATCGTCTCGAGCATCACGTCGAGGATCGCGTTGCGCGCCCGCTTCGCCTGCTCGAGGGCGCCGCGCATGATCTCCTGCGTGACGCCGGTGATCTTGATGTCCATCTGGAGAGCCGTGATGCCCTCGCGCGTTCCCGCGACCTTGAAGTCCATGTCGCCCAGGTGGTCCTCCGCGCCCTGGATGTCCGTGAGGATGACGTAGTCGTCGCCCTCCTTCACGAGCCCCATCGCGATACCCGACACGGGGGCCGAGATCGGCACGCCTGCGTCCATCAGCGCGAGGGTCGAGCCGCACACCGAGCCCATCGACGACGAGCCGTTCGACTCGAGCGTCTCCGAGACGATGCGGATGGTGTACGGGAACTCCTCGGCCGGCGGGATCACGGCCTCGATCGCGCGCTGCGCGAGCGCACCGTGGCCGATGTCACGGCGCTTCGGGCCGCGCATGAAGCCGGTCTCGCCCACGGAGTAGGGCGGGAAGTTGTAGTGGTGCATGAAGCGCCGATCCGTCTCGAGCGAGAGGTCGTCGATCCGCTGCCCCTCCTTCGCCGTCCCGAGCGTGAGCAGGCTCAGCACCTGGGTCTGCCCGCGCTGGAAGAGGCCGGTGCCGTGCGCACGCGGGCTGACGGAGACCTCGCAGTCGATCGGCCGGATCTCCTCCGCGCCGCGGCCGTCGGGGCGGCGCTTCTCGACCGCGATCTTCTTGCGGACGAGGTCCTTGTAGACCGCCTCGGCGGCCTTCTTGACGTAGCTCTTCGTGAGGGCGTCCTTCACGACCGGTGCCTCGCCGTCGACGGTCGCGGGGCCCACGGGGAAGGGGAGCTCGACCGTCTCGACGATCTTGTCGAAGAGGAGCTGCCGCTTCGCGGACTTGAGCTCCTTCGAGTCGTCCTCCGCATCGGTGAGCGCACGCAGGTCGGCCTCGAACTGCTGCCGGACCGGGCCCTCGACCGCGGCCAGCCGCTGCTTCTCGAGCACCATCGCGAGGCTCGCCTTCACCTGCACCTGGCGCTGGATGTCCTCGTCGCTCGAGTCCATCGAGAGCTCCGGAGCGAGCTCCGCGAGCAGCTCGTGCTCGATCGCCGCGGCCTCGCGCAGGCCGGCCTGCTGGATCCGCTCCCAGATCGCGTGCCCGTGGTTGCGCTCGATCTCGGCCGTCAGCTCCATGTCGAGCCACTTCGGCTTGCCCGCCTGGCGGCGGAGGTCCTCCTGCGCCTCGCAGAGGCGCTTGATCTCACCGTGGGCGAGCTCGAGCGCCTCGAGCAGCACGTCCTCGGGCACCTCGTCCGCGCCGGCCTCCACCATCGTCAAGCCGTCCTTCGTGCCGACGACGATCAGGTCGAGCGCCGACTCCTCGAAGTTCTCCTGGTGCGTCGGGTTCAGCACGAGCTGGCCCTCGATGCGGCCGACGCGCACGGCCCCGACCGGGCCGAAGAACGGCAGCGGCGAGAGCATCAGCGCGGCGGACGCCCCGTTGATGCAGAGGATGTCGTGCGGCGTCACGAGGTCCGCCGAGAGAACGGTGCAGATCACCTGCACCTCGTTGCGGAAGCCCTTCGGCCAGAGCGGCCGGATCGGGCGGTCGATCATCCGCGCCGTCAGCGTCGCGCGTTCGGTCGCGCGGCCTTCGCGCTTGAAGAAGCCGCCCGGGATCTTCCCTGCGGCGTACGCGCGCTCCTCGACGTCGATCGTGAGCGGGAAGAAGTCGGCGCCCTCCCGCGCCTCGGGCCGGCCGACGGCGGTCGCCAGCACCATCGTGTCGCCGGAGCGAACGACGACGGCGCCGTCGGCCTGCTTCGCGAGCCGTCCGGTCTCGAACGTGATCTCCTTGCCGCCGATCTCGACGGCCACCGTGGCGTGAAGCCCGGTTGCAATAGCCATAGTCCTATTCCTCCACTGTGCTTCGTGGAGAGTGGAGGCTTGGGCGAGCGCGCCGGGTTGGGAGCGCGCTCGCCGAAGCTTCCACTCTCCGGGACGAGAGCTCTGCGGCCGGCTAGCGCCGGAGGCCGAGCTCCTTGATGAGGGCGCGATAGCCCTCGAGGTCGTGCTTCTGCAGGTACGCGAGGAAGCGGCGGCGCCGGCCGACGAGCTTCAGCAGCCCGCGGCGCGAGTAGTGATCCTTCGGGTGGGTGCGCAGATGCTCCGTGAGGTCGTTGATCCGCCTCGTCAGCATCGCGATCTGCACCTCCGGCGACCCCGTGTCGGTGTCGGTGCGGCCATGCTTGCCGATCAGTTCCTGCTTCGTTTCCTTGGTGAGGGCCATGGGTGCCTCCTTGTCGCTGGTGCGCCTGAGTCCCCGCTCGGCGTGAAGGAAAGGCACGCGCGGCCGAGAGCTCGGTCGCGACTAGGGTAGCGCAGGATGGCGCTCGCGGCTCTCGACGACGAGTTCGACGGGCTCGTTCGCGACGCGCTCGTCGCGGCCGACGTGCCCGGAGCCGCCTTCGGTGTCGCTCACGGCGACGACGTCTGGATGCGGGCGTACGGCGTCACCGAGCGCGGCGGCGGCGTTCCCGTCACGCCGGAGACGACGTTCCGGATCGCGTCGATCACGAAGCCGTTCACGGCCACGCTCGCACTCTCCCTGCAGATCGCGGGCGCGCTCGAGTTCGACGACGTCGTTGCGGCGCCCGAGCCCGACGTCACCGTCCGGCACCTGCTCTCGCACCTCGGCGGGTTCGAGAGCGAGTGCGGCGACCTCAGCCGCTTCGGAGAGGGCGACGACGCGCTCCCCCGCCTCGCCGCGGAGCTCCTGCGCCAGCGCCAGCTCGTCCGTCCGGGCGAGGTGTGGTCGTACTGCAATGCCGGCTACTGGCTGCTCGCGCACGTGCTCGGCAACCGGAACGGGACGACCTACGAGGCGGCACTGGACGAGTGGGTGTTGCAGCCGCTCGGCCTCCGCTCCACCCACTGGGGCGAGCCGGAGGCCGCCGGCCACGACCCGGGGCCGCAGCGGCCGCACCATCCGCGGGCGCGCCGGGCGTCGGGCGGGCTGACGTCGAACGTTCCGGATGTGCTCGCGTTCGCGCGCCTCCACCTCGACGCGCCCGAGACAGCGGCACTGCGCGAGCCGGTGGCGCGCACCCCTGATGGGTTCTACGGCTTGGGGCTCGGGCTCGAACCTCTGGGCGACCTCCAGCCCTGGGGGCACATCGGCAACTGGGGCGGCGCCGTCTCGCGCCTCACGTTCGAGCCGGAGCGCGACTTCGTGTTCGTCGCTCTTGCGAACACCGCGACGGCAGGGCGGACGTTGCGCGAGCTCGAGGACGAGGCGGTCGCGCGCGTGCTCGGGACGCGCCGCGCCGAGCAGCCGACGGTGCCGCTGCCACCGGAGGAGCTCTCTCCTCTCGCGGCTCGGTATGAGACGCCCGCAGGGAGCTTCGTCGCGCTCACGCCCGAGGCGGGCGGGCTCGCCGTCGAGGCGACCGCGACGCCGCCGACGCACGCGCGCTCGCTCGGGAACCGGGTCTTCGAGGTCGTCGGCGGGCCGCTGCGCGGGCTGCGCTTCGACTTCCACCCCGAGGAGGGCGAACCGCGCTTCGTCCGCTTCGGCGCCCGGCTCGTCGAGCGCGTCTACGAGACGACGTAGCGCGCACCATGCATGCCGTACCGGCTGCTGTCGCCGCGGGCCACCCCGCCACCGTCGAGGCGGGGCTCGAGATCCTGGAGGACGGCGGCAGCGCCGCGGACGCGGCCGTCGCCGCCTGCCTCGCCTCGTGCGTCGCCGAGACGGTGATGACCGGGCTCCTCGGCGGACTGCACGCGATCCACTGGGACGGACGGGCGGCACGGAACCTCGACGGGTTCGTGGACGTCCCGACCGGGAGGGGCGCCGAGCTCGTCGAGCTCGAGGTGCCGTTCGGCGCCGAGCTCGTCCATTACGCCGTCGGCCCCGGTTCCTGCGCCGTTCCCGGGGTGCCCGCCGCACTCGATGCCCTCTGGCGCGCACAGGGTCGCCTGCCGTGGGCGCGGCTCGTCGAGCCGGCGCTCACGCTCGCGCGATCGGGTGTCGTCCTCCCTCCCGCCCACGCCGCGTGCCTCGCAATGCTCGCGCCGGTCTTCACGCTCCGCGAGGACGGCGCACGGATCTACGCGCCTGCTGGCCGGCCGCTCGCCGCGGGCGAGGTGCTCGACCAGCCGGGTCTCGTCACCGCCCTCGAGACGCTCGCCGAGGAGGGTGCGGCGAGCGTCTACCGCGGCACGATCGCGGAGCTCCTCGTCGCCGAGGACGGCTGCGCCGTCACACGCGAGGATCTCGCGGCGTACGCGCCTCGGTGGTCGGAGCCGCTCGAGGTGCCGTACGCGGGCACGCGCTTCCTGACCCGCGGCGGCCTCGCCGGCGTCGGCGACGCACTCGCCCGCCTACCGCCGCTCGCGCCGCTCTCGCCGCGCGACCGAACGCTCGCGCTCGTCGCGGCGGTGGAGGGCCCGCGGGCGGGAGGCCACACGACGAACCTCGCGGTCGTCGACGCCGACGGAACGGCGTGCGTCCTGACGTCGAGCCTCGGCCTCGGCACCGGAGACTTCCTTCCGGGGCTCGACCTACACCTGAACAGCATGCTCGGCGAGGGCGACCTGCTCCTCGCACCGCTCCGCCCGAGGGAGCGGATGGAGAGCATGATGTCGCCGAGCCTCGCGTTCGACGACGACGGCCTCGCACTCGCGATCGGCGCCGCCGGAGGAACGCGCCTACGGACGGCGCTCGTCGGCGTCGCCGCGGCCGTCCTCGACGAGGGGCTCGACCCGGTCGCAGCCGTCCAGCGTCCGCGGGTGCACCCCGCGGGTGCGGTCGTCCACGCCGAGCCGGGCGCGGACGAGGAGGCGCTCGCACAGCTCGAGGCCGCGGGTCGCGTCGTCACCCGCTGGCCCGAGCGGCACCACTACTTCGGCGGCGTCAGCCTGATCGCGCGAGCCGGCGCTGCAGGCGACCCGCGCCGAAGCGGTCACGCCGGAACCCCACGCTGACCGGAAGCCAGCCGACGTACCCGCAGTGCGGGCAACCCGGGTTCGCGTCCATCGTCCGCCCGCCGGCCGGCTTCGAGTAGACGTCGCCGCACTCGAGGCACCTGACGGTTTCGAGGAGCGTCATCTCCTGGCGCATACCTCCAAAGAGCCCGCAAGCGGCCGAAACTTGCGCTACGTGAGGAGCAGACGCTCGATCCGCCGCGCCGCCAGCCACGTGCCGGCGATCCCGAGCGCCGCCAGGTACGCGACGTCGACGAGCTGCGCGATCCCGACGACGCCCGTCGTGAGCCCGCGCACGAGCGAGACGGCGTGGTAGAGCGGCGTCGCCTGGACGACGCCCTGCAGCCACTCCGGGTACACCGCGAGCGGGAAGAACGTCGCCGAGAAGAGGAACATCGGCAGCATCACCAGGTTCAGCGCGTCGAAGTCCTGCCAGCTCCGCATATACGTCACCGCGGCGATCCCGGCGCCCGCGAAGGCGAAGCCGACGAAGAGCGTCGCGGGCAGCGCGAGCACCGCCCACCACGACTCGACGAGGCCGAGCGCGGCCATCACGGAGAAGAAGCCGACGGCGTAGACGAGGCCGCGGAAGAGCGCCCACGCGGTCTCGCCGACGGCGACGTCGCGCGGGCCGAGCGGCGTCGCGAGGACGGCGTCGTACAGCTTCTGGTAGCGAAGCTTCCAGAAGATGTTCGTCGCGTCGTAGAAGGCGCCGTTCATCGCGGAAGCCGCGAGCAGGCCCGGGGCGACGAACGCCGCGTACGTCACGGTCACGCCCGCCTGCGTCACGTCGCCGACGTACGCACCGAGGCCGAAGCCGAGCGCGAGCAGATAGAAGAGCGGCTCGAAGAAGCCGGAGAGGATGATGATCCACATCCGGCGGTAGCTCATCAGGTTGCGCTCGAACAGCAGCGCGCCGCGCGCCGACGGCCGCTCGAACGCCCGCAGGACGTACGAGCTCAACCGAGCAGCGCCTTCCGATAGCGCCAGCGGGCGAGGGCCGCGCCGCCGATCGCCCACGCGGCGAGGTACCCCACGTGGACGGCGGCGTGCCCAGGCTCGACGTCGCCGAGCGTGAGCGCGCGCGAGAGCTCGACGCCGTGCCAGAGCGGCGTCGCCCACGCGACCCACTCGGCCACGAGCGGCAGCCGCTCCACCGGGAAGAACGTCCCCGAGAAGAGGAACATCGGGACGATCGCGAAGCGGAAGAGCGGCGGAAACGCGGCGCCGTTCTCGACCGTGGCCGCGAGCGCCATGATCGGCCCGGCGAACGCGAGCCCGAGCAGCACGGCCACCGGCACCACGAGCAGCCCGAGCGGCGAGTCGACGGCTCCGAACGCCGCGATCACGGCGAGGTATGCGGCGCTTGCGAGGAGGACGCGCGTCGCGACGAACAGCTGGTGGCCGAGCAGGATGTCGCGCACCGCGAGCGGCGTCGCGAGCATCGCGTGGTACGTCCGATTCCACCGCATCGCCGCCATCACGGGGAACGTCGACTCCGTCGCGGCCGTCTGCATGGCCGCAGCCGCGAGCAGGCCCGGCGCGACGAAGTCGACGTAGCGCACGCCCGCGGGTGCGTTCGGCGACGCATCGACGAGCGTGCCGAGGCCGAGCCCCATCGCGGCGAGGAAGAAGACCGGGTTGAGGAGGCTCGTCCCGACGGTCCCCCGCCACACGCGCCGGTACTGCGCGAGCCAGTGCTCGTACGACCGCGCCGGCCCGACGAAGGCGTCCATCAGTCGACGAGCGTCCGGCCCGTCAGGTGGAGGAAGACGTCCTCGAGCGTGCTCCTGCGGATGAGCGTCGAGTGCGGCGGGAGCGGGCGCTCCGAGAGCTGCGCCGCCGTCCCGTCTCCGTCCTGCGTGTAGAGGAGCACCCGGTCCGGAAGCTCCTCCACCCGCTCCGCGAGGCCGTCGAGCGCGGCCGCCTCGCCGCGTTCGCCCTCGAAACGCACCTCGACGACCTCGCGAGTCGCGTAGCGCGAGATCAGCTGCGACGGTGAGCCCTCCGCGACGATCCTCCCGCCGTCCATCACGACCAAGCGGTCGCACAGCTGCTCCGCCTCGTCCATGTAATGGGTCGTCAGGACGAGCGTCACACCGCGCTGCTTCAGCCGGAAGAGCCGGTCCCACACGACGTGCCGCGCCTGCGGGTCGAGCCCCGTCGTCGGCTCGTCGAGGAGGAGCAGGTCGGGGTCGTTGACGAGCGAGCGCGCGATCGTGAGGCGGCGCTTCATCCCTCCGGAGAGCGGCTCGACCTTGTCGCCGGCGCGCTCCCGGAGCTGGACGAAGTCGAGCAGCTCGTCGATCTTCGGCCGCAGCTCCCGGCGCGGCAGCCCGAAGTAGCGCCCGTAGATGAGGACGTTCTCGCGCACCGTGAGCTCGTTGTCGAGCGAGTCCTGCTGCGGCACGACGCCGAGCCGGGCGCGGATCCGCGCTCCGTCGGTCGCGGGGTCGAGGCCGAGCACGCGCAGCGTCCCGTCCGTCACCGGCGAGACGCAGCCGATCATCCGCATCGTCGAGCTCTTGCCCGCGCCGTTCGGCCCGAGGAAGCCGAACGCCTCGCCCGGCGGGACGTCGAGGTCGATCGCGTCGACGGCCGTGAAGTCGCCGAAGCGCTTCACGAGGCCGCGCGCGTGGATCATCGGCACGCTCGAGCTCATGCTCCTGACGCTATCTGCGCGCGTCGGACGGACGGCCACCGGCCGCTTCGAACAGGGGACAGTCCCGGGGACAGTCCCCTGTTACAGGACTGTCACGCGGGGCGGGTGGCGGCGCGGGTCGCGTCGACGTCACGGCCGATCTGCTCGACGAGTGCCGCCTCGCTCTCGAAGGCCCGCTCGTCCCGTAGGCGCTGCCACAGCTCCACGACGAGCCGCTGCCCGTAGAGGTCGCCGTCGAAGTCGAGCAGGTAGGGCTCGATGCGGCGCTCGGTGCCGCCGTAGTGCGGGTTCGTGCCGATCGACATCGCCGCGCGGTACCACTCCCGACCCGGGACGCGCGCGGCGCCCGCGTAGATCCCGTAGCGCGGGACGAGCAGCGCCGCGTCGACCGCGAGGTTCGCCGTCGGGTAGCCGAGCGTGCCGCCACGGCGGTCGCCGGGAACGACGACGCCGTCGAGCTCGAACGGCCGCCCCAGCTGCACGGCGGCCGCACGGACGTCGCCCTCCTGCACGAGCCGGCGGATCGCGGACGAGGAGACGCCGTCGACGTGTTCCACCGGGAGCACCTCGAGGCCGAGCGCCCGCAGCGTCTCGGTGTCGCCGGCGCGACGATGCCCGAACCGGAAGTCGGCGCCGCACGCGACCGCGGTCGCGCCCGCGAGATGCGTGCGCGCGAACTCCTGCGGCGACTGGGCCGCCGTCTCGAGCGTGAACGGCAGGACGACCACCTCGTCGGCACCCGCTTCCCGCAGCAGCTCGACGCGCCGCTCGAGCGTCGTCACGTGCTCGACGCGGTTCCCCTGCACCACGCTGCGGGGGTGCGGGTGGAACGTGAGCGCCTTCACCGGGTGGCCGTGCGCCTTCGCCGTCTCGACGACGCGCCGGTGGCCGCGGTGGACGCCGTCGAACGTGCCGATCGCGGCGGTCCAGCTCATGCGAGCCTCGCAAGCGCCTCGTCGGGCGGCAGGAGCCGCTCCTCGTCCGCCTCGTCGACCGAGAACGGCCCGATCTCGAGACGGCGCAGCGTTCGGCAGTGCCCGCCGAGCGCGGTTGCGATCGAGCGGACATACGTGCCGGAGCTGACGCGCAGATCGAGCGTCGCCACCCCGTCCCCGTAGGCGAGCAGCTCGAGCGCGGCGACGCGTGAGCGCCGGAGCGGCATCTCGACCGCCACTCCCGCCCGATGCAGCTTGTACGCGCGCTGCCCGTCGATCTTGACGGCCGAGGCAGCGGGAATCGGCAGCTCGACCTCGCCGCGGAGCGCCGCCAGCCCGACCTCGAGCTCGGCGCGCTCCGGCGGCTCCTGCTCGGCCACGGGCTCGCCCTCCGGGTCGCCCGTGGTCGTCGTCGCGCGCAGGTCGATCTCGGTCAGATACCGCTTGTCGAGCCCGACGAAGCTGGCGAACCGCTTCGTCGGGCTCGACAAGCGGTATCTGACCGAGATCGACCTGCGCGCGACGACGACGACGGGCGACCCGGAGGGCGAGGCCGTGGCCGAGCAGGAGCCGCCGGAGCGCGCCGAGCTCGAGGTCGGGCTGGCGGCGCTCCGCGGCGAGGTCGAGCTGCC
>DATMJW010000041.1:0-8114 GCA_035553355.1 Gaiellaceae bacterium | reverse complement strand
GACGCGATCGCTGCCGCGTCCTCCCGTGGGAGCCTCCGCGAGACGACCTGGCTGACGCCGTCGCCCGCCATCGTGACGCCGTAGAGGACGTCCGCCGCCTCCATGGTTCTCTTCTGGTGCGTGATCACGATGAACTGCGCGCGGTCGGCGTAGCGGCGCAGCAG
Organism: Gaiellaceae bacterium; assembly: GCA_035553355.1. Classification (GTDB taxonomy): domain Bacteria; phylum Actinomycetota; class Thermoleophilia; order Gaiellales; family Gaiellaceae; genus Gaiellasilicea. Next base: position 7,950 of record DATMJW010000041.1, on the reverse strand, counting down.
CTCGACGAACCGGCCGATGTTCGCGTCGTCGAGCGCCGCCTCGACCTCGTCGAGGAGGTAGAACGGGCACGGCTTCGCGAGGAAGAGCGCGAACAGGAACGAGATCGCTCCGAGCGCCTTCTCGCCGCCCGAGAGCATCCCGAGGCGCGTGATCTTCTTCCCGGCCGGACGGAGCTCGACCTCGACGCCGAGCTCGCCCTCCTCGTCCTCGGGCTCGACGAGGCGGAGGCGGCCCTCGCCGCCGGGGAAGAGCGTCGTCGCCACCTCCTCGAAGTGCGACGCGACGGTCGCGAACGTCTCGGAGAAGCGCCGCTCGACCGTGTCCGCGAGCTCGTTCCGCAGGTCCTCGAGCTCCTTCAGGCTCGCCTCGAGATCGGCGCGCTGCGTCTCGAGCTCGGCGAGACGCTCCTTCTCCGCCTCGTACTCCTCCTGCGCGAGCGGGTTCACCTGGCCGAGCTGGATCCGCCGCGCCTCGAGCCGCTCCGCGCGCGCCGCGAGCTCGTCGCGGTCGTTGCCCTCGGCCGGCTCGGCCGCGGCCTCCTCGAGCCGCCGGCGCGCGTCGGCCGATTCGGCGTCGATCCGCGTCAGCTCGATCTCGACCTGCGTCGCACGCTGCGCAGCCTCCTCCGTCGTCCGGCGGAGCTCGACCTCCGCGGCGCCGAGCTCGCGCAGGCGCGCACCGAGCTCGGCCGTCCGGCTCGCGCCCGCGTCGACGCGCGCCCGCAACGGTGCCTCGAACCGCGCCGCCGCGGCCGCCGCGGCGACGAGCGTCTCGTCGAGCCGCTCCGCCCCCGCGAGGACGCGGCGAACCAGGTCGGCATCGAGCGTCGCGGCCCGCTTGGCACCCGTCTCGGCGACCTCCGCGCCCGCGTCACGCGCTGCCTCAGCCGCCTCCGTCGCGAGGGCCGCGAGGCGCTCCGCCTCGTCCGTCAGGTGCCGAGCCTCCGCCTCGACCGCCGCGCGCTCGGCCTCGTCGACCTGGAGCAGCCGGATCTGGCCTTCCCCGCCGAGCCGCGCCCGCACGAGCTCCGCCGCCGCCGCCCGCTCGTTCGCCGCTGTCGCCTCCCGCCGCGCCTCGTGCTCGAGCGCGCCGACACGCGCCAGCTCGCCTCCGAGCGCCGATGCGCGCTCGGCCCCCGCGTCGGCGCGCATCCGCAGCGGCTCCTCCACTCGCTGTGCGACCGCAGCCGACCCGAGCAGCGCCTCGTCGAGACGATCAGCGATCGCTGCGGCGCGTCGGAGGACGCGCGGATCGAGCGCACGGGCGGCGCGAAGGTGCGCGACGGCGGCGTATGCCGCTTCGGCCTCGGCGGCGCGTGACGCCGCGGCCGCGGCAGCGACCTCGGCGTGTTGACGCTCCGCGTCGAGCGCGTTCGCGTCCTCCTGCAGCTCGCACAGCCGCGTCCGCAGCTCGAGGAGCACGGCCTCTGCGGTCTCTCCGGCGAACCAGAGCTCGCCGCGGTCGGGGTCGTATCCGAATCCTTCCGCCGTGACGGCCGGCACCGTCGAGGCGAGGAGCTCGTCTGCCGCGACGACCGGAAGCGCGTCCACCCGCGCCGCCGGCGAGCCGACGAGGACGGTGACGCTGCCGAGGCCGCGGTCGCACGCGCGCCGCAGCAGCGCGAACGCGGCCGCCGCGTCGTCGGCGACGAGCGCAGAGGCGCGCCAGCCGAGCGCAGCGGCAACGGCGCGCTCCCGGCCGGGGGCGACCTCGATCAGAGAGAGAGCGAGCGCGGTTCCCTCCTCCGCGAACGCGCGCGCCGCGGGCGGCAGCCCCTCGCGCTCCGCGAGCGACTGTTCGAGCGCCGCGATCCGCTCCCGCGCGAGCGCGAGCCGCGCCGTGACGTCGTCGCGCTCGTTCGCCGCCGCGCGTGCCTCGGCGCGCGCCGCGTTCGCGGCCGCTTCCAGCTCGGCGGGCGTGGGGCCAGGCCGCTTCGCCGCCGACTCCGCCTCGGCGAGCTCGTGGTGGAGCCGCTCCCGCAGCGCCGCGACGGATTCGGCGCGGAGCGCGATCCGCTCCCGCGTCGAGCCGAGCCGGTACAGCGCCTTCGTCGCGCCCTCACGCCCGCCGGCCACGTCCGCGAGCTCGGCCTCGAGCGCCTGCCGCTCCGTGCGCAGAGCCTCGAGCCGCTCCTCGGCCCGTGCGGCCGCACCTCGCTCGAGCGCGGCGAGCCGTTCCTGCGCAGAGCGTGCCCGCTCGGCGGCGGCGCCGGCCTCCGCAGCCGCCGTGCGGGCACGCGCGGTCGCCGCCGTCGCCGCAGCCTCGAGCGCGCGTACGCGCTCGTCGGTGACCTCGGCCGCCGCACGCTCGGCGCCGTCGAGATCGGAGCGCAGACGCGCGAGCAGCGCCGCCGCGCCCTCCTGCCGCACCGCGACCCGCTCGGCAGCGCCCTGCAGCCGGTAGAGCGCCTTGACCGCCGCCTCGCGACGCCCGGCCGCGTCCGCGAGCTCCTCCTCCGCCTCCTGTCGTTGCGCGAGCAGCGACTCGAGCCGCTCGTGCGCCGCCCGCCGCGCGAGCGCTGCGGCGGTCTTCCGCTCCTCGGCCGCCTCACGCCGTGCGTCGGCGGAGGCGAGGTCGAGCTCCGCGATCCGCGCCCGCAGCCGCGCGACCTCGACCCCGAGCTTCGCGGCCCGCTCCGCCGCCGTCGCCTGCAGCGCGAGCGGCCGAAGGCGCTTGCGCACCTCGGCCTCGACGTCCCGCGCACGCTCGACCTGCGTCGCGACCCGCGCGAGCTTCAGCTCCGCGCGATGCTTCCGGCGCTTGAACTTCCCGAGGCCGGCCGCCTCCTCGACGAGCGCGCGCCGCTCCTCCGGCTTCGACGCGAGCACCGCCTCGACCTTGCCCTGGCTCACGATCGAGTGCATCGAGCCGCCGAGGCCGACGTCCGCGAGCAGCTCGACGAGGTCGGTCCGCCGAACCTGCGCGCGGTTCACGAGGTACTGGCCTTCCCCGCCGCGGTGCAGGCGCCTCGCGATCGAGACCTCGCTGAAGTCGAGCTCGTCGCCGAACCCGCCGTCGGCGTTGTCGAAGACGAGCTCGACCTCGCAGCTGTCGGCGGGGCTGCGACCCTCGGCGCCGTTGAAGAGGACGTCGTCCGGCTTCTCCGCGCGGAGCTCGGACGGCGTCAGCGACCCGGACGCCCACACGATCGCGTCGGCGACGTTCGACTTGCCGGAGCCGTTCGGGCCGACGACGACGGCGACGCCCGGCTCCAGCTTCAGCTCGAGCTGGTCCGGAAACGACTTGAAGCCGCGCAGCCGAAGAGAGCGCAGGTGCACGCGGGGAGGCTAGCCCGCTGCCCGGACGGGAAGCCCCGCGCGCTACGTCTCCTCGGCCATCGCGAGGATGTCGTCGCGCGTCATCTTCCCGACGAGCTCCGGATGGGCGTCGACGACGTGCCGCTCGACGGTCTCGACGAGCTCCTCGTCGCTCTGGGCGCGGACGACCTCGCCGCACTCGCAGTTGATCACCTTCGTCATCGTTCCTCCTCAGTAGGTCAGGACGGTGTCGGCCTCGACGGCGAGCTCGAGGAGCTTCGCCGGCAGCGCCGGCTCGGCCGCGTCGCCCGGGTCGAAGCCACGGGCCTTGCTGGACATGCCGGAGACGTAGAAGCGCGCGCCCGCGTTCCGGAGCGCGTCGTGCGACGCGCGCAGGCTGCCCGTGCCGAGCCCGACGAGCGAGTCGAGCACCGGCTCCCGGAGCAGCTGGACGGCGTCGCCCGCGAGGAAGAGCGACACCTCGTGGCCGGCCTCCGCCGCTGCGCGGCCGACGAGGAAGCCGAGCGCTGCCCGGGTCGGGTGCTCCGGGCCGTGCGTGACGTTGATCAGGATGCGTGCCATGCGCGGAATTGTCCGCCGCCGCCGTTGCGATTACCTTGGCGAAACCTTGGCGGAGACGCGGATCCAGCTCTGCGGGCGCCTCGTCGCCCGCATCGACGGCCGCCGCGTCGACGACGTCCTTCCGGGTCGTCAGGGACGCATTGCCTTCGCGTACCTCGCGGCGCACCGCGGTCGCACCGTCACGCGCGACGAGCTCGTCGCCGCGCTGTGGCACGAGCCGCCCGCCGGGGACGCGCTGAGCCCGCTCCTCTCGAAGCTCCGCCGGGTCGTCCCGCTCGAGGGCCGCGGCGACGTCCGCCTCGCCCTCGCCGACGCATGGGTCGACCTCGACGCCGCCGGGGAGGCGCTGCACCGGGCGCAGGCCGCGATTGCGCGGAGCGACTGGACCGGCGCGTGGGGGCCAGCGCGCGTCGCGCAGCACATCGCCGCGCGCGGCCTCCTCACGGGCGACGAAGCGCCGTGGCTCGACGAGCGGCGCCGGGAGCTCCACGAGCTCCACCTGCGCGCGCTCGAGCTCGCGGGGCGCGCAAGCCTCGAGATCGGCGGCGCCGAGCTCGACACCGCCGAGCGTTCGGCGCACGCCCTCATCCGCCGCTCGCCCTACCGGGAGAGCGGCTACCGGCTGCTGATGGAGACGCTCGCGGCACGCGGCGACGGCGCCGAGGCGCTCCTCGTCTACGACGACCTCCGCAGGCGGCTGCGCGACGACCTCGGCACAGCGCCGAGCCCGCTCACGCAGGCGGTCCACCGCCGGCTACTCGGGTAGCGCCGCCGCGGCGCCCGCGAGCGCCTGCTTGGCGGCGGCCTGCTCGGCGTCCTTCTTCGACCGGCCCGTGCCGCGGCCGGCCTCGTCGCCGTCGATCAACGCAGCGCAGACGAAGCGGCGGTCGTGCGGCGGGCCCTCGACCTCGAGCACCGAGTACGACACCTGGCGCCCCGACTTCGCGAGCGCCTCCTGGAGCTCCGTCTTGTGGTCGACGTGGCTCGTGCGGGCGTACTCGATCCGGTCGGAGAACGCCGCGACGATCGCGTGCTCGATCGGCTCGTACCCGTGCTCGAGGAAGAGCGCGGCGATCGCAGCCTCGAGGAGCGCCGCCGTGACGTTCCGGCTCTTGACGATGCGCGCCAGCTCGTCGGGCGCGACGTCGTCGCCGGCCTGCTCGGCGAGCCGCTCGCCGAGGCGGAGCTCGCGCGCGACCGCCGCACAGCTCTGGCGCGAGACGACGTGCGAGCGGATCTTCGCGAGGCGACCTTCGGACGCCTCGGGGTACCGGTCGTAGAGCTCGCGCGCGATCGCGAGCTCGAGCACGCTGTCGCCGAGGAACTCGAGCCGCTCGTACGAGGACGCGCGGTCCGGCGCCCACGAGGTGTGCGTGAGGACGTGCTCCAGCCGGTCGGGCGGCAGCGCGTCGATCAGGCGGCCGAGGGCGCCCGGATCGCCTGTCGGAGCGCTACTGGTGCGACGAGACGTAGTCGACGGCCTGGCCGACGGTCGTGATCTTCTGCGCGTCCTCGTCCGAGATCTTGATCCCGAACTGGTCTTCGAGCTCCATGATCAGCTCGACGAGGTCGAGCGAGTCGGCGTCCAGGTCCTCCTGGAACGAGGCTTCCTCGTTGATCTCGGACTCGTCGACACCGAGCTGCTCGCTCAGGACTTCCTTGACCCGCTCGAAGACTTCTTCACGCGACGCTGCCAAATCGACCTCACTCTGGGTTCGTAGGGGCTGGAGCGCGCCCGATCATACAGCGGCCGTCGGGCGCCGTTCGGGCAGGCGGGCCGCGAGCCGGCCGACGACGTCGTGCTCGACGCCTCGTGCGGCGAGCCGGATCGCGTTCGCGACGGCGACTCGCGACGAGTTCCCGTGCGCGATCACGGCGAGGCCGCGCAGCCCGAGCAGGTAGGCGCCTCCGTAGGTGTCGGGGTCGAGCCGTCGGCGGAGCCGAGCCGCGGCCGGCCGGATCAGCAGCCCGCCGAGCTTCCCGCGCGGAGTCGCGACGATCTCGCCGCGCAGCGCGTCGAGCAGCGTCTTGATCGTGCCCTCGAGGAGCTTCAGCGCGATGTTCCCGGTGAAGCCGTCGCAGACGACGACGTCCGCCGCGCCCGCGAGCAGGTCGCGGCTCTCGGCGTTCCCGGCGAACCGGAGACCGCTTTCGGCGAGGAGGGCGTGCGCCTCGAGCGTCAGCTGGTTCCCCTTCTCGGGCTCCTCGCCGATCGAGAGCAGCCGCACCTCGGGCTCGCGGATGCCGAGGATCTCCTGCGCGAAGACGGCCCCCATGTGGCCGAACTGGACGAGGTGCTCCGGGCGCGCGTCGGCGTTCGCGCCCGAGTCGAGGAGCACCGACGGCCCGTTCGCGGCCGGGATCGGGACGGCGATCGCGGGGCGGAGGACCCCGGGCAGGCGGCGCAGGTGCAGGAGCCCCGCGGCGAGCATCGCCCCGGTGTTGCCCGCGGAGACGGCGGCGTCGGCGCGTCCCTCGGCGACGGCGCGGCAGGTGACGACGAGCGACGCCTCCGGCTTCGCGCGGACCGCCTCGGCGGGCTTCTCGTCCATCGCGATCGCGTCGGGCGCGTGGATCAGCTCGAGGCCGTGCGTGTCGAGCCCGCTCGGCCCCACGAGCACGACGTCGATCCCGTCCGCGGCCGCGAGGGCTGCTCCTGCGACCACCTCTGTCGGCGCACGGTCGCCGCCAAGCGCGTCGACGGCGATCCGGGGCACGGAAAGCTAGGGGGCCGGCGTGCGGAGCGGCTCGATCTCGCGGCCCTTGTACGTGTGGCACGTGGGGCAGACGCGGTGCGGCCGCTTCGGCTGATGGCAGGTCGGGCAGACGTTGACGCGCGGCGACTCGATGCCGTGCTGCGCGCGGCGCTTGTCGCGGCGGGCCTTCGACGTTTTCTTCTTCGGGACTGCCATGAGCGGCTGACGAGTGTAGCGGAAACGCGATCGGCGACCTCCGCGGCTACCGTGGCCGCGTGATGGGCCTGATCGCAGTCGTCGCGTCGCTCGTCGCCGCCACCCAGGGCGCTGCGACGGGGCACCGCACCGGGAACGAGCTGTGGCGCGCCGCCGACGGCGGGTTCGCGGCTTGGACGCACGACGGCACCGCACCCGGACGCGGCGGCGGCGTCCGCCTCGCCGGCGAGGCACGGAGCGGCGACGTCGTCTCGCCCGTCGTCCCGACGGGGCTTCCTGCGCGGGAGGCGATCCCGTCGTGGAACGCGGCGACACCGCCGGGCACGTGGGTCGAGGCGCGGCTGCGCGCACGCGTCGCCGGCAGGTGGACCCGCTGGTACGAGCTCGGCAGCTGGAGCTCTCGCGAGGCCGCGCGGCGGCACTCCGTGGACGGGCAGCGCGACGCCCGCGGCCGCGTCCTCACCGACACGCTCGCGCTCGCGGGAGCAGCCGACGCGCTCCAGCTCGGGCTGCGGCTGCGCTCCGCGCGCGACGGCGCCTCGCCGTCGGTCCGCGCCGCGGCGCTCGCGTGGTCACAGGCGGCCGCGCGTCCGTCCGCACACCCCGCGGGCGATCGCTCGCGCTGGGCCACTGCGCTCGAGGTGCCGGAGTACTCGCAGATGGTCTATCCGGACGGCGGGAACGTCTGGTGCAGCCCGACGGCCGTCTCGATGGTGCTGGCGTACTGGCAGCGCTATCGGGGGCCGGCGGAGCCGCGCGTGCGCCGGACGGTGCGCGGGGTCTACGACCGGGAGTACCGCGGGCACGGCAACTGGGCGTTCAACGTCGCCTACGCCGCGACGGAGGGAATGCAGGCGCGGGTGGCACGGTTCGAGAGCTTCCGCGACGTCGAGCGCTGGGTCGACGCAGGCGTTCCAGTCGTCTTCAGCTTCGCCTGGGCACGCGGCGAGCTCCGCGGCGCGGCCGGGTCGAGCGACGGCCACCTCGCGGTCGTCGTCGGCTTCGACCGCCGCGGCAACCCGATCGTGAACGACCCCGCGGCTCGCTCGAACAGGGCTGTGCGCCGCACCTACCCGCGGCGCACGCTCGAGCGGCTCTGGCTCCAGCACTCGGGTGGGACGGTCTACCTGATCCACCCGCCGACGCACCGCGTCCCGCAGAGCTAGAGCGCGACCTCGCGCGTCGGTCGAACGCGCTC
>DATMJW010000040.1:0-2791 GCA_035553355.1 Gaiellaceae bacterium | reverse complement strand
GACGGCGAAGCGGGAGCCCGCCGGGATCGTGCCCGTCTCGCCGCCGAGCGCCCGCGTCTGGATGTTCGCGGTCGAGACGGTCGGCGTGAAGCTCGCGTAGAACGCGATGTCGAAGTCCTCGTTCGCGAGGAGGCTGCCGGTCGAGACGAGCTCGAACGCGCCTCCGTCGACCGCGTCGTCGAGCTCGATGGTGTAGCCGACATGACCGTTCGAGCCGGCGACGGTGTAGACGGTCCGCTGTCCACCGGGCCAGGACGCGTACGTCGCGTCGGCAGCGAAGCGCAGGGGCAGCGCGACCGATCCGGTCTCCTCCTGCGCCGGCGCGGTCGCAGCGGGCGCCGCAGAGGCGGTGACGGCTGCGGCGGCGAAGGCAGCGGCGAGCGCGAGCCCGCGGCGCCTGAATCGAGTGGTGCTCACGATGGTGTCTCCCTCCGAAAGCGTGGTACCCGACGTGCTTGCAGCGGCGGAAGATACCCGGTTCTGGAGGAAATACAACGCGGCTTTGCCTCGTCGTCATGACTGATTCGTCAGTCAATTTCGAGTGAATAGTCAGTCAATCGTTGCGGCGACGAAAGCCGCTCGAGTGTGCTATCAACGGCGCGACATTCGAAGCACGTATTCACACGTAGAAGCTCGACCTACGGACTGCAGCCGCACGTTCGAGGACTAGGAGGAACATGAGACGTCGTCTTGCCGCCGCCGTCGTCGCGGCGACCGCGCTCCTCGGCCTCGCCGCGTCGAGCGGCGCGCACGAGGGTGCCCACGCAGTGCTTCCAATCGCCGCGTTCGGCGAGCTCACGCCCTCGCCGCTCGCGCCACGCGAGAACGTCGAGTACGTCGGCGGCGACAACGGCTTCACCGGCGGCCACGTCGCCGTCGAGGCCGGCCGCCTCTACCTCGGCTCGTACGGGAACGGGATGCGGATCTACGACATCGCGAATCCCGCCGACCCGAAGTTCCTCGGCTCGTTCACGCCGGGTCTCCGCGCCGATGCACCGCCGGACGCCGCCGTCCTCGACGGCCGACACATCGCGGTGCTGAACGGCACCGCGCGGACGCACGGGGCGCTGCCGCCGGACGCCCGCACCGACCGCACCGAGTTCCTCGACGTCACCGACCCCGCGAACCCGAAGCTGCTCTGGACGTTCGGGCCGGACCAGATCGACGGCGAGTCGCACAACGGCGACATCGTCGACGCACGGCGGCTCTACCTCCCCTCCGGTGGCCGCGGCGTGCAAGGCCTCCGCATCTACGACCTGAACCCGCTCGTCGGGACACCGGCAGGGGCCCCGCAGAACATCTTCCGGGGCAACCCGACGGCGCTGTGGGAGGCGTCGCCGTACCGCAACGGCCGCCCGGTCGGCGCTCCCTTCACGCACACGCACGACATCGAGGTCTACGTCGACCACCCCGTCGACGGTCTCGGCCTGCGTGACATCGCCCTGCTCGCGGAGGGCGGGAGCTACCTCGGCAGCGGCGATACCGGCAGCGTCTTCGTGATCGACGTCACGGATCCGCGGAACCCGGTCGTGCTCCTGCGCTGGCTGCACGAGAAGGGCCCGGACCACCACCCGATCCGGTACCACCACGAGGCGCAGCTGCTCGAGTCGGATCCGAGTGTGATGCTGATCACGGACGAGGACCTCCACAACGGCTGCGGGAACGCGGGTGGGATCACGGCCGTCCGTCTTGCGCCGAACCTTCAGTCGGCGACCGAGCTCTCGGAGTGGTTCGTCCCGTTCGGGACGCCTGCGCCGGTGTGCTCCGTCCACGTGTTCTCGTCCGAGGGGCCGCTCGTGTTCCTCGGCTCCTACAACGCGGGGCTGCAGGTCGTCGACTACAGCGATCCGGCCAACCCACGTCAGGTCGGCCACTTCATCGCCGAAGGGACGACGGCCTGGGGCGCTCTGTACCACCGCGGGTACGTCTACGTCGGCGACATGAGTCGCGGCCTCGACGTCTTCCGCTACACCGGCCCGCGGAGCGGCTTGCCCGACCTCACCGTCTCGCGCGGGTCGATCGGTCTCTCGAACCACTCGCCGTCGCCCGGTGAGAACGTGACGGTGACGGCCCGCGTGCGCAATGCCGGCACGGCCGCGACCGGGCCCGTCACCGTCCGCTTCACGGCAAACGGCGTCCTGCTCGGTGAGCGCGTCCTGCTCGACGTGCCTCCGGGCGGAACGGCCTCCGCGTCCGTCGCGTGGACGCCGGCCGAGGCAGGCACGCACGAGCTCGTCGTCACGGTGGATCCCGCGGACGCCGTCGACGAGGAGGTCGAGGCGAACAACGCCGCCAGTCGGAACGTCAAGGTCAAGTAGGCGACGGGGGCGCGCCGCCCGCGGCGCGCCCCCACGCACTCTGCGAACGGGACGGGCGCCTCGCGGCGCTGCCTACGCGGTGCGCTCGACGGCGCGGCCCTCGGCGCTCCAGGCGTTGAGGCCGCCGTCGAGGTGCGCCACGCGCTCGTACCCGAGGTCCTGCAGCATCGCCGCGGCGAGAGCGGAGCGACCGCCCGACGCGCAGTGGAGGATGATCCGCCGCGACGGGTCGAACTCCTCACGGTGGTACGGGCTCGACGGATCGGCCCAGAACTCGAGCATCCCGCGCGGCGCCTCGACAGCGCCAGGGATGAACCCGTTCTGGGCTCGCTCGCCGGGCTCGCGGATGTCCACGAGCAGCGCGTCGCCGCGCTCGAGCTCGCGCGCCGTCTCCTCGACGCTCAGGTTCTCGACGCGCTGCTTCGCAGCGGCCACCATCTCTGCTGCTGTCGGCATTCGGGCTCCTTCCGTCG
>DATMJW010000039.1:0-10695 GCA_035553355.1 Gaiellaceae bacterium | reverse complement strand
CGCGTCGAGCGCGCCCTCGATCGCGGCCGGCAGCTCCTCCTCCTCCCGCACGATCGCGAGCCCGCGCTGGCCCTGCCGGTCGGGCGCCTTGATCACGCACGGGGGCACCGGCTCGTCGAGCAGCCGCGGCTGCGGGACGCCCGCCGCCGCGAGCGCCTCGCGCTGCCGCCCCTTCGACGTCACGAGCGCGGCCGTCGCCGGCGAGATCGGGTGCGGCAGGCCGAGCCGGTCGGCGACACGGGCGGCGACCGCCACGGGCCAGTCGGCGCCGGGCGAGACGACCCCGTCCACCTCCTCGGCGCGGGCGAGCCGGTCGACCGCAGGCTCGTCCTCGGTCGAGACGAGTGCGCGCTTGTCGGCGTAGGCGAAGCCCGGGGCACCCGGGTCGCGGTCGACGGCGATCGTGAAGACGCCGCGCTCGCGTCCCGCGCGGAGGAGGCCGACCTGGGCCGGGCCGGCGCCTAGAACGAGGAGACGCGGTCGCGCTCGAGAACCGCTCGCCACCACGCCTCGTTGTCGCGGTACCACGCGACCGTCCGCTCGAGCCCCGTCTCGAAGTCGACGCGCGCGCGCCAGCCGGTCAGCCGCGCGATCTTGTCGGTCGAGCCGATGTGCCGCTCGACCTGACCGAGCCGCTCGTCGACGTGCACCTTCTCGGAGCTCGACCCCGTCGCCGCGAGCACCGCGTCCGCGACCTCCTCCACCGCGATGTCGATCCCGGTCGCGACGTTCACGACCTCACCCGCGATGTCGTCGATCGGCGCGGCGATCAGCGACTCGATCGCCTCCGCGTCGTCGTCCACGTAGAGCCAGTCGCGGCTCGCGTGCCCGTCGCCGTGGATCGTGAGCGGCTCGCCCGAGAGCGCCTGCGTGATGAACCGCGGGATCACCTTCTCCGGGTGCTGCCGCGGGCCGTAGTTGTTGAACGGGCGGACGATCACGATCGGGAGCCCATAGGTGACCCAGTAGGAGTACGCGAGGCGGTCGCCGCCCGCCTTCGTCGCCGCGTACGGGGAGCGCGGGTTGAGCGGGTGCTCCTCGTCCATGGGCGCGTACTCGGCCGTCCCGTAGACCTCGCTGGAGGAGATGAGGATGAAGCGCTCGACCGGCGTGCGCCGGATCGCGTCGAGGAGGATCTGCGTCCCCTCGACGTTCGTCGTCACGAACTCGGAGGCGCCCTCCTCGATCGACTTCTCGACGTGCGACTCGGCGGCGGCGTTCACGATCACGTCCACCTCGGCGACGACCTTCGCGACGAGATCGGGGTCGCGGATGTCGCCGTGCACGAACGACAGGCGCGGGTGGCTCATCACGTCCGCGAGGTTCTCGAGGTTGCCGGCGTACGTCAGCGCGTCCACCGAGACGACCTCGTACGGCGTCGCCGCGAGCAGGTGGCGGATGAAGTTCGACGAGATGAACCCGGCGCCGCCGGTGACGAGCACGCGCTTCCTCACAGCTCCCTTTCGATCGTGTACAGCGGCCGCCCCTCGACCTCGCGCTGGATTCTGCCTAGGTACTCGCCGACGAGCGCGAGGATGAAGCCCTGGATCCCGAGCACGAAGAGGACGGCGACGCCGCCGAGCAGCGGGCCGGGGAAGTCGGCGTGCGCGATCCAGTACCACGCGCCGTAGCCGCCGAGCGCGACCGCGAGGAGGGTGCAGACGACGCCGAGCGCGACGCCGATCCACTGGATCGGCTGCGGCCAGAAGCCGGCGAGGACGTGGAGCGCGAGCCGCGTCAGCCGAAGCGGCGAGTAGCGCGAGCGGCCGGCGCGGGCGGCGTGCGCGACGTCGACCTCGACGACGGACGCGCCGCCGGAGAGGACGAGCGCCTTCGTGAACTTCTGCTTCCCGATCGCGGGCAGCACCGGCTCGACGGCCGTTCGCCGGTACGCGTTGAACGCGCAACCGAAGTCGGAGATGTCGACCTTCGTGAAACGGCGCAGCATCCCGTTGATCAGGCGGGAGGGGAGCGTCCGCCCCCACGAGTCGTGCCGCGCGGCGCGGCGGCCGCTCGCGACGTCCGCGCCGGCCTCGACCGCGCCGATCAACCGCAGGATGTCCTCCGGCTGGTTCTGGAGGTCGCCGTCCATCGTGACGACGATCGAGCCCCGCGCCCGCGAGAGACCGGCGTGCATCGCGGGGTGCTGGCCGAAGTTGCGCTTGAAGCGGATCGCGCGGACGCGGGCGTCGGCGGCGTGCAGCGACTCGACGAGCCCCCACGTGCGGTCGCGCGAGCCGTCATCGACGTAGAGGATCTCGAACCGGCGCCCCTCGAGAGACGCGACGAGCCGACGGTGGAGCTCCTCGACCGTCGCCTCCTCGTCGTAGAGCGTCACGACGACGGAGATGTCCGGCGCGGGCTCCGGGAACGGGTGGACGTCCGCGGTTTGCAGGCGCAAAAGCCTACCTCCGTTCGTAGAGTGGCTCCGTGTGGTCCGCCGGCGAGAGCGCGCTCCTCCGGTACGTCGACGACGGGCGCGTCTCGCGGGCCTTGCCGGTGCTCGTCGTCGAGGACTCACGGCCGGTGACGGCGCTCTACGCCCCCGCGGGCGCGCCGATCAAGGTCCGCCACACGGCCGACGGGCGGCCGATCGAGCGTTCCGCGCCCTACGGCGAGCGCTGGTCGCAGCCGTGGACGCTCGGCGACGGCGCGTGGGCGGCGCACACGCTGATGCTCACGCCGGCACGCGCGGCGTTCAGCTACTCGGCCTACTGGCGCGACGACTGGTCGTTCGAGGGGTGGTACGTGAACCTGCAGGCGCCGCTCCTACGTACCCCGACCGGCTGGGACACGACCGACCACGTGCTCGACCTCGTCGTCGCCGCCGACCTCTCGGATTGGGAGTGGAAGGACGAGGACGAGCTCGGCGACGCCGTCGCGCTCGGACGCTTCGGGCGCGCCGAGGCCGCCGCGATCCGCGCGGCAGGCGAGCAGGCGCTCGCCGCGCTCGCCGACCGACGCTGGCCGTTCGACCGCGACCGGTCCGGCTGGCGCCCGGACCCCGTGTGGAGGCTGGAGGCAGCCCTCCCCGAGGGGTGGCAACGCGTCGAGAGCGGCGCTGCGACCTAGGGAAGCCGCCAGACGCCGACTTCGGGTCCGAAGCCGCTGTTCAGACGGATGTGGAGCTCGACGGCGCGCGCGCCCAGCGGCAGCTCGAAGGTCACGAACCCGCTCGCCGTCTCGCCGGGCGCGATCGTGACCCGCTCGAGCGAGGGCTCGGCCGCATGGAGGACGGCGGCCGGGTGCGGCCGACCGTCCGCGTCGACGATGCTCGCGCCCGACGTCGGCGTGTCGGTGTAGGCGGTCGTGCCGAGGTTCGTGAGCGCCACCTGCACCGCGACGAAACGGTTGTCGCGCTGCGGCGAGAACTCGTCGGTCGCAGGCGCCGGATCGAGCACCTCGAGCAGCTCGACCTCGAGGTCGACAGGAGGCGCGCTCGCGCTCACCGTGGCGACGCCGTCGCTCGCGGCGACCGTCCGCACCGTGTCGAGATCGTCCGCGGGCGCGGGTGCCGCTTCCGTCGCGACGGTCCCGACCGCGTCCGCAGGTGCCGTCGACGCCGGCGCCGACCGTACCGGCTCGGGTCGCGCAGGCTCCGCCTCGCCGCCGCCGCCGCCGCACCCGGACGCGCCGAGTGCGCCCGCGAGGGCGAGCGCACCCAGCACGTACCGCAGCATCGGGCTCAGCCGAAGAACGGCTTTGCGATCGCGAGCACCTGGTCGACCGTCAGCGCCTGGTCGAACGCGAGCGGCGCCGGCGCGGTGCCGGCGACGCCGCGCACCCACGATGCGTGCATCGCCTCGACGGCGACGATCGATGCGGCCGCCTTCTTCACCGGCACGAGCGTGAGAGCCGGGCCGGCGCCGTTGTAGGCGCTGACGCCGGTGTCCTCGAGCGCCATTGCCGTCTGGAGGAACGCCTGCTGGCTCGAGTAGAGCTGATCCGGGTTGAAGTTGAACTTCGGCTTCTTCACCGGGTTCCCGCCGAGCGACTGGATCGTCGACACGAGCGCCTTGACGTGCGCGAGCTCGTGGTCGCGAATGACCTTCGCGAGCCGCTTGCTGCGAGCGTCGAGCGGTGCCTTGTCGAAGCCAATCGCGTAGAACGTCGACTCGAGGTACTCGAGCGTCAGCGCGAAGTTGAGGATCTCGATGTCCGACGCCTTGCTCGCGTGGGAAGCGGCCGGGAAGGCCATCGACCCGGACGCGACGGCGGCGACGCCGCCGCCGAAGATCGCGGCGCGCTTGAGGAACGCGGAGCGGTTCGTGCCGTCCTCCGCCTGCGCGGCGAGCTCCTCGATCGGGGCGTTCGTTTCGACCTCCAGCCCCTTGTATTCGATGCGGTTCATGTCTTTGCCCCTTTCGGCTTACGCGAGGAACGGCTTGGCGATGTCGAGGACCTGCTGCTTGTTGAGCGCCGGGTAGAACGCCACGTGCGCCGGCAGCGTCCCGGCGACGAGCCGCGCGTAGGCGGCGTGCCGCGCCTCGACGGAGTGGATCGACAGCGCAGCCGCCTTCACGTCGTTCGACTTGAGGAGCGGGAACGCTCCGCCGTAGGCGCTGACGCCCGTCTGCTCGAGTGCGATGGCGGTCGTGACGAACTTCCGCTGGTTCAGGCTCGGGAACTTCGTCGCCGGAGCCGAGACGGGGGTGCCGCCGAGCGCCGGGATCATCGCGTTGAGCGCGTCGACGTGCGCCTGCTCGTGGGAGTAGAGCACCTCGGCGAAGAGCTGCACGCCCTGGTTCAGGTTGCCGAACTCGCCGCGCCGGGCGCGATCGTAGAAGTCCGTCTCGAGGTATTCGAGCGTGAGCGCGAAGTTGAGGATGTCGAGGTCGCTCTTCGAGTGCGCGAGCGCGTCGGCGGTGAAGATGCCACCCGCCGAGACCGCGAGCGCGCCGCCGCCGAGAAGTGCTGCTTTCCGGAGGAACGCACCGCGCGTCTGCTCGATGGCCTCCTGGACGTCCGGATCACGAACATCGAGGTCCGACATCTCCGGTCCCCCTTCCGAAATCGTTGTCTGGGCACGGGCCGTGAGATCGACCCGCGGTTGATTCGCCCGTGGCGGGAGAACGGTTCGGGGGTGTCTATGAGCTCAGGCGAAGCGGGCGACGCCGGCGGCGACGCGGTCGAGCTCGGCGTCGGTGAGCCTCGAGTGGAGCGGGAGCGCGAGGGCACGCTCGAACGCGGCGTCGGCGCCGGGAAACGGCCCCTGGTCGCGGTACGCGGAGAGCCGGTGCAGGGCGTACGTCCCGATCTGCACCTCGATCCCCTCGGCGCGCAACGCGGCGAGCGCCTCGTCGCGCCGGTCGAGGCGGACGACGTACGCCTGCCAGCCGTGCGTGTCGCCTTCGTCCGCGTCCGGCAGCTCGACGACGCCCTGCAGCCGCTCCGTGTACCCGTCCGCGACGCGCGTCCGCTCGCCGAGCAGCTCGTCGAGCCGCTTGAGCTGCGGGATGCCGAGCGCGCAGAGGACGTCCGCGAGGCGGTAGTTCGTCGACGGCTGCGGGATGTCCATCTCGGTGTCGATGCCGTGATGGCGCAGGCGGCGGACCGCCGTGGCGATCGCTGCGTCGCTCGTCGTGACCGCGCCGCCCTCGCCGGTCGTCACGATCTTCCGCGGATGGAACGAGAGGCAGCCCGCGGCGCCCAGGCCGCCGCACGGCATCCCGCGCCAGCGAGCGCCGAGCGCCCCGGCCGCGTCCTCGAGCAGCACGACCTCCGGTGGCACCGCGCTCGCGAGCGCCTCCCAGTCGAGCGGACGGCCGAACAGGTGGACGGCGAGCACCGCCTTCGTCCGCGACGTCACCGCCTCGTAGACCTTCTCGACGTCCAGGTTGAACGTCCGCGGGTCGACGTCGACGAGCACCGGCGTCGCGCCCGCGAGCCGAACGGCGTTCGCCGTCGCGGGGAACGTGTAGGCGGGGACGAGCACCTCGTCGCCCGGGCGGAGCCCGAGCGCGAGCACCGCGAGGTGGAGCGCCGCGGTCCCGTTCGAGACGGCGACGGCGTGCTCGACGCCGCACGCCGCCGCGACGAGCTCCTCGAGCTCGGCGACCTTCGGCCCCATCGTCAGCGCGCCCGACTCGAGGACGGCGCGAACCTCGGCGAGCTCCGCCTCCCCGAGCTCGGGGAACGCTAGGCGGACGGGCTCAGTGCCTTCTCTCGATACCACGCGATCGTCTTCTCGAGCCCCTCGTCGAGCTCGACCTGCGCCTCGAAGCCGAGCATCTCGCGCGCCTTCTCGACGTTCGGGATGCGGAGCTCGACGTCCGCGTAGTGGAGCGGCTGGAAGACGATCTCCACCTCGGCGCCGGAAAGGCGCCTGATGCGCTGGGCGAGGTCGTAGATCGTGACGCTCGAGCGGGGGTTGCCGATGTTGAAGGTCTGGCCGACGGCGCGTTCGTGCTCGAGGCAGAGGAGCGTCCCGCGCACCATGTCGTCGACGAAGCACCAGGCGCGGATCTGCGAGCCGTCGCCGTGGATCGTCAGGTCTCGCCCGGCGAGCGCGGCCTCGATGAACGCGCGGATCGCGCCGCCGCCGATCTGGCCGGGTCCATAGACGTTGAACGGGTGCACGGTCACCGCGGGCAGCCCGAGCTCGTCGTGGTAGGCGTGCGCCATGTGCTCCCCGGCGAGCTTGGAGACCGCGTAGGTCCAGCGCGCCTCGCCGACCGACCCGATCGTCGAGACCTGCCCCTCCTGGACGCGGAACGCATGCGTGCCGAAGACCTCGCTCGTCGAGAAGTCGACGAAGCGCTCGAGCGTGTCGAGCGTGGCGGTCGCGGCCTCGAGCGCGTTGTACGTGCCGATCACGTTCACGCGCATCGTCCGCACGGGGCTCTGCAGCACGGTCTCGACGCCGGCGATCGCGGCGCAGTGGACGAAGTGCGTCGCGCCCTGCGCGAGCTCGCGCACCCGCTCCGCGTCGAGGACGTCCGCCTGGTGGAACGTGAAGTTCGGATGCTCGGCGAGGTCGGAGCCGGTGAGGGCGTCGCGGTGGAGGTTGTCGAGCGCGACGACCTCGTTCGCGTCGACGAGCCGCCGCGCGAGCGTCGTCGCGATGAACCCCGCGCCGCCCGTGATGAAGATGCGCTTCCCGCTCAGAGCCACGCGGCGAGTCTAGTCCCGCGCTACCCTCGCAGGATGCGAATCGCCCTCCTCGCAGCGCTGGCGCTCGCGGCCAGCACGCTTCCCGCGGCATCCGCGACGACCGTGGCCCCTGCGACGACGTCGCTCACGATCTCGTTCTGGGACGAGGGCAGGGAGCAGGGAGCGCCGAAGCGGTGGACGCTCCGCTGTGGGCCGGTCGGCGGGACCCACCCGAAGCGGGCGGAGGCGTGCAGGAAGCTCGCAACGCTGAAGGCGCCGTTCGCGCCGCTCGGCGACGACCTCGTCTGCACGCAGATCTACGGCGGCCCGCAGCAGGCGATCGTGACCGGCAAGTACCGCGGCAGCCGCGTCTGGACGCAGCTGACGCTCCGCGACGGCTGCCAGATCGCGCGCTTCAAGCAGCTCGCCTTCCTCGTCCCCGGTTTCTCGGTGACGAGCGGCGGCACCGCGACGCGCTGAGCAGCCGAACGCGCGCGAGATAGCATCGCGCCGCCGTGTCCACCGTCCTCTTCGTCGGCGCCGGGCGCCACCAGCGCCGAGCCATCCTCCGCGCGCGGGAGCTCGGGATCCGCGTCGTCGCGGTCGACCGGAACGCCGCCGCGCCGGGGCTGCAGGAGGCGGAGGTCGCCGAGGCAGTCGACTTCACCGACGTCCCGGCGGTGACGGAGGTCGCACGGCGGCACGCGGTCGACGGCGTCCTCACGGTCTCGGCGGATCGCGCGGTGCCGGTGGTGGCCGCCGTCGCGGAGGAGCTCGGGCTGCCCGGAATCGGGACGGCGACCGCGCACCTGATGACGCACAAGATCGCGATGCGCCGCACGCTCGCCGACGCCGGTGTCCCGCAGCCGCGCTTCGCCGCCGCGCGCGACCTCCAGAGCGGACGCGCCGCGCTCGCGACGGTCGGCGCCCCGGCCGTGCTGAAGCCCGCCGACTCCGGCGGCCAGCGCGGCGTCTTCGTCGTCAGCTCGCAGGACGACGTCGACGCGCACCTGCACGCGGCGCTCGCGGAGTCGCCCACCGACGAGGCGATCGTGGAGGGCTTCGTGGACGGGCTCGAGATGAACGGGATCGTCGTCGTCCGCGACGGCGAGGCGATCCCGCTGACGCTCTCGGACCGCCTGCGCCCGCCCGGGATCGGCTTCGGCGTGGGCTGGATCCACGTCTACCCCGCGTCGATCTACGGCGACCAGCTGGCGGAGGCGGAGCGCGTCGCCGTCCACGCCGTGCACGCGCTCGGCCTGCGGAACGGGATCGCGTTCCCGCAGCTGATCGCGACCGACGACGGGCGCGTCGTCGTCGTCGAGGTCGCGGCGCGGATCCCCGGCGGCCAGATGGCCGACCTCGTGCGTCACGCCGTCGGCGTCGACCTCGTCGAGATCGCGTTGCGGCAGGCGCTCGGCGAGCCGATCGGCGACGAGCTCGTGCAGCCGCGGTTCAAGCAGCCGCTCGCGATCCGCTTCCTGACGGCGTCGCCGGGCCCGCTGCCGACGGGGAAGGTGACGCGGATCGGGCCGCTCGACCCCGTCCTCGCGGCGGAGGGTGTCGTGCAGGCGGACACGTACCTCCAGATCGGCGAGACGATCCGGCCCGTGCGGCTCGACGGCGACCGCCGCGGCTACGTGATCGCCGTCGCCGACACCTCGGTCGAGGCGCTCGACCGCGCCGAGCGGGCGGCGCGGCTGCTGGAGGTCGAGGTCGAGTGAGCGACCTGCGGGTGCAGGTGGTCGCCGACGCTTTCGACGAGCCGGACGGGGAGGCGAGGTTCCAGTGGGTGCTGGCCCGGCGATGAGCTGCGCCTTCGACCTCGACCACTACCGCGAGCTGCTCGGCGCGGCGAGGGCCGGCGGCTACCGCTTCGCGTTCTTCGACGGCGCGCCGGCGGAGGGGACGGTGCTGCTGCGGCACGACGTCGACCTCTCGCTCGAGGCGGCGCTCCGGGTGGCGGAGGTCGAGGCAGCCGCGGGCGCGCAGGCGACGTACTTCCTGATGACCGAGAGCGTCTTCTACAACCTCGCGTCGCCCGAGGGCCGCGACGTGCTCGCGCGGCTCCGCGCGCTCGGCCACCGCGTCGGCCTCCACGCGGTGTACCCGAACGCGTCGCGCGACGACCGATTCGACCCCGTCCTCGCGTGGCACAACCCCGACCCGGAGTACATGCGCGCGCCGGTCGACGGCGTCGTCAACGTGATGCAGGAGCCGTGGTTCTCACCGGAGACGTACCGTTCGGACTCGAACCAGAGGTGGCGCTCCGGATGCCCGCACGACGAGCTGCGGCGCGGCGCATTCCCGTGGCTGCAGCTGCTGACGCACCCCGAGATCTGGGTCTACCCGGGTGAGACGATGGGAGAGACGATGCACGCGATGCTGGATGCGGAGAGGGAGCGGCGGGTGGAGCAGCTGCGGGCGGATCGGATCGACCTGTGACGGCGACCGACGCCGTCCTCCACCTGACGACGGCGGAGCTCGAGGCCGGCCTCGACCATGTCCGCGCGGCGCCCGCGCGGAGCGGCACCGTCGAGCTCGTCGTGCGCCGGCCGCGACAGGGCGAGCGCGAGGTGCTCGAGGAGGCACGGCTCGATCTCGAGCAGGGGCTCGTGGGCGACCGCTGGGTCCGCGGGAAGCGCGGCCGGCCGCCCAACCCGCAGACGCAGTTGACGCTGATGTCGTCGCGTGTCGCCGACCTCGTCGCGGGCGGCGCGCGCGGCCGCTGGGCGCTTGCCGGCGACCAGCTCTACGTCGACCTCGACCTCTCGGAGGCGAGCCTCCCCGCAGGGGCGCGACTCGCGGTGGGAAGCGCCGAGGTCGAGATCACGCCGCCGCCGCACACGGGCTGCAAGAAGTTCGTCGAACGCTTCGGGCTCGCGGCGATGACGTTCGTGAACTCGGGCGAGGGGCGGGTGCTGCGGCTGCGCGGTGTGAACGCGCGCGTCGTCGAGCCCGGCGTCGTGCGGCCGGGCGACGAGATCCGCGTGCTGTGACGCTGCCGCCGATCACCGTCCTCGTCTCCGCCTCCGGCGCCCCGGGTACAGCCGCGCTGCTGCGCGGGCTGCGCGAGAACGGGGAGCGCACGGTGCGCCTCGTCGGGACGGACATGGGCGAGCGCGCGATCGGCCGCCACCTCTGCGACGCGTTCCACCTCGTCCCGGCGGGGTCCGATCCGGGCTTTGCGGATGCGATCCTCGACGTCGTCGAGCGCGAGGCGGTCGACGTCGTGCTGCCGCAGTCGTCCTTCGACCTCGAGGGGCTGGCGGCGCACCGGGAGCGGTTCCCGGTGCCGGTCCTCGTCTCGAGCCCGGAAACGATCCACCGCTCGAACGACAAGGCGGAGACGTACGCGCTGCTGCAGCGCCTCGGCGTCCGCGGGCCGGAGTTCCGCCGCGTCAACGGGGCGCGCGAGGTCGCGGCGGCCGCCGCCGAGCTCGGCTACCCGGAGCGGCCGGTGTGCTTCAAGCCCGTGTTCTCGTCGGGGTCGCGCGGGTTCCGCATCCTCGATCCGACCGTCGACCGGGCGCACCAGCTCCTGAACGAGCGGCCCGGCTCGGTGGCGATGCGCCTCGAGGAGGCGGTCGAGCTGCTGCCCGA
>DATMJW010000038.1:0-6020 GCA_035553355.1 Gaiellaceae bacterium | reverse complement strand
GGCGAGTCGCCGCCCTCGTAGCGCGGATCCTCGGGCTGCACGTCCAACGACTCGGGGATCTCCTCCTCGGAGACCTCCTCGTCGCGCTCGTCGTCCTCGTGCTCGGGGAGCGTCACGTCCGCCTCCTCACCGCGTCTGCGGGAAGCCGAGGTCGACCTTCGACGTCGCCGGATCCGGCCACCGCGACGTCACGACCTTCCCGCGTGTGTAGAAGTTGATCCCCTCGGGGCCGTAGATGTGCGTGTCGCCGAAGAGCGACGCCTTCCAGCCGCCGAAGGAGTAGTAGGCGACGGGAACCGGGATCGGCACGTTGATCCCGACCATCCCCGCCTCCACCTCGTACTGGAACTGCCGGGCGACGCCGCCGTCGCGGGTGAAGATCGCGGTGCCGTTCCCGTACGGATGCTCGTTGACGAGCCTCACCGCCTCCGCGTAGGTGGCGACGCGCGTGACGCCGAGCACCGGTCCGAAGATCTCGTCGTCGTACGCCTTCATCCCCGGCTTCAGGTCGTCGAGGAGCGACGGCTTCAGGAAGAAGCCCTCCTCGGGCGCGCCGTCGCGGCCGTCGACGACCACGCGGCCACCCTCGGCCTCGGCGCCCGCGACGTAGGAGGCGACGCGGTCGCGGTGCTCGCGCGTGATCAGCGGGCCCATCTCGGAGTCGGGGTCGAGGCCGTTGCCCACCTTCACGTTCGGGATCCGCGCCTTGATCGCCTCGATCAGCGGGTCTGCGACGTCGCCGACGGCGACGACCTGGGAGATGGCCATGCAGCGCTCTCCAGCCGACCCGTACGCGGCGGACACGGCCGCGTCGGCCGCCATGTCGATGTCCGCGTCCGGCAGCACGATCATGTGGTTCTTCGCGCCGCCGAGCGCCTGCACGCGCTTGCCGTGCTTCGTGCCGGTCTCGTAGATGTACTTCGCGATCGGCGTCGAGCCGACGAAGCTGATCGCCTTCACGTGCGGGTGCTCGAGGAGCGCGTCCACCGCGACCTTGTCGCCGTGCACGACGTTGAAGACGCCGTCGGGGATGCCCGCCTCCTTCAGCAGCTCCGCCGTCCACAGCGAGGCCGAGGGATCGCGCTCGGACGGCTTCAGGACGAACGTGTTGCCGCACGCGAGCGCCGGCGCCCACATCCACATGGGCACCATCGCCGGGAAGTTGAACGGGGTGATCCCGGCCACGACCCCGAGCGGCTGTCGGATCGAGTAGACGTCGATCCCGGTCGACGCCTGCTCGCTCATCCCGCCCTTCAGGAGGTGCGGGATGCCGCAGCAGAACTCGATCACCTCGAGCCCGCGCGTGACCTCGCCCATCGCGTCCGAGAGCACCTTGCCGTGCTCCGCGGTGAGGATCCGCGCGATCTCCTCGCGGCGCTCGTGCACGAGCTCGCGGATGCGGAACATGAGCTCGGCGCGCTTCGCGAGCGACACGGCGCGCCAGGCGGGGAACGCCTCCCTCGCCGCAGCGACGGCCTGTCCGACCTCGTCGGCCGTCGCGAAGTCGACCTCGCCCGTCTGGCGACCGGTCGCGGGGTCGAAGACGGGGCCGGTCCGGCCGGAGGTGCCCTCGACGGCGCGGCCGCCGATCCAGTGGGTGATACGGGCGACGCTCTCGCTCCGCTCCGCGGGCGGGGTGGCAAGCTCGGTCATCTCGTCCTCCTCGAAAAGGTCGGTACGAGCCTAGCGCCTGTCGCGATACGATCGGCACGTGGCGACGATCGAGACGAACCCGCAGCTCGGCCAGCAGATCACTGACGACGCGAAGGAGTACGTCCTCTATTCGTGGTCGGTGCAGGACGCGATCAAGCCGATGGCGATCGCGGGTGCCGAGGGTCGGCACTTCTGGGACTACGACGGCAACCGCTACCTCGACTTCGCGTCGCAGCTCGTCAACGTCAACATCGGGCACCAGCACCCGAAGGTGATCGCGGCGATCAAGGAGCAGGCCGAGAAGCTGTGCACGATCGGCCCTCCGATGGCGACGGAGTCGCGCTCCGAGCTCGGGCGCCTCCTCGCGGAGGTGACGCCCGGCGACCTCTCGATGTCGTTCTTCACGAACGGCGGCACGGAGGCGAACGAGAACGCGATCAAGCTCGCCCGCTGGTACACGGGGCGGCACAAGATCATCGCGAGGTACCGCTCCTACCACGGCGCGACGGGCGGCACGATCACGCTGACGGGCGATCCGCGCCGCTGGCACGCGGAGCCGGGGATCCCGGGGGTCGTGCGCATGTTCGACCCGTACACCTACCGGTGTCCCGCCGGGCATCCCGACCCCTGCCCCGTCTGCACGGGCGGGCCGCACCTCGAGGAGATCCTCCAGTACGAGGGCCCGGACACGGTCGCGGCCGTGATCCTCGAGACGGTCACGGGCACGAACGGGATCATCGTCCCGCCCAACGGCTACCTGCAGTCGATCCGCGAGACGTGCGACCGGCACGGGATCCTGCTCATCTGCGACGAGGTGATGGCCGGCTTCGGCCGCACCGGGAAGTGGTTCGGCGTCGACAACTGGGACGTCGTGCCGGACATCCTCACCGTCGCGAAGGGCATCAACTCGGGGTACGTCCCGCTCGGCGCGATGGTCGTGCGCGAGCCGATCGCGCGCTGGATCCGCGACAAGTACTTCGCCGGCGGCCTCACCTACTCCGGCCACCCGCTCGCCTGCGCGGCTGCCGTCGCGTCCATCGAGGCGTTCCGCGAGGAGGGGATCGTCGAGAACGCGGCCGAGCAGGGCGCGTACCTCGCCTCGGCGCTCCCGGCGCTGATGGAGCGTCATCCGTCGGTGGGGGAGGTGCGCGGACTCGGGCTCTTCTGGGGGCTCGAGCTCGTCCGGAACCGCGAGACGCGCGAGATGCTCGTGCCGTTCAACGCAGCCGGCGAGGCGGCGGCGCCCGTGGCGCGGCTCGCGAGGGCGGCGCTCGAGCGAGGCCTGTACCTGATGACCCACTGGAACGTCGTCATGGTCTGCCCGCCGCTCACGATCACGCGGGAAGAGCTCGACGAGGGCCTCGCGGCGCTCGACGAGGCGCTCGCGATCGCGGACGAGTACGCGGGCTAGCTAGCCGGCGGTGCAGGCGCCGGGGTCGGCGTCGGCCGCTCCGGGCAAGCGCAGGAGCAACTCGCCGAGCATCCGCAGCTCGTCGGCGTCGAACCGCTCGCTGAAGAGCGCCGAGACCGCGCGGACGTGGGAGCACGAGGCTTCTTCCAGCTTCGACTGCCCCTCCGCGGTCAGCACCGCGTAGGTGATCCGCGCGTCGGCGTCGCACGCGGCCTTCGCCACGTAGCCGACTCCCTCGAGCCCGTCGAGCAGCCGCGTCACGCCCGACGGCGTGAGCTGGAGCCGCTCTGCGAGCTCGACCCGCTTCAGCCGGCCCTCCTCGGCGCGGGAGAGCAGGAG
This sequence comes from Gaiellaceae bacterium, assembly GCA_035553355.1. Classification (GTDB taxonomy): domain Bacteria; phylum Actinomycetota; class Thermoleophilia; order Gaiellales; family Gaiellaceae; genus Gaiellasilicea. The sequence continues at coordinate 2,617 of DATMJW010000038.1, read as the reverse complement.
CAGCGCCTCGTAGTCGTTGACCGTGAGCCCGTGCTCCGCCTGGAGCAGAGCGTTGAACGACCGCTTCAAGGCGGCATGCGCGCGCAGGAGCCGCACCCAGGCGGTGAGCGACAGTTCTTGAGTCGTCAATACTTGACTAGTCATGTTTATGGCGCTACTTTGTTGCGCACGCAAAGGTTATCACCGACCGACAGGAGTTCACAGTGACGACAGTTCAGAACGCCACCGCACTTCCGACCGGCACCTGGCAGGCGGACACCGTGCATTCGAGCATCGGCTTCGCCATCCGCTACACCGGCACCGTCAACTTCAAGGGCGAGTTCGGCGACTTCGCGGCCACGCTCGACGAGGGGCGGCTCGAGGGCGTCGCGCAGGTCCGCAGCATCGAGGTGGACGACGAGAACCTCGCCGCGCACCTGCTGACCGCCGACTTCTTCGACGCCGACCGGTTCGCGGAGCTCCGCTTCAGCTCGGAGACGGTCGAGCGCACGGGCGACCGCGTGCAGATCCAGGGCGAGCTGACGATCAAGGGGACGACGAAGCCGGTCGTGATCGACGGCGCCGTCCACGGTCCCGCGACCGACGCATTCGGCGTCGAGCGCGTCGGCTTCGAGCTGACGACGACGGTCAACCGGCACGACTTCGGCGTCAGCTGGAACATGCCGCTCCCGAACGGCGACCCGGCCCTCGCCGACGACGTCACGATCAACGCCGACCTGACGCTCGTCCGGGCGTAGACGGGTGCGCATCCTCGCGCTCAGCGGCAGCCTCCGCAGCGGCTCCCACAACACGGAGCTGCTGCGGTCGGCTGCGGCCGCAGCCCCGGCCGGGTTCGACGTACGACTCTTCGACGGGCTGAAGGAGGTCCCGGCCTACGACTCCGACGACGACGGCGGCGTCGAGCGTCAGCCCGACGCCGTGCGGCGGCTACGCGAGGCTCTCGCGGCGGCGGACGCCGTCCTCGTCGCGACACCCGAGTACAACCACTCGATCCCGGGCGCGCTCAAGAACGCCCTCGACTGGATCTCGCGACCGCTCGCGGCCTCGCCGGTGCGCAACAAACCCGCAGCCGTGGTCTCCTCGAGCACCGGGATGTTCGGCGGCGTCTGGGCGGCGGCGGAGACGCGGAAGGTGCTCGGCGCTCTCGGCGCTCGTGTGCTCGAAGACACCGTCGCCGTCGGGAAGGCGCACGAGCGGCTCGCCGGAGGCATCGACAGCGAGCTCGAGGCGCAACTCGTCAACGTGCTCGAGGCGTTGGGCGCGGAGGTACGCGAGCGCGAACGCGAGACGCGGGCCGCGGCCTAGCGCCTACGCCGCGAGGAAACGCTCGACGACGCCAGCGGTCTCCTCGAGCGCGTCCCAGAGCACGGTGTGTCCCCCGGCCACGCGGACGACCTCGAGGAGCTCTCCGAGCGCGGCGCGGTGCGGCTCGAGCAGGTGGTCGTACGGCAGGTACGACGCCTCGCCGAGGACGAGCAGCGTCGGGATGCGGACGCGGTCGAACGGCGGCGGCTCCCGAGTCATCTCGCCGTAGGCGGCGACGACCGCGCTCTGGCAGTAGCGGTACCGCCAGCGCCCGTCGTCGCTCTCCGCGACGTGGAGGCGGAGGTCGGCCTCGAGGAGCGCGCGGGGCGTGGACACGAGGCGGCTCTCCTCGTAGCGCCGCTCGACCGCCTCCTCGAAAGTCGCGTAGACGCGCTCCCGCCGTGCGTTCTCCGCCCCGCCCAGACCGGCCGCCGGCGCGATGTGGATCGCGGGGTCGAGCAGGACGAGCCGCTCGACGAGGTCCGGCCGTACCGCGGCGACTTCGTACGCGACGCGGCCGCCGAACGAGTGCCCTAGCCACGCGCCGGGGCGGTCGACGCCTGCGGCGGCCGCCGCACCGATCGCGTCCGCGACGAACTGCTCGAGGTTCCACGGCGGCTCCCACGGCGAGTCGCCGTGCCCCCGCTGGTCGAGCGCGACGACGTGGAACCTGTGCTCGAGGCGCTCCGCCAGGCGGCGGAAGTGGCGGCCGTGCTGCGTCACGCCGTGGAGGCAGACGAGCGGCGGGTGCCCGCGCTCGCCCCACTCGTGGGCAACGATCACCCGACGTCGGCCGCGAGCGGCCCCGAGACGAGCTCGTCGCGACGTGCGTCGGGGTCGCCGACGAGGCTCCAGACGACGGTGGCGCCCTTGTCGATCAGGAACGTCCCGCGTGTCGGCGTCCCCCGTTCCTCGTCGAAGACGCCGTACGCCCGCGCCGCGGCACCGTGGGGCCAGAAGTCGGAGGCGAGCGTGTAGGTGAGGCCGAGCTGGCGCTTCCACGCCTGGCGGGCGGCCGAGGTGTCGCACGAGACGAGGACGACCTCCGTCTCGGCGTTCTCGAACGCGGGGAGGTTCTCCTGCAGGTCGAGCGCCTCCTCCTCGCAGACGGGCGTGAACGCGAGCGGGTGGAAGACGAGCAGCACGTTGCTGCGGCCGCGGAAGTCGGACAGGCGGACGCGCTCGTCGCGGTCGACCTCCAGGTCGAAGTCCGGCGCGGGGGCGCCCGGGGCGATGGCGGTGTCGCTCATGGTGCTGAGCCTAGAGCAGGTGCCGGAGACGGAGCTGGTCGAGCATCGTCGCGCGGTCGTAG
>DATMJW010000037.1:0-6546 GCA_035553355.1 Gaiellaceae bacterium | reverse complement strand
CGGCCGTCGCCAGTCGCGCGGGCCCCTGAAGTCGCCGACGACGACGACGAGCGCCCGCTGCCGCGCGAGCGCGCCCGTCCGCCGGAGCGCCTCCGCGAGCGAGGTGGCTCCGGAGCCGGCCCGCTCCTCCTCGCGGATCGTCCCGAGCAGCCCGATCAGGCCGCGCCGCCCCTGCCGGGGCGGCAGCTGGCGCGGGTCGTCGTCGCCGAACGTGACGACGCCGAGGCGGTTCCCGCGCCGCGTCGCCACGTGCCCGAGCGCGATCGCGACGCCCTCGGCGACGTCCCGCTTCCGCCGCTCGGCGGTGCCGAAGAGCATCGACGGCGACGTGTCGAGCACGAGCCACGTGACGAGCACGCGCTCCGCGAGATCGACGCGAACGTGCGGCTCGCCGCCCGTGCGGGCCGTGACGTTCGGGTCGATGCGCCTCACGTCGTCGCCGGGGACGTACGGCCGCACCTGCGCGAGCTCGGTGCCGACGCCGAGCTGCGCGGACCGGTAGTCGCCGGCGAGGAGCCCGCCGACCCGGCGGCCGATCGAGACGTCGAGCGCACGCAGGAGCGCGCGCGGCATCGGCCCCGGGCCCGGTGCCGCGGTCGGCGCGGGCGCGCGGAGGCTCACGCCGCGGTGGGGCGCGCGAGGTCGGTCGCGGGCACCGGCACCGCCGCGAGCACCGCGTCGAGCAGCGCGTCGGCTGTGACGTCCTCCGCGAGCGCCTGGTACGTGAGGATCAGGCGGTGGCGAAGCGCGTCCTTCGCGAGCGCCCGCAGGTCGTCGGCGAGCACGTAGTCGCGTCCGCGCACGAGCGCGAGCGCGCGCGCCGCCTGCACGAGGCTGATCGGCCCGCGCGGGCTCGCGCCGAACGAGAGGTAGTCGGCGAGGTCGCCGAGACCGAAGGCCGCGGGTTCGCGCGTCGCGCGCGCGAGCTCGACCGCGTACGCGACGAGGGCCGGGTCGACGTAGACCGCGGTGACCGCCCGCTGGAGCGCCTGCAGCTCCTCGAGCGACAGCGTCTGGCGGAGCTCCGGCCGCTCGACGAGCTGCCGCTGCACGATCGCGAGCTCCTCGTCGCGCTCCGGATAGCCGATCACCACCTTCAGCATGAAGCGGTCGATCTGGGCCTCGGGGAGCGGGTAGGTGCCCTCCGACTCGATCGGGTTCTGGGTCGCCATCACGAGAAACGGCGTCGGCACGGGGTAGGTACGGCCGCCGATCGTCACCTGCCGCTCCTGCATGACTTCCAGGAGCGCGGACTGCACCTTCGCGGGCGCGCGGTTGATCTCGTCCGCGAGCAGGAAGTTGCAGAAGACGGGGCCGAGCTCGGTCTCGAAGGTGCCGTCCTTCGGCCGGTAGACGCGCGTCCCGACGAGGTCGGAGGGGACGAGGTCCGGCGTGAACTGGATCCGCGAGAAGCTGCCGCCGAGCACGTCCGCGGTCGTCTTGATCGTCAGCGTCTTCGCGAGGCCGGGGACGCCCTCGATCAGGAGGTGCCCGCCCGCCAGGAGAGCGACGAGGACGCGCTCGAGCATCGCGTCCTGGCCGGCGATCACGCGGCGGATCTCGAAGAGGGCCTGCTCGAGACGATCCTTCGCCTCGGTCGGCTGCGGTGCGGGGGCGGGTGCGTCGCTCACGTGCGCTCCTTCGTCGGCGGTGCCCGAAGGAAAGCACGCGTGCCTAAGAGCGGGTTGAGAAGTGGCGCGCTCCAGCGGACGGGTCCCGTTCCGCCGCGTCTCGCCGTCAACGCAGCGTCCGGGGACTGTCCCCGCGCGTTTCGTTGACGTTCGGACGCGGCCGCCGGAGACGCGGCCGGACGCGCGGACGCGTGACGGCTACGGCATCGCGCCGAGCCGTGCGACGCAGCGTGCCGCGGCCTCGAGCGCGAGCTCTGGGCCGCCCACGAGGTACCCGGCCGCGAGAGCGTCGCCGGCACCTGTCGTGTCGACGACGTTCGCCGGTACCGCCGGCAGCTCCCGCTCGCCGAAGCGCGCGCCGCGCGCGCCGAGCTTCAGCACCCAGGTGCAGCCGGGCAGCGGCCCGCCGAGGATCCGCTCCTCGTCCTCGTTCGCGAAGACGACGTCCGGCGCAAGCTCCTCGAGCCTCGCGCGGAACGCTTCCGGGCCGAAGTCGCGGATCGCGCTCCAGGAGGAGAGATCGACGCTGATTCGCGGCGCGCGTGCGGCTGCGGCGAGCGCAGCTCCGTCGACGGGCGAGCGGAGCAGCGAGTAGCCCGGGAGGTGGAGGTGCGTGCAGCCCTCGAGCCAGGCGTCGGCGAGCTCGTCCGCGCGGAGGTCGGGCGAGACGCCGCGGTCCGACGCCATCGTGCGCCCGCCGTCTGCGGCGACGAGCGAGACGACGGTGCCGGTGCGGCCACCGGCGACCACCGGTCCTACGACCTCGACGCCGTAGCGCTCGACGGAGCGGCGCGCGGTCGCTCCGGCCTCGTCGTCGGCGAGTTTCCCGACGAACCGCGCGCGGCCCCCGAGCGCCGCGACCCACGCCGCGACGTTCGCCGCCTGCCCGCCGGGGCCGAGCCGCGTGACGGCGTTCGCGTCCGCGCCGTCGGCGAGCGGCTGCTCCAGGCGCACGATCACGTCGAGCAGGAGATCTCCGAGAGTGACGATCACGGCTCTACGATCCTGGCATGGACGGGCACTCCCGCAGGTCGCGTACGCGCTCCTTCGTCTTCGGTGCCGCCGTCGGCGCGTCCGCGGCGCTCGCGACCGCGCGCCGTCTCCGCCCGAAGGAGCGGCGCCGCGAGACACCCGCGGGTCTCGCCGCCTTCGAGGGGGCGCCCTGCTACCGCGAGGTCGTCGAGAGGGAGCGCGGCGCGCCGTAGCCGCGGAGCTCGCGCGCGGCTCGCTCGACCGTCAGCAGGTTCACGTCCGCGTCGCCGATCAGGAGTGCCTTCCCGACGAGGAGCGCCTGCGCCGCGCGGAGGAGGTAGTGCTCCGGGGTCCGTGTCGGCTCCGCGGTGCGGATCACGAGGAAGGGCCCGAACGCGCGCACCTCGAACGCCGGCCCTGGCTCGGGTGCGCGCTCGGGGATCGAGAGCGAGGGCGCGATGTTGTTCGTCTTGCTGGAGTCGAGGATCCAGACGCCCCGGCCGAGCGGACGCTCGAGCTCGCGGAGGACGGAGAGTGCCAGCGCAGCGTCGGCGCGCGGCAGCACCGGGAGCGGGAACTCCGGGTTCCGCTCCCACGCGCCGAGGAAGAGCGGCTCGTAGCCGAAGAGGACGTCGTCGGGCCGGCTCGTCGCGGCGAGCCAGCGGGACGCGTCCACCCTCGCCTCGCGCCGCACCTCCGGCTCGCCCTCGTAGAGCGCGGGCGTCTTCTGCCACCCCCAGGCGACCTGCGTCGCGGCGAGCGCGACGAGCGCGACGGGGGCGAGCCGGCGGAGCCGCAGCAACCCGAGCGCGAGTGCGAGCGCGACGAACGGGAGCGCGAAGATCAGGTGTCGCGTCTCGGGCGAGGTCGCGCTGCCGAGGCGCGCCGCGACGAAGGCGGTCGCGGGGACGCCGACCACGCATGCCGCGAGCACCGCCGTGTCGCGGCGTAGCCGCAGAGCGCCGCCCGCGAGCAGCGCCAGTGCGACGAGCGTCACCGGCCACCAGCCTGCCGTCACGTCTCCGAGTGTCCGCCAGAGGTATCTCGCGACCGGGAGCGGCCCGCCCAGCTTCGCGCCGCCGCCGCCGACGCCGACGTCGAAGCGCGACGCGAGCACGAGGTTCGTGAGCCAGAACGGCACGGCGCAGACCCCGACGACGGCGCCCGCGACGAGCGCCTGCCGCAGCCGGTCGCGACGTGCGGCGAGCACGAACACGCCCTGCGACGCGAGCACGAGCGAGCCGTACGGGTGCGCCGCGATCGTCGCGAGGATCGCGGCGGCCCACAACCCCCAGCCGCGCCGGTCACCGCGGTCGAGTGCGACCACGAGCGCGAGATACGAGAGCAGGCTCGTGACGAGGAAGAGGCTGTACATCCGGCCGTAGACGCCGTGGAAGAGCAGGAGCCAGCTCGGTGCGACGACGGCGGTCGCGACGAGGGCGGGCAGCTTCCCGGCGAGCCGCACGCAGAGCGCCGCGACGAGCGGCAGCGCGGCGACGGCGAGCAGCGCCGAGACGAGACGCAGCCCCTCGAGGCCGAGGCCGAGCCGGACGACCCCTGCGGCGAGGAGGAAGTGGAGAGGCGCGCCGCCGCGCTCGCGCAGCACGATCTCGAGCATCTCCCCCAGTGGATGGCGCCCCACGAAGAGCGCGAGCGTCTCGTCCTCGTGCGGGGGCCACGCCATCAGCTGGTGGAGGAGGAACGCCGCCGCGACGAGGGAGATCCCGCCGACTCCGAACTCGAACCAGCGCCGCTCGAGGACGCGCGCGAGCCCGAGCTCGCCGCCCCTGAACCGCTCCGCCCGTACGCCTTCGCTCACGCCGTTTCGCCGAATTCCCGCTGGTAGCCTTGTGCAGCCATGCCGATCTACGAGTACCGCTGCCCCGACGGGCACACGTTCGAGATCTTCCAGCGTATGTCGGACCCCTCACCCGACGGCTGCGAGGTGTGCGGGAAGGCCCCCCTCGAGAAGCTCCTCTACCCGGTCGCGGTGCACTTCAAGGGCTCCGGCTTCTACGCGACGGACTACGGCAAGGGGGCCGGCAAGAAGGGCACCGCCGAGGGCGGGAGCGGCGGCGAGTCGTCCTCGACGACGTCGACGGACTCCGGCTCGTCGAGCGGCGGGTCGTCCGGCTCGGGCGAGTCGAAGGCCGCCGCGGCGGACTAGCGGCGCCGCAGCGCGTTCAGCGCGAGCAGCAGCACGATCGCGCCGGCGACGGCGAACAGGAATGGCTTCAGGTCCCACCCGAAGTCGATCTCCTCGCCGAAGACCGCCTCGCCGAGGAAGCCGCCGAGGAGCGCCCCGACGACCCCGACGGCGAGCGTTCCGAAGCAGCCGATCGCCTGGCGGCCCGGCGTCAGCGCCCGCGCGACGACCCCCGCGAGCAGCCCGAAGAGGATCCAGCCGAGGATGGACATGCGCCGACCCTACTGGGTCGCGCGGCCGACGATGCACCCCGGCGCCAGCGGCTCGCCGGGCGGCGGTGGCTGCGGCGCGGAGTCGCCGGTGAACATCGAGAGCGCCGCGGCGTTCCGCTCGTCGCTGAGGATGACGGACGCGCCGCCGACGAACGCGACCTCTCCGCCGAGACGGCAGTGGAGCGACCGCGACGAGTTCGCGCGGAACCGGACCCACCCGAGCTGGATCAGCTCACCGGCGCCGAGGTCGGTCGTGAGCGGCTTCACGAGGTCGTCGCCGATGAACGGCATCCGGGCGAAGCTGCCCGGGCTCACGATCTCGTCGGCCATCGCCTGGACGACCGCCTGCTGCCGCTCCCCGCGCGTGAGGTCGTTCTCCGCGGGATCGAGCCGGTTCTCGCGGATGCGCGCGTAGATGAGCGCGCGCTTGCCGCTCATCTCCTGCTCTCCCGGCTCGAAGCGCCAGCCCTGCCACTGCTGGCATCGCGCCGCCGTCGCGTAGGGGCAGTCGAAGCGATTCGAGAGGATCGGCTTCGGCACGTCGACGGTGATCCCGCCGAGCGCGTCGATCACGGTGCGGAAGTCGTCGAAGTCCACGAGCGCGACGTGGTTCGGCTGGAGCCCCGTCAGCGAGCGGATCGTCCGCATCGCGAGCGCGGGGCCGCCGAGCTGGAACGCGGCGTTGATCTTGTTCGCGCCGAAGCCGGGGATCTCGACGCGGAGGTCGCGCGGGATCGAGAGGAACGCCATCCGCCGCCGCGCCGGGTCCGTGCGGACGAGGAGGATCGAGTCGGAGCGGCTCGCGTCCTGCCGGGCGGAGTTCGTCGGGTCGGCGTCCGTCCCGAGGAGCAGGACGAGCGACGGCTTCGTCATCAGCAGCCCGTCCTGGGGCGCGAGGGCCGCGGCGACACCCGGCGGCAGCCGGTCGTTCGCCTCCGCGACGCCGCTGCGGAACGCGAAGTAGCTCGCGACGACCCACGCGACGGCGAGCGTGACGAGGAGGACGAGCGCGAGCCCGATCCGGCGGCCCCAGCGCGGGCGCCGCACCCGCCGCTGACCGCGCCCGGCGCCGTCGCCGTCGTGCCCGCGGCGCCGGCTCCGCTGCTCCTGCGCGCCCCGCCCGGCGACCGGGACGCGGCCCTTCGTGCGTCCCCCGCGGTAGACCTTGTACGGCTTGTCTCCCTGCGCCATGCGGCCGGGTATGGTAGCCGCGGGCCGTGGACCTCCAGCACGTGATCGGCGTCGACCTCGGCGGCACGAAGATCCTGGCGGGGGTGGTCGACAGGAACGGCACCGTGCTGAGAAGGCACGAGGTGCCGACGCCGACCGCCTCGGCCATCGCCTCGAGGAGCGCCTCCTGCGACCCGGTCGGCGCACTCGTCGACGACCAGGTCGCGGCGCTCGGCTTCGGGGTGCCGTCCGTCGTCGATCCTGCGAGCGGCGTCTCCCTCGGGTCGATCAACATCCCCCTCGCGGGCGTCTCGGTGGCCGCCGTGCTGGGCGAGGTCACCGTCAGCGCCGGGAT
>DATMJW010000036.1:0-7565 GCA_035553355.1 Gaiellaceae bacterium | reverse complement strand
TCTCGACCGAGGGCGACTGGCTCCGCTCGCTCGCCTCGTTCCTGCGGAGACCTAGCCCGTGAGCTTCGAGAGCCCCCTCGCGCTTCTCCTGCTGCTGCTCGTCCCGCTCGTCGCCGGTGCCTGGCTGATCCGCGAGCGCGGCCGCGGAGCTGTCGCAGAGCGGTTCGCCTCGCCGGGGCTCCTCCCCGCGCTCGCGCCGCGCCCGCCGCGCCGCACGCGACTGCTGCCGCTCGGACTGCTGCTCCTCGCGCTCGCGGTGACGGCGGTCGGCGCCGCGCGCCCCGAGGCGACGGTGACGGTCAGACGCGAGGAGGCGACGGTCGTGCTCGCGCTCGACATCTCCGGCTCGATGCAGGCGGACGACGTCCCGCCGAACCGACTCGCGGCCGCGCGCGCCGCGGTGACGTCGTTCCTCGACACGATCCCGGAGCGGTTCCGCGTCGGCGTCGTCGCCGTCGGGACGCGCGCCGTCGTCACGGCGCCGCCGACCGAGGACCGCGAGCTCGTCGCCGAGGCGCTGAACGCGCTGCGGCCGAGCCAGGGAACGGCGCTCGGCGACGCGGTCGTCGTCGCGGCGGAGCTCGGGCAGCGGGAGGAGGCGGACGGGACGGTGCCGCCGACGGCGGTGCTGCTCGTCTCGGACGGCGCACCCGACGGTGGCGAGGTCCCGGTCGAAGAGGCGGCGGCGCGGGCACGGGAGCTCGGCGTCCCGGTCTTCACGCTCCTCGTCGGGACTCCCGCCGGGCAGATCGAGCAGCCGCTCGAGGGCGGCTACACGCAGATCGTCCGCGTCCCGTCGGACCCGGAGACGCTCCAGAGGATCGCCGCGGAGACGAACGGCGCGTTCTTCTCGTCCCCCGGAGCCGATCTCGAGCCGGTGTACGAGAACCTCGATTCCCGGCTCGGGACGAAGACGGAGCGCCGCGAGCTGACGGACGCGGTCGCGGGCGCCGCCGCGCTGCTCCTCGTCGCGGGCGGCGCGCTCTCGCTCGCGTTCCTCCGCCGGGTGCCCGCGTGAGGCGGCTCCTCGCGCTCGTCGCGGTGGTCGCCGGCGTCGCCGCCGTGCCCGCGCACGCGGCGCGGGAGTGCGAGGGCCTCGACGTCTGCGTCCCGGTCGCGGGGCCGTGGGTCGTGGTGCCGTCGGCCCCGCAGTCGCCGCGGCCGGGCGTCCGCTACCAGCTCACGTGCCCCCGGAACCACGTCGTCGCCGGCGTCGACGCGGAGCTCTCGCACCGCGCGATCGACGTCACCTGGGCCGGCCTTCCCGGGAGCCCGATCGGCCCGGGCGTCAGCACGCAGCGCAGTGCGATCTTCACCGGCGTCTTCACCGGCGCGCGTGCACCGGCCGCGACCTTCCGTCCGCGGATCGGGTGCATCCCCGCCGCAGGTGGCGGCGGCAGGATCCCGACCTCGGTGGCAGCCCCCGCCGCCGTCTTCCCGCCGAGCGCGCCGCCGACGAGGCGCGTCCGCACCGCCCGGCTGCGAAGCGGCACGACACTGACGCTCGCGCAGCGCTGCGCGGCCGGCGAGCGGCTCGTGGAGGCGTGGCACGCGGTCGGCTTCGCCGGCGCGCAGCCGCCGACGGCGGCGCTCGTCGCCGCCGTGCGTGCGACGCGGACCGTCCGAGGCGGCCGCCTCGTGGTCACCGCCCGCGCGAGAGACCTCGGCGCGCGGCAGGTCTTCGTCCAGGCCGGCGTCACGTGCGGTGACGCTCCGTGAGCTTCGCCCGCCCGCTCTTCCTCGTCGCGCTCCTCGCCGTCCCGCTCGCCGTCGCGCTGTACGTCCTCCTCGAGCGCCGCCGCGCGCGCTACGCCGTGACGTACACGAACGTCGACCTGCTCGCCTCGGTCGCCGCCGGGCGGCCCTGGCGCCGCTACGTGCCGCCGGTCCTCGTGCTCCTCGCCCTGACGGCTCTGTGCGCCGGGCTCGCGCGGCCGCAGGTCGAGACGCTCGTCGCCGACGAGCGCGCCACGATCATCCTCGTAGTCGACGTCTCGGCCTCGATGGAGGCGGAGGACGTCGAGCCGACGCGGCTCGCGGCGGCGCAGGACGCGATCCGCACCTTCATCGACCGCGTCCCCGGGAGCATCCGCATCGGCCTCGTCGCGTTCGCGGGCGACGCGCAGGTCGCCTCGCCGCCGACCACGAACCGGGAGTTCCTGCTCGGGTCGCTCGACCGGGTGGCGCAGTACCCCGGCTTCAGCGGCACCGCGATCGGCGACGCGCTCGCGCTCGCGGTCGAAATGGGCGAGCAGGCGACCGGCGCAGGCGGGACCGGCGACGACGATCCAGAAGGCGACACGATCGCGTTCCGCAGCGCGGCGGCGGCGCCCGACCCGTCGCTCGTCTCGATCCTCTTCCTCTCCGACGGCGCGCAGACGCGCGGCTTCCTGCAGCCGCTCGAGGGCGCCGAACGCGCGCGCAACGCCGGCTTCCCCGTCTACACCGTCTCGCTCGGCACCCCCGCGGGCGTCGTCACCCGCGAGTTCGACGGGGTCGTCCGCACCATCCCGGTGCCGCCCGACCCGGCGACGCTGAGCGCGGTCGCCGAGCTGACGGGCGGCCGCTTCTACGAGGCGGACACCGCGGCGACGCTCGAGGAGGCCTACGTCAACCTCGGCTCGAGCCTCGCGCGGGCGCCCGGCAAGGCCGAGGCGACGGCGTGGTTCCTCGGTGCCGCCGCTGCGGCGCTCGCGGCGGCGCTCCTGCTCGCCGCGGCGTGGTCGCCGCGCCTTCCCTAGGCCTCGACGCCCGCGGTGACGCGGCCGGCGCGGAGCCGCCGGAGCGCCTCCTCGAAGTCCTCGTGCGTGACCGCCGGCGACGCCCCGCCGTCGCCGCGCGCCATGGCCGCGAGCGCCGCCTCCTGCGCGAGCGACTTGAGATCCGCGGGCGAGAGACCCTCGGAGTCGCGGGCGAGCTCCTCGAGCCGCACGGCGACCGTCGGCATCCGTGCGGTGTGCAGCCGCAGCATCGCGAGCCGCCCCGCCTCGTCGGGGAGGCCGAGCACGATCGTGCGCGAGAGACGGCCGCCGCGCAGGAGCGCCGGGTCGAGCTGGTCCGCTCGGTTGGTCGCGCCGATCACGAAGACCCCGCGCTGACCGCCGACGCCGTCGATCTCCGCGAGCAGCTGGTTGACGTGGCTGTCGTGGACGCCGATCGACGCACCGCGGCGCCCCGCGATCGCGTCGATCTCGTCGATGAAGACGATCGACGGCCGGTTCTCCCGCGCGCGCTCGAAGACCTGGCGGATGTTCCGCTCCGACTCGCCCACCCACTTCGAGATCACGTCCGCGCCCGAGAGCGGGTAGAACGAACAGCGCGCCTGCGCCGCGAGCACCTTCGCCACCGTCGTCTTGCCGGTCCCGGGCGGCCCCGCGAGCAGGAGGCCGGTCGGCGGGTCGACGCCGAACCGCCGCGCCGACTCCGGATCCTCGATCACGGCCTGCAGCTGCTGTAGCTGCGCCTTGATCTGCGGGTCGAGGATCAGCGAGTCCCACGTCCAGTGCTCGACGGTCGGGCGATCCTGGCCGCCGTAGCGCTCGATCGCCGCCAGCAGGTGCTCCGTGTCGAGCAGGAGCTCCCGGCCGGTCTGCGTCGCCTCGCGGAAGACCTCGAGCGCCGCGGTGTCGACGATCTTCGAGATCGCCGCCGGCGTCATCCCCTCGGTACGCCGCACGAGCTCCTCGAGGTCGATGCCGGGCTGCACGGGCCGCTCGTCGAGCTCCGTCTCGAAGATCGCCCGCCGCGCCTCGGCATCCGGGAGGTCGATCCGGATGTGGCGGTCGAAGCGGCCGGGGCGCACGACCGCAGGGTCGAGGTGCTCGATCGAGTTCGTCGCCGCCATCACGAGCAGCCGCCGCTCGCCGCGCCACGCCTCGAGCGACGTGAGGAGCTGGTTGACCGTGCGCCTCGACTCCTGGTCCGGCGTGTTGTCGCGCCGCTGCGCGACGGAGTCGAACTCGTCGAAGAAGAGGAGGCACGGCAGGTTGCGCGCCGCGGTGTCGAACGCCTTCTCGATGTTCCGCGCCGAGCCCCCGACGAGCGACGCGACGAGGTCACCCGTCGACACGTGGATCAGGTTCATGCCGTACTCGCCGGCGATCGCGCGGGCCATGAACGTCTTCCCGACGCCCGGCGGGCCGTGCAGGAGGATCCCGTTCCACTCGATCCCGTACCGCTCTGCGTCGTCCGGGTGCTCGAGCAGGAGGCCGACGGTGTCGCGCAGCTCCTGCTTCAGCTCGTCCATCCCGCCGACGTCCTCGAACGTCGTCAGCTCGTCGGGGTGCTGGACGGTGAACTCGCCGCTCCCGTCGCCGCCGCCCCCCATCATCCCGCCCATCATCCCGAAGGGCCCCATCGAGCTCGACTGGCGCTTCGGCTGGGGGCGCGGCCGCTTCCGGCGCGCGGGTGCGGCGCCGTCCGGCTGCGGCTCGCGCTCCGGCTCGAGGATCTGCTCCGGCTCCTCGTCGGTCATCTCGACCCACTGGCCCGTGCGCTCGTCGAACCGGTACGACCGCGTGCCCATGCCGCCCATCAGCGCCTCGAGCAGGCCGCCGAACGGCATCAGTGCGAAGGGGTTCAGCTCCTCCTCCGGCCCACCGGCGTCGCCGCGCCGACGGCGCTCCTCCTCCGCGGCCCGCTGCGCCTCCTCCATCGCCTGGCGCTGGCGTTCGGCCGACCGCGATGCCGCGCCCGCGACCGCGCGCATCACGAGGCTCATGACGAGCACGAGCACGAGGAACATGACGAGGAGCGTCAGCACGGCCGTTGTGTCTACCCCGGCGGAACGCGGCTACACATGCGACGGGCGGCCGGAGAGCCGGCCGCCCGTCGCTCGTCGCGCTACTCGGAGTACTCGGGGCAGAACGGCGCGGACGCGTCGTACGCCGCCGACGTGTCGTGCGTGACCGCACGGAGCGCGTCGATGCGGCCGTTGCCGAAGCACTCGTCGTACCCCGGCAGCCCGATGTCGACCGTCGTCGACTGCAAGTAGTCCTCGACCTTCTGCGGCGGCATCTTCCAGTCGCCGTCGGAGCCGAGGTGGCCGAACTGGCTGACGATCAGCGCGGCGACCCCCGCCGCGTGCGGCGAGGCCATCGAGGTTCCCTGGATGCAGATGTAGCCGCCGCCCGGGAACGTCGAGGGGACCGTCGTGCGGCAGTCGCCGGTCGTCCCGTTCCCGCCCGGCGCCGCGACGTCTGTCATCCCGACGCCGTAGTTCGAGTACCGCGCCTTCTCGCTGCGCGCGCCGAGCGCCATCGTGCCGATCACACCCTGTGTCTCGGCGGGGACGACCTCGCACTCGTTCGAGATCGGCTGCCCGTCGTCGTCGACCGGGTGTGCGAGGTCCTGGTCGGAGTTCCCGAGTGCCGCGACGGGGGTCACGCCCTGGCTGCGCGCGTAAGAGATCGCCCGCTCGACCGCGTGCCGGAACGTGCGCTGCACCGGATCGCTCGAGCACTTGAACTCCGTGGACTGCAGGAACTCGTTGTCGTCCACGAAGAACGACATGTTGATCACCTCGAACTTCTTGTCGCCCGAGTACGTGATCCCATCGACGACGGCCGAGGCGTAGCAGTGGCCGCTCGTGTCGCACACCTTCACCGGGACCAGCGTCACGTTCGGCGCGACGCCGACGATGCCGATCCCGTTCGCGCGGGCGCCGATCGTCCCGGCGACGTGCGTGCCGTGGAACTGGTTGTCGCTGCAGGTGTCGGGCGTCCCGACGGCCACACCGGGCGGCAGGGCCGCGAGCGAGTCGCGTCCGTTGGCGCAGTCGACGTTCGAGACGCCGCCCTTCGTGAAGTCGGGATGGCGGCCGTCGATGCCGCTGTCGAGCACGCCGACCTGCACCTCAGCGCGACCGCCCTGGATCGCGTGCGCCTGCGGCACCGAGATCTGCCGCATGTCCCACTGAATCGCCTCGCCCGGATCGTTCATCGGCTCGGGAGCGCCCTCGGACGCCGGCAGCCCCTGCCAGCTCCAGTCCTCGCCGGCGTCGGCGACGAGGCTCGAGCCGCGCATCATCTCGTCGAACGACGCGTTTGCGGAGCGTACGACGAGCACCCCGATCTGCGAGGTCAGGTCGTTCGCGACGGTTCCTCCGGCGGTCGCGACGAGCGCGTCGACGGCGGTCTTCGTTCCTGCGAGAGAGAAGCCGTCCGCGGTCTGCTCACCCGCCAGGACGACGATGTAGTTCTTCTCGGCGCTGCCGCCGGTGGCGGCGCCCGGGACGAGCGCTGCAACTGCCGTCGCGAGAGCGAGCAGCACGAGGGTAAGGCGTCTCCGTCTCTGCATGGTCCCTCCTACCGCCGCGCCGGCTCCGCGACGGCTCGTGTGGCTCCACGTGGCGGCGACGCGAGCCGCCTCGACGGCTGCCGGCGCGTGCTGCCACGGCGGCTCCTACCGCGTCTGCTGCGCCCGAAAACGCCACATTTGCAGCCGTTTCGTTGGACGAACGGTCAATCAATGCGGCGCGCCGCGGTGTCCGGCACGCTTCGCCCGTGCCGTCGCCGCTTCCGACACGCCTCCTCGGCCGCACGCCGTTCGAGCTGACGCGCGTCGGCCTCGGCGCCTGGGCGATCGGCGGCGGCGGCTACCAGGGGAGCTGGGGGCCGCAGGACGACGACGAGTCGATCGCGACGATCCACCGTGCCGTCGCCGACGGCGGCGTCAACTGGATCGACACCGCCGCCGCGTACGGGCTCGGCCACTCGGAGCAGGTCGTCGGCCGCGCCGTCGCGGCGCTCCGGCCGGAGGAGCGGCCGCTCGTCTTCACGAAGTGCGGCCTCGTCTGGGGCGAGGGGACGACGTTCACGAACGTGCTCGCACCGGACTCGATCCGCCGCGAGTGCGACGCCTCGCAGCGGCGGCTCGGGCTCGACCACGTCGACGTCTACTTCATGCACTGGCCGAGCTGGGACGGCACGCCGGTCGAGGAGTCGTGGGCGGCGATGGCGGAGCTCGTCGACGAGGGGAAGGTGCGTGCGATCGGCCTCAGCAACTTCGACCTCGCGGACGTCGCGCGCTGTCACGCGGTCCGGCCGGTCGACGTCCTCCAGCCGGAGCTCAACCTGCTGAGCCGAGAGGCAGCGGGCGAGCGCCTCCGCTGGGCAGCGCAGAACGGCGCGGGTGTCGTGACCTACAGCCCGATGGCCTCGGGGCTGCTAACGGGGTCGTTCAACGCGGACGGGCTCGAGCGGCTCGCGGGGGACGACTGGCGGCGCGGGCACCCGAACTTCCAGCAGCCCGCGTTCGGACGCAACCTCGAGCTCGTCGAGCGCCTTCGCGCAATCGCCGACGACGTGGGCTGCACGCTCGCCGAGCTCGCGGTGGCGTGGGTGCTCGCGTGGCCGGCGGTGACGGGGGCGATCGTCGGTGCACGGACGCCCGGCGAGGTCGACGGCTGGATCGGCGCCGCCTACGTCGAGCTGGGCGAGGACGTGCTCGCCGCGATCGCAGCAGCGCTCGAGGAGCTGGAGGTCGGCACCGGCCCCCGGAAGCCGGAACCCCCGCGCGAGCAGGGGTTCCCGAGGTGGAGCTAGGCGGACTCGAACCGCCGACCT
>DATMJW010000035.1:0-2299 GCA_035553355.1 Gaiellaceae bacterium | reverse complement strand
GTCGGTCTGGAGGTAGCGCTCGGCCGCCATCCCCTTCATCGCGCCGAAGTCGCCGTCGTGCCGCGCGATCAGCTGGCGGAAGCAGTCGAGGTGCTCGAGCGTCGCCGTCCGGTAGACGTCGTCGCCCGTCGCCTCGGCGAGCCGGAGCATCTCCGGCAGGCAGATCAGCCCGAACGCGTGCAGGTGCTGGTTCGCGGGCGACGCCTGGTCCGCGCCGCGTGAACGGAACCCGAGCCGCCCGAGCGTCGAATCGGCGGGGAAAGCGACGTCGTACGTGTAGCGGAAGGTGAGCGTCCAGTCGGCGGCGCGGCGAGCCGACTCCCAGTCCTCGAGCGCGACGAACGCCATCACCGCCATGTAGCCGTCCTCCGACGAGGGCGCGAGATCGACGTCCTCGGGCGCGCCGTACCAGGTCTCGAAGCCCCTGAAGTACTCGCCGGCCGCGCGCGCCTCCTCGAGGTGCCCCGCCGCGACGAGCGCGGGGATCCACGCCATCCCGGCGGTCCCCTCCCAGTCGACTGCGTCTCCGGTGGCGATCGAATGGGCGGCGGGGAGCGCGCCGTCGTCCCGCTGCGCGCGCAGCGCGACGGCGACGTTCGAGCGCGCCGCCTCCTCCCAGCGGCCGCCGGCGCGCAGGGCGAAGAGCGTCGCGTCTGCGAGCGTCCGCGCGTGCGCGCGGTCGTGGTCGGGATGCCACCCCCACTGCCACCCGCGGGTCGCGGTCCACTGCGGCCAGTACGTCCCGCCCGGCGTGAGGTTGCCGGAGATGTGGTCGAGGACGGCCTCCGCAGCGGCGACGTACTCGTCGTTCCCCACCCTCCGCCCGTGCCGCAGCAGCGCCCAGGCGTAGGGGACGCCGCTCACCCACGAGACGTGCATGTGGTCGCGCTCCTCGGAGGCGTCGAACGAGACGGCGTGCAGCAGCCGCGGCGGGTCGGGCTTGTAGTGCCAGTGGAAGAGGCCGTGCGCGGCGAGCGCGGCCGCCTCCTCCAGCGACACGCGCGCGGCGGGCGCGGCCGGCGCCGCGGCGGCGCGGGTCGCGGCGAGGGCGGAGCGCCAGTCGCCACCGGTCACCGCCACGGGCAGCGCCACCGACTCGCCGGGGCTCCAGCGGTACGTCTGCACGTCCGGCGGCCGCGGCGTCTCGGAGCCGTCGTACGCGAGCGGCTCCTCCCGGTAGGGAAAGTCGAGCCAGATCGTTGCGCGGCCGTCGCGCAGCGCGAAGCCGACGCCCGCCTGCCCGACCGGCGTCGTCTCCTCGGTGACGAGGCCGCCGCCGCGGGCGAAGACGGCGGGGGTGGCGCAGCGGTCGGCGCGGAACGACCAGGCGTCGGACTCCATCCGCGCGACGTCCGCCCGCCCGGCGGTGAAGCGCGGGAAGAGCCGCGTGCAGCGTTCGGGCCTGTTCTCGCCGTAGAAGACACCGGGAACGAGCCAGGCGGGATCGTCCGTCGGTGGCAGCTCGAGCGAGAGCCGCACCGACGCCTCGACGGGCTCGTTCCCCGTGTACGTGACGGTTCGCTCGCCGTCGAACCCGAACCCGGGCACCGGCGAGCCGTCGGACGCGAGCCCGCTACACGCGAGCATTCCACCCCTCCACGCGCGGCTCGTAGAGCCGCCCGACCACCTCGAGCTCCCGCGACTCCCCCGGCAGCAGGTCGAGCACGTTGTCCGAGAGGACGAGTCCCTCGACGACGACGCCGATCGCCGCGACCGGGCCCGCATTGGCGAGCGTCAGCGTGCCGCCGCAGTCGGAGGCCTCGAGCCGCGTCGAGCGGAGGTCGAGGAGCGGCGCGAGGTCGTGCGTCTTCGTGAAGACGTACCGGTTCGCGCCGCCGTCGAGGTCGAGCAGGAAGACGTCGGTCGGGACGTCGCGCAGGGGGATCTCGACGACCCCGGCGCCGGACTCGGCGACGACGGCGCCGTCCGTGTCCACGAGGCGCGCCGGCGCCGAGACCTCGGCGCGGAACACCTCTTCGCCGCCCCAGGCGCACGTCGCGAACCTCGCCGAGGGCGCGCCGCGGTAGGCGCGTGCGACGCCGTAGAACGCCGGCTTCGGCTCGCCGTGCCAGTCGAGCGCGCTCGTGCACCACGCGTTCGGGTACGACTCGTTGAACTGCCACGGGAGCGTCCCGCTGCACCGGGGCCAACGCCGCCGCTGCGCCTCGACCGCGTAGCGGAGGCCGTCGTACTGGAGCCACTGCGACGCGCGCCGCATCGTCTCGACGTCCTCGATCCGGCCGCCGAACGCACGCTGCACGAACTCCGCGTTGTTCCACCACGCGCCGAGGTGCTCGTA
>DATMJW010000034.1:0-3361 GCA_035553355.1 Gaiellaceae bacterium | reverse complement strand
GTTCGGCGAGCGTCAGCCGCTGTCGCGCGTGATGCGGTCGTCGACCGCCGGGTCGGCGTCGAGCTCGAGCTCCTCGCGCCGCAGCTGCGCCTGGATCTGCTCACGCTCGACGACGGTGTTCTTCCGCAGGATCACGCGTTCGCGGACGAACACCTCCTTGCGGACGACGAGCCGCTCCTCGAGCAGGGGAATCGAGACGGAGCCGTCCGCGAGCGTCTCGATCTCGCCGCTGTCGCGCTCGTTCGCCGGCGCCCGCTCCCACTCGCCGTACTCCGTCGACCGCGTCTCCTCGTGCTCGACGTGGTCGATCTCCACGCGCTTGTGCGCGCGGACCGCGCCGACGACGTGCTCCTCCGTCCCGACGCGGAGCTCCTCCTCGTGCCGGACCAGCGCCCGCTCGTCCCGTGTGCTCACCGGCGAACCACCCGCTCGCGTGCGTCGTGGCTGATGCCGCCCGGCCGTGCGGCGGCGATCGTCGCGTCCGCACGGCGGTGGTACCGCTCGCCCCACTTCCCGCCGAGCGCGCCGGCGAGGAGCATCGTCCCGACCGCCACGGCGGCGCTGACGATCGCGCTCGTCGTCAGCGTCTCGCGCGAGAACCAGTTCGGCAGGTCGACGTTCGCGAGCACGTTGTACTCGGCCCCGGCCCACGCGCCCAGGCCGCCGAGCAGCGCCCCGAGGACGAGCGTCCAGACGCCCGTCATGAGGCCGTTTCGGAGGCCGTCGTAGCGCGCGATGCGCGCAGCCGTCCAGCCGCCGAGCAGGTACGCGAGGAAGAGCGACACGAGGCCGCCCACGAGCGCGCCGATACCGAGCTCCTCCTCGTTGCCCGAGACGCCGGTGCCGTATCCGATCGCGCCGATCGCCGCACCGACGAGCCCGCCGAAGAGAACGAGGAAGGCGAGCGCGGTCAGCATGCCGACGAGCGTGGCGGGGACGTCGATGCCCCCGAAACGCTCGTGCGCCGCGTCGACGCCGCTGTCGTCCAACGCGTGCCGCGTGTGGATGCCGGTCGACTCGACGGAGACGCGCGAGACGTCGGCGTCGCCGCCCGCGTCGCGCGTCAGCGGCACGTCGGCGTCGCGGACGACGCGCGTCGCCTCGTCGTGTCGCACGTGGTGCTTCGTCTTGCGTCCCATGTGAACCCCCTGATCGGATGCGGGGGCTCCGCCCTCTGCGAAGCCCCCGGCGTGCCTCGATGTCCCTACCGGTCGCCGTCGAGCTCGACGCGCTCGCGCCGGACCTCGTCGCGCACCGTCGTGTGCTCGACCTCGACGTCCTTCTCGAGCCCGATCCGCTCCTTCGCGACGACCTGCTTCTCGACGACCGGCCGCTCGCCGCGGAGCTCGACCTCGATCTCCTCCTCGCCGATCGCCGCGTCGGCGACCGGCTGGTCGATCGGCTCGCTCGTCACGCGCACGGCCTCCTGGCGGAGCTCCACGTCCAGCGCGACCGGCTCCGTCTCGACCCACTTCCGGAGTCGGACGTGCCCCGTCTGAACGCTCTGCTTGCCGACGGCGAGCTCCTCCTCGGAGCGGGTCACGGACATTCCCTCCGGCTGCGGCGCCTGGTCGGTCTGCGGCGCGCCGTCCGGGAGCCCCGTCTCGGACGGTGCGGTCGTGTAGTCGAGGCCGTAGTAGGCCGCGAGCTCGGCCTCGTCGTCCATCGACAGCTCGTCGCCGCCGATGCTCGGGCCGGCTTCGATCTGCTGGCGCGGGAAGGCGAGCATGATGCCCTCGTCGCGCTGCTGCGCGCCCTGCACCGGCACGAGTGCCGACGCGCCGCCGCCGAGGCGGATCCACTCCGGCCGGCTCGTCTGCTGGTCGACGAAGATGTCCTCGACGACGCCGACGGGCTCGCCCTGGGCGTCGAACGCCGGGGAACCACGCAGCCCACTCAGGTCTTCCATCTGCATCTCTGACCCCTCTCTGCTCGCTTGCGGAGGGCGTCGGATGCCCGAGCCGGCGCGGACGAAACAACTTCGCCAAAAACGTGCCGAGTTTGCGGTCTCGGCGGAACGGCACGCGATTTGGCGCAACCGGGACCACGCGCGACTGCGGCTACTATTGGTGGCAACCGCGGTGCGATCCTTCTGTGCCCGTTGTCTCTCTCGTGTGTGCGCCTGATCGGCGAGCTCTGCGGGGGCCGCCTCCGCGTCACCTCGACGACAGGTTCAGGAGCGGAAATGGACGAGGCACTAGAGGAGCAGGCACGCGGAGCGCGGACCCAGTCGATCCTCCGCGACGTGAACGAGCGTGTGAAGCAGATCAACGAGACCTTCGGAAGCATCCTCCCGCTGAGCGAGTGGATCTGCGAGTGCTACGTCGACACGTGCACCGACCGAATGGAACTGACACAGGACGAGTACGAGGCAGTACGCGCAAAGCCGATGCGGTTCGCGGTTCTACCGTCGGAGCAGCACTTCAACGGCCGAATCGAGTATCTGGTCGAGGAGACGGATCGCTACTGGGTGGTGGAGAAGTTCGGCGTCGCCGGCGAGCTTGCGGCGAGGGTGGATCCCCGCCGCGTCGGGTTGCGCGGCGAGGCGTCGGGACGTGACTCGACCCCCTAGACGGCGAGCCGCCCGGTTGAGCCGAGGTTGACAGCTTGGCCAGGAAAAGGCTAAGGTCGACCAGTTCGGGACGCGCCGTGGCGGGGGGTAGCCTGTGTCTTCAGATCGCGAACGAGATCGTCAGCGGGTTGTCGCGCGCATCGAGGAGCTGCGGAGCGCCCTCCGCGAGTCGCGTTCACCCGATCTCCAGCAGGAGCTGCGCGAGGCGCTCGCGGATGCTCAACGGATCGTCCGCGACGACGAGCCGCGCAGCGACGATGCGGCGCGAACGCCTCCGCGCGGTCCGCGTTAGACATCCGATGCGGCCGCGTGCGGCAAGCACTCGGCCCCGCAAAGCGCCCGACGCCGCCGCGATACGCGGATCAGGAGCGCGAGCGGCGCGGGACGTCGTCCTCGACCCGCGGCGACGCCCGGCCGTTCGGCGCGCGGCCCTCGACCGAGCGGCCGACGAACGTGCTGTCGGCGGCGCTGCGGAGTCGGAACTTCGGTGAGCGCACGCCTACGCTACGTAGCCGCTGGTCACGCCCGGTTCCGTGCCGTGCGTCTCTCTAGAGCCAGCGCTTCCAGCGGAAGAACGACACCATCCCGGCGATCAGGATCAGCATCCCCGTCGAGATGACCCAGAAGGCAGCGGCCGTTCCCTCACCCGGGTACTCGACGTTCATGCCGAAGACGCTCGCGATCAGCGTTAGCGGGAGCAGGATCGCGCTGAACACCGTCAGGACGCGCAGGACGTCGTTCTGCCGGTGCGAGAGCACCGATTCGTTCGTGTCCTCGAGCGCCTCGACG
>DATMJW010000033.1:0-4144 GCA_035553355.1 Gaiellaceae bacterium | reverse complement strand
CGGTGGTTGCGATCGTCGTCTCCCGGGGGGGGAAGGGAGGGCGGCGACCACCGCCCTCCCTTCCCCCCCCGGGAGACGACGATCGCAACCACCGACGACAAGACGCAGGTCCTGCGCCCGCAACAGAACGGCGCCGCGCCTGCCGCGGAGCCGCCGCGGCTCGCCGACGGCCTCGAGCTCGTCGGCGAGTACCAGGAGTCCGGCTTCGAGGACCCGCCGTACATCGCGCGGCGCGAGGACGGGCAGATGGTGCAGCTGCCGAAGCTGCTCTACCTGCTCGCGGAGCAGATCGACGGGCGCCGCGGCTACGACGAGATCGCCGCGCGCTTCTCGGAGGCGGCGCAGCGGGACGTCGGGCCCGACGACGCGCGGATGCTGGTCGAGGAGAAGCTGCGGCCGCTCGGGATCCTCCAGAACGCAGACGGGTCGAGCCCTCAGATCGAGAAGGTCGACCCGCTGCTCGCGCTGAAGTTCCGCGCGGCGCTCGTGCCGAAGGGCGTGACGCGCGCGCTGACCACGATCTTCTACCCCCTCTTCCACCCGCTCGCGATCGCGCTCGTCCTCGGTGCGCTCGTCGCCGTGGACATCTGGTTCTTCTTCTTCCACGGCGTCGCCCAGCCGCTGCGCGAGCTCGCGTACAACCCGATCCTGCTCCTGATGGTGCTCGGGCTCGTGGTCATCGCGACCGTGCTGCACGAGATTGGCCACGCGACGGCCGCACGGTACGGCGGCGCCGAGCCCGGTGTGATGGGCGCGGGCATCTACATCGTCTGGCCCGCCTTCTACACCGACGTCACCGACGCCTACCGCCTCGACCGCGCAGGGCGGCTGCGCACCGACCTCGGCGGCGTCTACTTCAACTGCGTGTTCGTGCTGGCGATCACCGCCGCGTACGCCGTGACCCGTTTCGAGCCGCTGCTCGTGCTGATCATCGTCCAGCACATGCAGATCCTCCAGCAGTTCCTGCCGTTCCTGCGCCTGGACGGCTACTACATCCTCAGCGACCTGACGGGCGTGCCGGACATGTTCGCCCGGATCAAGCCGACGCTGCGGAGTGCCGTTCCCGGGCGCGAGAACGAGCCGGAGGTCGACGCCCTGAAGCCGTGGGTTCGGCGGGTGACGCTCGCCTGGGTCCTCTTCCTGATCCCGGTGCTGCTCTTCGTCTTCGGGATGCTCGTGTTCAACGCGCCGCGGATGATCGCGACCGCGTGGGACTCGCTCGGCGTCCAGCTCGACCGGATCGGGGAGGGCGGCACGCTGAACGTGCTCGGGGGCACCGTGCAGGCGCTCGCGCTCGTGCTTCCGCTCGCCGGTGCGACCTACACGGTGACGCGCGTCGTCGGGCGCGTCGGGGACGGCGCATGGAGCTGGTCCGCGGGCGCGCCGCTCCGGCGGGCGCTCGTCGTGGCGTCGTCAGCCGCGATCGCCGGTATCAGCGCGTACGTGCTCCTGCCGAACGGCGAGTACAAGCCGATCCAGCCGGGCGAGCGCGGCACTGTCCTCGCGGGCGTGCGCCAGCTCTCGGCGGTGCCGACGGGGCGCCCGGCTCTCACGGAAGAGCGAGAGAGCGAGCTCGGCGGCGCTCCGACCGTGCGCTCGGGGAAGGCGCCGCTGCCGGCGGAGCAGGACGAGGAGCAGCCGGCCGGCGGCAGCGCGGGTACCGGCGGCTCGGGCGGCGAGGCGCCGCAGGACGGGCAGCAGACGACGACCGGCTCCGCGACGACGACGCAGGCGCGGACGTCGCCCACCGCGACGCAGCCCGCGCAGACCACGGCGACGCAGACCACGGCGACGCAGACCACCTCGACGGCGCCGGCGCAGACGACGCCCGCACAGACGGCCCCTGCGCAGACGACGCCCGCGCAGACGACGCCGGCGCAGACGACACCGACAACGACCGAAGGGACGGAGACGACCGCACCATGAACCGGAAGCTCGCACTCCTCCTCGCCGCCCTCGCCGCGGCGGTCGGCGCGCCGGGCGTCGCCCAGGCGCAGACCGGCGGCGACGACGACAACTACGCCGTCGCCGTCAACACGAAGGACGGATCCGACCTCTTCAGGTTCGCCTTCTCGCTGCGCAAGGTGCTGGGCGAAGTGGTCGACAACGAGAACGCCGCCGTCGCGTACGCGAGCTGCACCGAGTGCCGCACGACGGCGATCGCCGTCCAGATCGTCTTCGTGGTCGGCTCCCCGGAGACGGTCACGCCCGTGAACTTGGCCGTGGCATACAACGACGGCTGCACGCTCTGCCAGACCTTCGCGACGGCGTTCCAGTTCGTCGTCGGCATCGAGGACGAGACGGGCGGTCTGACCGGCCGCGGCCAGAAGGAGCTCCGCGAGGTGCTGAAGGAGCTGCGGTCGCTGAAGAAGGACGACTACACGCTCGAGGAGTTCCACCGGCGGACGCAGGCGCTCGCGGCCCGGATCCGGGAGATCCTGCGGACGGAGGTCGTGCCCAGCCGGAAGGCCGGCGGCCGCGGCGCCGACGAGGAGGATCCGGGCGACGAGGAGGAGTCGGAGGAGCGGCCCGCTCCGCCCGCGCCTCCGGGGGGGACCGCGACGACCGGCGGAGGCGGCAGCGCCGAGCCGCCGCCGACAACGACCACCGGCACGACGACCACCGGCACGACGGGCACCGGCACGACGGGCACCGGCACGACGGGCACGACGACGACGCAGCCGACGCAGACCGCGTCCCCGGCGACGACGCAGACCGAGCCGGCGACGACGCAGACGACGCCGTGAGCCGGATCGTCGCGCTCGTCGCGGCCGCGCTCGTCACGGCCGGGTGCGCCACCGGCTCGGAGCCGGCGGGGCCTGCGCTCCAGCAGACGGCGGACAAGCTCGGCTCGATCCGGAGCGGCGACCTGACGCTCGAGCTCGAGCTCGATCCGCGTGGAGAGGGGGCGACGTGGGGCTTCACGATCGACGGCCGGTTCGCGCTACCGGAGGAGGGAGCGCTGCCGGTCCTCGACGTCGAGTACGCGCAGCGCCGCGGCGACGAGAGCGAGACGGTGCGGCTCGTCTCCGACGGCGAGCGCGCGGTCGTCGAGTCGCGCGGCCGCCGGATCGAGCTCGACGAGGCGGCGTTCGCGCAGCTCCGCGGCGCGACAGGCGGCGACGACGGCCCCGCCGCAGCCGCGCAGCGTCTGCGCATCGAGAGCTGGCTCGTCGACCCGGAGCTCTCCGACGGCCCCGACGGGACGGATCGCATCGATGGGGAGCTCGACCTCGTCGCCGTCGCGAACGGGCTGGCGCAGGCGTCCGCCGCGCTCGAGGGCTCGGAGCCGGCGCTGCTCGACGAGTCCGATGCCGAGCGCCTGCGGGAGGCCGTCGACTCGGCCGAGTTCGAGCTCCTGACGGGCGAGGACGACCGCCTGCTGCGGCGACTCGCGCTCGACGTCTCGCTCGGGGTCGACGTCCCCGAGGAGCTGCGCGAGGCGCTCGGCGACGACGTCGTGGGCGCCGACCTCTCGTTCCTGCTCGAGATCCGCGACCCGAACCGGCCGGTCGAGGTACGCCTCCCGTAGACCGGCCGCACCGCGCACGAACGCGCGCCGGCTGTGAGGAAGAGTGAGTGGGCGGGAGCCGGCGCGTTGCCGGCTCCCGCCTCCTCCGCGGCTAGCTCTCCGTCAGCGAGACGTTGTCGAAGCGAGCGGTGCCTGCGAGCGACCCCGCGAGCCGGATCCGCACCTGCGTCGCGCCGTCGACCGCCGTCACGCCGGCAGTCACGGTCGAGAAGACCCCCGCAGGCGTCTCCGCGAACACGAGCGGGAGCGAGGAGAGCACCGTCCCCGCGGCCGAGAGCTGCTCGACCGTCGCCGTTCCGGCCGCGCCCGCGACGTCGACCGAGAAGACATAGGCCGCGCCGGGTGTGACGGCGACGGGCGCCGACGTCCACGTCCCGCCGGGCCCGGCGGCCGCGCTGCGCTGACCGTCGCTGCCCCCGCTCTCGTAGCTCGTCGTGCCGGAGCTCGACCAGCTGTCGGGTGTCGTGCCGCTCGACGACTGCTCGAACGAGCCGTTCTGCACCTTGTTGCCCTTCACGCTGACCGTGCGGCTCGCCGAGTTGTTGCCCTCGTCGGTCTCGGCCGCGGCGGCGCCCGAGTCGGCGGTGGCCGTGATCCGGTGCTCGCCCTTCA
>DATMJW010000032.1:0-6658 GCA_035553355.1 Gaiellaceae bacterium | reverse complement strand
AGGTCGCCGTCGGGTACCGCGTGCGCGGCCGGCGCGAAGCTGAGCATGACGAGGAAGGCGCAGGTTGCGCCAAGAAACTGCCGCATCGGCGCGGCAGGGTAGCAGCCGTTCCGGCTAGGTCGCCGAGACGGGGACGACGGCGCGAATCGCCTCGCGGACGCCACGCGGCCGCACGTCGAAGGCGTGCAGCGCCGCCTCGTCCTCCACGGCCGAATCGAAGCGGAGGCTGTCCGCGAGCTTCGCCCACACGCGCACCTGCTCCGGCGCGACCGACGTCAGCCAGCTCGAGAAGGGAAGCGGGATCGCGGGGAGCGCGATCGACGGCCGGTCGAGCCCCGCTGCGCGCGCGTACTCCTCGAGCAGGCGGCGGTACGTGATCCGGTCGGCGCCGCCGATCTCGAACACGGCGCTGCCGGGGACGCGCACGTCGAGGGCGGCGACGAGGTACGCGACGACGTCGTCGAGCGCGATCGGCTGGCACTCGTTCTCGATCCAGCTCGGGAGCACGAGCGCGGGCAGGTAGTCGACGAGGCCGCGGACGAGCTCGAACGAGGCGCTCCCCTCGCCGATCACGACGGACGCGCGGAACTCGATCGTGAGCACGCCGGACGACCGAAGGATCTCGCCGACCTGCTGCCGTGCGCGGAGATGGTCGGACAGGTTCTCGCCGCGTGCGAGGCCGCCGAGGTACACGATGCGCTCGACGCCCGCCTCCCGTGCGGCGTCGGCGAAATTGCGTGCTCCCTGCAGCTCCTCGTCGCCGAAACCCCCGCCGGACGCAAGTGCGTGGACGAGGTAGTACGCGGCGCCCACGTCCTCGAGCGCCGCGGTCAGCGAGCCGCGGTCGAGGACGTTTCCCTGCACCGTCTCGACGGTGTCTTCGCCGGAGCTGCTGCGGGAGAGCGCGCGCACGCGGCGCCCCTCGCGCTGAAGCTCCCGCACGAGGTGCGACCCGATGTGGCCGGTCGCGCCCGTGACGAGGATCGCCCGCTCAGCCACGCGCGCGGCCCTCCGCGAGCTCCTTGAGCCGCTCGAGCGACACGGTGTTCCGACCGCGCAGGAGCGCGTCGCCGACGCGCTGCGCGAGCCGCGCGGGGATGCCGCGCGAGGCGCGCTCGGTCATCACGACGCGCGTACCGCCGTCGTTCTCGATCAGGTCGAGGGTGACGAGCGCGCTCCCGATCGGCCCCAGGTTGGCGTCGAGCACGAGCCGCTTCGGCCGCTCGCTCTCGACCACCGTCGAGTGGTCACGGAGCGACAGCGGCCCAACCCCGACCGTGTGATGGAGCCGGGTGCCCGGTGCCGGGAAGCCGTCGTCGGCGCCACGGATCACGCGCGCCCCGACGACCCAGTAGCCGTAGAGCGCAGGGTCGGCGAGCACGTCGAAGACGGTCTCCGGGGGCGCGGCGATCTCGATCGTGTTCACAGCCACGCACCCCGTGTCTCCCCCTCCCGTTTGCCGGAAACGCCGCGCGGCTACCCATCGCTCATGCCCGACGCCGTCGTCATCGGGGCCGGCCCGAACGGCCTCGTGGCCGCGAACCTGCTCGTCGACGCCGGATGGTCGGTCGAGGTGCTGGAGGAGCAGGAGCAGCCCGGCGGCGCCGTGAGGAGCGGCGAGCACGTCGAGCCCGGGTTCGTCAACGACGCCTTCAGCTCGTTCTACCCGCTCGCGGCGGCGTCGCCGGTGATGCGGGCGCTCGAGCTCGAGCGGCACGGCCTCCGCTGGCGTCACGGCCCGCTCGTCCTCGCGCACCCCGCCGCCGACGGGACGTGCGCCGTCCTCTCGCGCGACCTCGACGAGACCTCGGCGTCGCTCGACGCGTTCGCACCCGGCGACGGCGACGCGTGGCGACGCCTGTTCGGACGGTACGCCGCGATCGAGAAGCCGTTCCTGCGCGCCCTGACGACGCCGTTCCCACCGGTCCGGCCGGGGCTCGCGATGGCGCTGCGGCTGCGGCGCGACCTCATCGACTTCGCGCGCTTCAGCGTCCTGCCGGTGCGGCGGATGGGCGACGAGCACTTCGAGGGAGCGGGCGGGAAGCGGCTGCTCGCGGGGAACGCGCTTCACGCCGACCTGCTGCCCGAGTCGCCCGTGAGCGGCTTCTTCGGCTGGTTCCTCTGCTGCCTCGGCCAGACCGTCGGCTACCCGTTCCCGGAGGGGGGCGCGGGGAAGCTGACGGAGGCGCTCGTGCGACGGCTGGAGGAGCGCGGCGGCCGCGTGTCCTGCGACGCGCGCGTCGACGAGATCCTGGTCCGCGGCGGGCGCGCCGTCGGCGTCCGCTCGACGGTGGGCGAGGTGGGTGCGGCGAAGGCGGTGCTCGCGGACGTGCACGCCGTCGCGCTCTATCTCGAGCTCCTGCCGCGCGAGCACGTCCCGGCGCGCGTGCTCGCCGGGATCCGGAAGATGGAGCTCGACCCTGCGACCTTCAAGATCGACTGGACGCTCGACGGGCCGATCCCGTGGGCGGCGCCGGAAGCCCGGCGCGCGCCCGTCATCCACATCGCGGACTCCGTCGACGAGCTCAGCGTCACCGCGAGCGAGCTCGCGCGCCGGCTCGTGCCGCGCGACCCGTTCCTGGTGATGGGGCAGTACTCGATGGGTGACCCGACGCGCGCGCCGGAGGGCAAGGAGACGGCGTGGGCGTACACGCACCTCCCGCAGGGCGCCGACGCCGGCGACCTCGCGGAGCGGATGGAGGCGCGGGTCGAGGCGCTCGCGCCGGGGTTCCGCGACCTGATCCGCAAACGCTTCGTGTGGACGCCGGAGCGGCTCGAAGAGGCGGACCGAAACCTCCGTGGCGGCTCGCTCAACGGCGGCACCGCGCAGATCCACCAGCAGCTCGTCTTCAGGCCGGTGCCGGGACTCGGGCGGCCGGAGACGCCGATCCGCGGGCTGTACCTCGCGTCGGCGTCGGCGCATCCCGGCGGCGGTGTCCACGGCGGCCCGGGCGCGATCGCGGCGAAGGCCGCGCTTCGGAAGCTGCGCCTGCGCCGCTAGCGACGGCGGAAGCGCCGCCGCACCCAGAGGAGCGCGCCGAGGAGCAGGACGAGGAGGAGCACCGCGACGGCGGGGACGACGAACGCCGCGACGGCGAGAGCCGCCGACGCGACGTCCTCGACGAGCGACACCACAGGGTTGCCGAGACCCGCCGTCGACGCCGTCGCGACGGGTCTCACTGCGGCGCGCCCGGCGTGGACGGAGCCAGCCGTAAGCGCGCCGAGGACGACGGCGGCGAGCGTGGGCAGCCCCGTCTCGGCGCCGCTCTGGCCGGCGAAGAGGATCGCGCCCGACGCAGGCGCCACCGCGGCGCCCGCTGCATGCAGCACGTGGTCGACGACCGGGATCTTGTCGCCGACGAAGTCGGCGATCGTCAACAGCGCGAGGACGATCAGCCCCGGGGTGGTCGCGAGCTCGTCGAACGGCGCCGCGAGGTCGACGAGGTCGAGCCGCGCGAGGAGCGCGCTCCCGAAGAGCGGCAGCCACGGGTTGAGCCCTGCCGCACCGGAGAGGCCGAACGCGGCGAGGATGCTGCCGAGGGCGGTGTCGACGCCCACTACGGCGTCAGAAGATCTCGGGGCACCACGGCTTCCGCGGCGACGCGAACAGCCGGTCGGCGCGCGCGAGCGCCCCCTCGCGCAGCTCGCGGACGACCCCTGCGCGCGCGAGCTCCGACGCGCCGAAGGCGCCGAGGTAGAGCGACCCGAGCTCGTTCACCGCGAGCGCGATGTCGGGCTCGTCCTCGGTTCGCTCGGCCGTGCCGCCGGCGAGGCGCCACCGGCCGGCGTTGTCCGGAAAGAGCTCGTCCGTCAGCTCCAGCACGAGCGGCTCGTCGCAGCCGTAGCGCCGCGCGGCGAGCGCCGCCGTCACGTCGAGGATCCGAACCCACAGCGTGTCGTAGACGCGCAGCTGCGCGCGGCGCGGGTAGGTCAGCCCGTGCAGCAGCGGGTGGTCGACCGGCAGGTGCGGCGCGCGGTACGACGCGATCCAGTCCACGCCCAGCAGGAAGCGCCAGAGATCGAGCTCGACACCCTCCTCTGCGACCGCCTCCATCACCGTCACGTGGCCGACGTTTGCGGGTCCCTCCCACTTCGTCACGACGCGGTAGAGGGCATACCCCGCCGGCTCGCCGTCCCGCTCGAGGATCGCGCAGTTCTTCTGCGCGCCGTTCTCGCGGCGGTCGGGCGGGTCGGCGAGGATGCGCGTCTCCCACCACGTCTCGGTGCGCGAGAGCATCCCGGGCGTCCGCGCGCGCACGCGCTCGTAGATCGCGGGGACGATGGCGGCTGCGTCCTCGAGCGGCACGAGCCGGACGCGGACGTCGTCGCGCGGGGGCACCCGCAGCAGGTGGTACGGCCGCGGCAGCGTCATCTCGGTCGCGAGCGCGGCGACGCCGTAGCCGTAGCGGCGATAGATCGCCTCCTCGGACGCCCACAGCGCCGCGATCGGTTCGCCGCGCCCGCGGACGTCGTCGAGCTGCGCGCGCATCAGGCTCGAGAGGACCCCGCGGCGCCGGTGCGTCGGCAGGACGCCGACGACCGTGACGCCGGCACAGGCGACGTCGCCACCTGGCGTCGAGAGCCGGAACGGGAACGAGCCGGCACCGCCGATGATCGCGCCGTCGTCGAGTGCGGCGTGCAGCCGGTCGAGCGGCAGGTTCCTCGTGAACCGCTCGGTCGCCTCCTCGTCGGCCGGCCAGCCGCCGAAGTAGTGGCCGATCGCGCCGATCGCGTGGCGAGCCTCCGCGAGGTCGCGGACGGTGCGGATCTCCCAGCTCACGTCAGGGAACGGGGACGAGACCCACGTCGCCGTCGAGTCGCACAGCCACCTCGCCCGGCTCGTCCTCGATTTCCCACTCCTTGAAGAAGGCGCTCGCCCCCTCCCGGGTCTCCCAGAAGGCGACGGCGTGGAAGGCTGACCCGTCGTGCGCGTGCCACGCGCGGTGGAAGCGGCAGCCGTGCTCGCGCGCGCTCGCCTGCATCTCGGGCGTGATCCACGTCAGCCGCTTGCGGTAGAGATCCTCCGCGGTCTGCCCGTCCGGGGTCGGCGTCGGAACGGTGAAGAGGTACCACGGCACGCGCGCGATCCTACAGCGGCGGTTACGCGATCTTCTCGAGCGGCGCGTAGTCGAGCATCAGCTTCCGCTCGCTGCCGTCGTTCGCGAAGCGGACGGTGACGACGCCGCCCGGCTCGATGCGCACGATCACGCCTTCGCCCAGGGTGCCGTGGCGCACGGAGTCGCCGGTCGAGAGGTCCGGGTGTTCGGCCTTCGGCTGGATGTCCCGCGTCTGCGCGGGGCTCCCGTAGTTGCGCCACGACGACGCGCGCAAGCGCTCGCGGTGCACGTGCCGGTCCGGCAGCTCGTCGAGGAAGCGCGACGGCAGGTTCGCCGTCGTCCGACCCCAGAGGAGCCGCGAGCTCGCGTGCGTCAGCGTCAGCCGCTCCTGCGCCCGCGTCAGCCCGACGTAGAAGAGACGCCGCTCCTCCTCGATCCCCTGCTCCTCGATCGAGCGCGCGCTCGGGAAGATCTCCTCCTCCACGCCGACGAGGAAGACGGCCCGGAACTCGAGCCCCTTCGCGTTGTGGATCGTCATCAGCGTGACGCGGCTCTCGTTCCCGGCGAGCGCGTCCTGGTCGGAATAGAGTGAGATCTCCTGCAGGAACCCGGAGAGCGTCGGCTCCTCGACCGTCTGGGTGTACTCGCGCGCGCCGTCCACGAACGCCTCGAGGTTCTCGATCCGGCCGCGCGCCTCGATCGTCCGCTCCGCCTCGTACGCCTCGATCATCCCGGTGCGGTCGTAGACGGCCTGCAGGAGCTCCGGCACCTCGAGCTCCTGCGCCGCAGAGCGAAGCGAGTCGAGCAGGTTCTTGAGCCCGGTCACCGACTTCACGGCCGCGGTGGCGAGGCCCGCCTCCTCGGGATGTCCGAGCGCCTCGTAGAGGGTGATCCCGTGCGCGTCCGCGTACGTCACGAGCCGCGCGAGCGTCGTGTCGCCGATCCCGCGCTTCGGCTTGTTGGCGATCCGGAGCAGCGAGACGGCGTCCGAGGGGTTGTCGAGCACCTGCAGGTACGCCGTTGCATCCTTGACCTCCGCGCGCTCGTAGAAGCGCGGGCCGCCGATCACCTGGTAACCGATCTGCGAGAGCCGCAGCGTCTGCTCGAGCACCCGCGACTGCGCGTTCATCCGGTAGAAGACGGCGATCTCGTCGCCCGCGTACCCCTCGTCGACGAGCGCGGCAATCTGCGCGGCGACGTACCGCGCCTCGGCGCCCTCGTCCTCGACCTCGATCACCCGCACCGGGTCGCCCTCGCCGAGCTCCGACCACAGCCGCTTCTCCTTCCGCTCGCTGTTGTGCGAGATCACGGCGTTCGCGGCTTCGAGGATCGCGTTCGTGGAGCGGTAGTTCTGCTCGAGCGCGATCGTCCGCGTCTCCGGGAAGTCACGTTCGAACTCGAGGATGTTGCGGATGTCGGCGCCGCGGAACGCGTAGATGGACTGGTCGGGATCGCCGACGGCGCAGACGTTGTGGTGGTGCTCCGCGAGCAGCTGGAGCAGGCGGTACTGCGCGTGGTTCGTGTCCTGGTACTCGTCGACGAGGACGTACCGGAACGCGTTCTGCCACTTCTTGCGCGCGTCCGGGAAGCTCTCCAGGATC